>JBIKYZ010000465.1:0-2546 GCA_044354985.1 Pseudanabaena sp. | reverse complement strand
CTATGTGCTACTCTTGGTTTAGTTTCGATGAAGCAATTACGTTCAAACTTTGTTTCAGTATACATTCTCAGACTCTTTTATCTAAATCAAATCTCTGGATTTTCTATCTGCGTAAGGTGAGTTAATACTATTGCCACACAAGTTTTACAGGGCGATGCTTTTCTCAATCAAAGCTTTACGATTGAGAATCTCAAAACCCAGCGAAAAAAGAAAAACTATGGCATTGTGCATCTAGCCACCCATGCCAAATTTGTGAGTAACACTATTAGTGGTGCGTTCATTCAAATGTGGAATGAGCGGCTGTATCTCGATCAACTTAAATCTTTCAATCTCGGTTCCGAACCAATTGAGATGCTTACACTGAGTGCTTGTCAGACTGCTGTCGGTCAAAATCTTGGTCTAGGTGGAGTCGCCGCTCAAAATGGTGCAAAAAGTGTACTTGCCTCGCTTTGGGTAGTAAGTGATGCTGGTACAACGCCATTGATGCTGTCTTTTTATCACAATTTTCCCGCCGCCAAAAGTAAAGCGATCGCATTACAGCAAACTCAAGTTGCACTATTAACAGGAGCCGTAAGAATCGAGGGGCAACAGATCCAAGGGATTCCCACTTTATCAGCAGTTACCCTAAAGCAACTTAATCAAGCGATCGATCTCAAGCATCCATACTTTTGGGCTTCTTTTATCTTGGTTGGCAACTGGCTATAGTGTCTAGCACTCTAATCAAACCAAAAAAAAGGAGGTGCTATGCACCTCCTTTTTTTGGTTTGATAGCTAAAAGCTATATTTTACGGAGAGAGAGGGATTCGAACCCTCGTTAAAGTTACCCCTAAACAGCATTTCCAGTGCTGCGCCTTCAACCACTCGGCCATCTCTCCTCGCTTAACGGCACAAAAAACTTGTTTAAAGTTGCTTGCTTCATTGCGCGGATTTTAATCATACCAAAACGTGACACATATGCAAGACTTATGATCGCAAATTTTTGGTTAATTAGCGTAATGCCGCAAATTGTTGTCTTGACCATACTTTTTTACTTCATTCAAACCTATGTCAGCAATCCAGGGATTTCTTCGCTGGCTCTGTCTATATATCTAAAAGAAACTATTGGTTTGTCAGCAAGTGAGTCTGCTAATTTTATCGCGATCGCCTTTTTGCCGTGGATGATTAAACCTGTCTTTGGCGCGATCGCAGATAGTTTTGTCTTATTTGGCTACAAATTTAAAGGCTACTTTGTGATCTGCTATGGTTTGGCAACTGGATTTTTCTTGTTTTTAGCTACCCTAAAATCTTATTCACTCCCTATACTAACCGTAGGTGCAGTGTTGATATCTACCTGTATCGCTTTTTCGGATGTGCTTGCCGACAAATTTATGATCGAAGTTGGCAAGCCAAGCGGCAAAACAGGACAACTACAGTCTTTACAGTGGACGGGGCTGGGGCTAGGTGGCGTAATTACTTCTTATCTGGGCGGACAAATTGCTCAACATCAAAATCTTTCTTTCGCGTTTTTAGTTAGCGCTGTTTTGCCTCTAGCAGGAATCGTCGCTGTATTGATTTGGATGCCAGAGACCAAAGTGAAGTCTAGAAAAATTTCTATGCGTCAAAGCTTTCATTCGCTTTGGGAGGCGTTAAGATCGTCAAGTTTTTTAGCGATCGCAGGTTTTGTATTTTTGCTTGGCACTATGCCAATACCACCGCTGTTGTATTACCAACGCGATGTACTGAAATTTTCTGAAGACTTTTTTGGCATTTTGGGCGCATTTGGCTTCTTGGGGGTGGGATTGGGTGCGATCGCTTTTGGCATTTGGTTTCGCCAGTTCCATCAGAACACGCTTCTCAAACTATCTGTGTTTGCTAGTGTACTTTCGGCTCTTGCGATCGCTTTTATTTTTGACAAAAATAGCGCCATCCTTGTTCAAGTCTTTAGTAATTGTGCTGCTATAATTGCCTTCCTCAGTCTTTCAGAAGTTTTTGTTCGCTCTTGTCCAGAGATGATTGGAGGTACATTTTATGCTTGCTTTGTCTCTGTCATAAATCTTGCGGCTACGTTTGGGGCGATTATTGGTGGCTGGCTCTACGATCAAGGTTTTGCTTTTTCATTGTTAGCGATCGGGGCTTCTCTCTATGGCGTTCTGGGCTGGTTTTTTATCCCACTTGTGAGTAGGAAAATCATCGGCGATCGTTTGCGATAAATTCTTTAACAGTTTCTAAACCCAAAAGCTTTTTCATGTTTTTGAATACTCCCATCAGTAAATCTTGTGCAGATTTAGTTAAGATTGAGATAGTCTCTTGAAGTGCTAGTCGCCCATTCTCACTTCGCCAAGGAGGAATCATCATCAAGCCTTTTGCTGCTAAAAATAGTCCGAATAGCTTATCCCAGATTCTATCTCGATCCCAGTAAGCATTTGCTAATGCCATTGTCACTATTGGAGTTTGGAAAAAATTGAAGCAAAAAATGGATGAACGGCACATTAAGAGATGCCCAAATATTGGGCATGAGAAATCGAAGCACTAATGATTTAGGAGTACTAAGATAGTAGTATTTGCCA
>JBIKYZ010000036.1:0-26758 GCA_044354985.1 Pseudanabaena sp. | reverse complement strand
CTGGCAAATACTACTATCTTAGTACTCCTAAATCATTAGTGCTTCGATTTCTCATGCCCAATATTTGGGCATCTCTTAATGTGCCGTTCATCCATTTTTTGCTTCAATTTTTTCCAAACTCCAAACTTCAAGCTGAGATGGTTTATCAAATTGCCAGTGCCTATGGAATGGATCTTAAAGATCCGACAAGGAAAGGTGAGATTGTCGCAGTATTTGGATTAGCTTTTGGTGGCAAAATGGCGATCAAAGCAGGATTAGGAATGCTCAGGAACATTCCGATTGCAGGCTCAGTTATTGCCGTAAGTTCCAATGCGGTCATGCTTTATACATTGGGGCAAGCTAGTTGCGCGTTTTATGAAGCAAAGCTCAACCCCGCCAACTTTGAGGAGCAGTTAGAAGCTATTCAAAAAGATAGCGAAGAAATCTTAAAAAGTGCAATTCCACAGGAAGAAATCATTGATCAAATTCTTGTCCATGTGATCTTGGCAGGAAATCAGGGTAGAAGTAAGGAGGATATTTTAACTGATTTGAGGTCAGCCAATCTCAAATCAGAATCGATCAATGCGATCGCAAATCATATAGATTCACCGATTCCTCTTGATATTTTATTAAGAGATATCAAACCAGAGTTTGCATTATCTTTGTTTGTCCAATGCCAGAAATTCGCCATATTAGATGGTGTCATCACCCCTGAAGAATCAGAATTGCTCAGAATGATCGAGAAGAAATTGGAGTTCTAATATACAAAAATAAGTGCTTGTGCAAAATAAATTACTAAAAGCCATAAAGTTTCGCCCCTGAGGGGTGCAACTTTACGGCTTATAAAATCTAAAAATCAAAGTAGATAAAGGGTAATTTCTTGTCGGGACTGAGGATGCTGACTAGAAAAAGGCTGACGGGGACTAGAAATAACTTTACTTGCCAATTTAACTGCCACTTGGCGCGATCGCATTGATAGGCGACTAGAGAGCAAATGCATAGACCAAATAGTAATAACGCGATCTGTCCTGCTGTAATACCGAGAGATTCCACATAAATTTTTACGCCGAACTGAGGATCGCTCTCGTAGCCCCAGAGTCTTTGCAAAAACATATTTGTATCAACTAAATTAGGTAAGCGGAACGGAATCCAGCCTAAAAAGACTACCAACTGTGTGATCACAACTGCCAACAGTCTCATTGGCAAAGGCTTCCAGATTTTATGCAAATCTTCAAATACGCTGCAAACTTCCATCCAGAGGCGATGAGCCACCAGCGCCGCACCATGCCAGACACCCCAAATAATGAAGCCCCAATTTGCTCCATGCCAAATCCCGACTACGAGCATGATGATCATCAAATTTAGGCAAGTGCGCCAAAGCCCACCCCTAGAACCACCCAAAGGAATATACAGATAATTCCGCATCCATGCACCGAGAGTCATGTGCCAACGCCGCCAAAAATCGGAAATGCTTGCTGAGAAATAGGGGAAATCGAAATTTTGAGGTAGCTTGAAACCTAATAACAAAGCGCTACCTCTTGCCATATCGATATAGCCGCTAAAGTCACAATAAATTTGAATGCCATAGGCAAATAGAGCCAACCATAGATCGATACTGCCTGCGCGTTCAGTATTCCGAAAACTAAGATCAACTAGTCGGGCAAGATTGTCTGCAATTATCCCTTTTTTGACGGCTCCACAAGCAAATAGCCACACACCTTCAGCAATATCTGGTAAAACGGGACGCGATCGCGTGATTAGTTGAGGCGCAAATTCTTGATAGCGGGTAATGGGCCCTGATAACAGCTTGGCAAAAAATAACTTATAAGCTGCAAAATTTAGAAAATCCTTGGCGGGACTATTACCACGATAGGTATCAACTAAGTAAGCAATTAACTCAAACACAAAAAAACTAAGGGTGATCGGCGGTGCGATGTTTGCCTTCGCCCAGATCGCTAGCGAACTCCCCACTGGTAAACCTGTAATATTGCCGATCGCCGTTGCGACGAAAGGAATATATTTAAACCCAAATAGCAGTAGCACATTAAAAAATATCCCCACAAACAGCAGCCACTGCTTCAGAAATTTGTTACCTTTGCGAATTTCCCCTCCCAACCAAAAATTAATTGCCAACATCACTAACAACAGCCAAACATATTGCTTCTGGATAAATGAATAAAACAGTAAGCTTGCTGTCAAAATAATTAACAAGCGTGCTTGCACATTCGGTAAAAGCCAATAGATAACTGTGGTGATGATCAGGAACAGAGCATAATCAAGGGACAGAAAGTCCATTTTTATGCTGGTCAAATAATTCAAAAACTGGGAAAAATGGAAGATCAGAAAATCCATTGTTAGGAGACTACTTCAGGTTCAGGTAGGTTCAGCAGTTCCGATGGATCATGCAGTGAGTCATCATCAACATGCTTGATGGGAACCCAGTCTGGCAAGGCACAGCTAGCTTCTTCTACCTGTAATTGGACACAGGGAATTGTATCTGAAAGTATGGAGCTTGCCATCATACCTGTATGAATCTCAACATGCGCCGATGAGATCGCCTCAAATATGAGATTTTGCCCAGGGAATACAACCCGCTCGAAATACCATAAAGGGACATCAGTGATCCGAGCTATTTGGATTTTGCTGGTTGCATTTACATAAGAGCAGACAATCTTTTTGTCGTGCAAATCAGCAGGTAAGGGATCAAATATGGACATAGTATTTTTTTATATAAAGTTGTTTAAGCAAAAATTAACAAGATTTTTTGAACATTAAACCAGCCTAAGTTAGTCATGAACCCAAAAATATTCCTAATTAAACCAAATAAACCCTGCCGATATATTTGGAATTAACAAAAATAATAATCTTGCCACTTTGCTTGTACATAAAGCTAACACTCAAGACCAACTAGCGATTGTAAACACTACTACCAACTATCAATTCAGCGATCGCCAATTTGATCCCCGTTTGATCCCCAATTTATCGATCCCCATGATTACCGAACTGGCGAGAAAGTGAATATAATTAAGATATGTAAAGACTTGGCGGTGAATATCCAGCGATTCTCAAGGATGAAAATTGCGGTAAAAGCACCAAAAATAATAAAAACAATAAGAAATAATTTAGATCTAAAGATAAAATCCTATGTCTACCACTGATTTCATAAAAGATCCTCAAGATTTAGCTAGTGATATATCTGGTGTAGCCGTAGGCTGCGATCGCATTCTTTATATTCGCCTTCCATGCAACCCAATTTTTCCGATTGGCGTGGTTTATTTATCCGATCACATTCATAAGGTTGCACCCCATGTGCAACAAAATATTTTTGACTTAGGCACAGTGCCACCTCTCGATTTTTATGCGGCGTTAGATCGGGCGATCGACAAGTTTCAGCCCAACTTATTAGTCTTTTCTTGGCGGGATATTCAGATTTATGCACCAGTTGGCGGAAGAGGTGGCAATCCCCTTCAAAATGCTTTTGAGTTTTACTATGCCAAAAATCTTTTTAAAAAATTCCGTGGCGCTGTCAATGGACTACGCCTATTTACCTCCTATTACACCGAGCTTTGGCGCAACTCAAATTTAATCAAGCGCGGCTTAAGTCGAGCCAGACGATATCACCCTGAAGCCAAGGCGGTAATTGGTGGCGGTGCGGTCAGTGTTTTTTATGAACAGTTAGGAAACGTGTTACCCAAAGGAACAATTATTTCTGTTGGTGAGGGTGAATCTCTATTGGAGCGTTTAGTGCATGGTCGTGAAATCGAAGGCGATCGCTGTTATGTGGTTGGTGAGACTAAACCTCGCGCCAGATTAATCCATGAGCAACCAGCACCGATTGAAAAAAGTGCTTGCAATTATGAATATATCGAATCGATTTGGGACGATTTTAATTACTACTTCCGCGATCGCGACTTTTATATCGGTGTGCAAACTAAGCGAGGCTGTCCGCATAACTGTTGTTATTGTATTTATACGGTAATTGAGGGTAAGCAAGTTCGCATCAATCCCACCGATGAAGTAATCAAGGAAATGCGCCAACTTTATGATCGCGGCGTTCGTAATTTCTGGTTCACCGATGCTCAGTTTATTCCTGCGAAAAAATTCATTGATGATGCGATCGAGTTATTAGAAAAAGTCAAAGCATCGGGTATGACTGATATTCATTGGGCAGCCTATATCCGTGCAGACAATCTCACACCTTATCTCTGTCAGTTAATGGTAGAGACAGGTATGAGCTATTTCGAGATCGGCATTACTAGCGGCTCTCAAGAACTGGTTCGTAAAATGCGCATGGGCTATAACCTCAAATCAGTTTTACAAAACTGTCGCGATCTCAGAGCCGCAGGTTTTAATGAATTAGTTTCCGTTAACTATTCTTTTAATGTGATCGATGAGACTCTAGAGACAGTACGTCAAACGATTGCCTATCACCGTGAATTGGAAGCTATATTCGGTGCTGACAAAGTAGAACCTGCGATCTTTTTCATTGGGTTGCAACCCCATACACATTTGGAAGATTATGCTTTTAAAAACAACATTCTCAAGAAAGGCTATAACCCAATGAGCATGATGCCTTGGACTGCCAAGAAGTTGCTTTGGAATCCTGAACCTCTAGGTTCATTCTTTGGGGAAGTATGTCTAGAAGCATGGAAGCGTGATGATGATGACTTTGGGCGGACGGTAATGGATATTCTCGAAGAACGTCTAGGACGCGCACCATTGGAAGAAGCTCTCGCTGCTCCGATGAAAGAACTAGTAAATGCTTAATAAAAGCGTAAATAAACCAAGAACTCAAGTTCTTGGCTAAAATCTCAAGTCCACTGAAGTGGACTATGGAATACTGTTGATTAACTCGTTAAGGGACTTACACAAAATAATCGATCCCCAAAATATAGCGGCGGGCTGCGCCCGCCGCTATATTTTGGGGTTTTATAAGGATCATTTTTTCTTTGGAGTTCCCTAAACCAAAACCGAGAACTTTTTTAAAAGTGTTGCGAAGTACCACTTTTAAAAAGTTCTCAGTTTTGGTTTGAGCATACTTAACCCGTTTCAACGGGTTTGAGCTTTTAGCCCGCACTTGAGTACAGGGCTTTTCGGACTTATAATATGTAATCAGCGAATGGAATAACATTTATGGTTCAAGCCGCGATTCCCCAAGTCAAGTATCTATCCTACGAAGAATACTATGCCTATGATGACGGCAGTGATACCCACATCGATCCTGTACGTAGCCAGATTACGCTGCTATCTTGGGTTGAAGGCTTTTATGAAGAAGCTATTTATACAGGTGATGTAGTGATTAAAAGTGGCGTAATTCCAGAAATTGAGATTGATTTGAGAGATATTCTGGGTTAACTTTTTCATGCAGGATTATCCACAACAGGTGCGCGATCGCCTAATCAATTATCGCAATTTATTTCAAAAAGAATTAACAGAATCTGAACTCGCAGAAATATTAGCACTTGAAGAGAAGCTAGATAAAAGCGCGATCGCGATCGCAGTTTTTGGCATGGTATCACGGGGAAAGTCGTCATTAATTAATGCTTTACTGGGACAGAAGCTAGGTGAGACTGGCGCTACTCATGGCACAACTAAAGATGTTGCAGTGTATACGTGGGATATTCCCTCACCCCCAAACCCTCTCCCAGAGGGTTTGGGGAGGAAGAAAATTCAACTGCGCTTAATTGATACACAAGGGATTGATGAGATTGGGGGTGAAATCAGGGGAGAGATGGCTCTAGAAGCAGCTAAGCAAGCTGACTTAATTTTGTTTGTGATTGCTGGAGATATGACACGGTTAGAACAAGAAGCGATCGCTAATCTACAAAAATCCTATAAGCCAATTTTGTTGATTTTTAATAAAACTGATCTCTATCCTAAGTGCGATCGCCATGCCATTCATCAAGCGTTACAGAATATAGAAATGCAGAAGCTGATCTCACCGCAAGAGATTGTCTTGACATCAGCAGAGCCGAAGCCTTTTAAGGTAAGGCTTCAATATAGTGATGGGCGCGATAGTCAAGAAGTTTGGGAACAGCCGAAGCCTAACATCCAATCTTTAAAAGAGCGAATTCTAGCTTTGCTAAATACAGAAGGGAAGGAACTTTTAGCGGTGAATGTATTGCGATCGCTTTTAGAAATCCAAAATGCGGCCACGCAAAGACATATCCAAAAATTACAAGCATCAACGGCGATCGCAGCTTTGGTCTTTATATCGGAGGCGATCGGAATGTTGCTAGCACCTTTGCGATGGGTCGATGGCTTGATTAATGGTATTTTTACTGGTCTATTCGTGAGCTGGATGATCGGCAAATATCCGATTCAGAAGAAGTATTTATGGTTAATTGTGATTTTGGCGATCGCAGTTTTTGTTGGAGGAGTAGGACTTAATAACGAAGTTGCTCACTATATTCAAATTGTTGGGTCGGGCTTAAGTTTATTGTTACTATTTAAAAACCTCATCGCTGATATCGATCAGAGTCAAGCTTCTGGAAAGCTTGGGGCAAAAACATTAATCACTGAAATTATTCGAGATGTTCCCGAAGGATCGATATTAAAAAGATTTCAGAATATTTAGAGATAAAAACAGTGCAAAGCACTGTTTTTATCTCTAAATATTCCAATCACGCCGAAAAGTAAACCAGTTCTTGAATTTCGCTTGCTGGCGACGATCGCGATGGAGTTTTTCCCATTGCTCAGTGATCTGTAACTCTTGTAAAACAGTAATATTTTGGATTTTGACTTGTCCTTGCATCGCGATCGCGATCGCCTCGATCACTAGCTTGGCGCGATCGCCAAACATACTTGCACCAAGAATTTGCCCCTTATGGTTGCATATGATTTTGCATAAGCTGTTTTCAGTAGAGCTTTCTAAAATATACAGAGCTTGCCCATACTTTTGTTTTGCCAATAGTTCAGTCATGCCAACCTGAGCAACGGTTGGCGTGGTTGATACGTTAATCATCGTCGGAATTTGAGGAATGGATGATGAGCGCCAAAACCCAGTTTGTAAGGTTTGTTGCAAGATCTTGGCAATATCTTGATCGCCATGACATTGATAAATATGACGATCGCTAGGAAAGCCAAACTCTTTTGGCGCTACAGGGATTAACAGGCGATCGCATTCTATCGTTTGGTTATCTAGCCAAATCCTTATTCGGCTATGCTCAAGCTGGCTTACCGCAGTCGTTTGGGTGTTAGTATAAACATTGATCCCTTCAGCTTCTAGTTGCGCTTGCAAAGTACGAGCGATCGCTACATCCACATTTGGTAAAATATGATTATGATCAGTGACTAAGCTTGTATTTATACCCAGAAAGTTTATTGCTTGCGCGATCGCACATGCCTTAGAGTCATCACCTAGAACTGCGATCGAATTAGGTAAATCTTTTAAATTTAGTAGCTGATTTGCGGTTAAGTAATTATATTCAGCAAGCCCAAAGATTTTACGTTGTGGTGTGATGTCATGGGCGATCGCATAAGCTCGTGAACTGAGACTGCGCTGAGAGAATGCTCTAGATCTTTCTGAAAAAGCAGTTTCGCTGACCTTTAAAACATGGGAGTTGTGGACTTTACCTTGAAATTTACATTCCCCAATAATTACATCAACCCCATTTTTTTGCAGGATTTCCAACAATTCCTCCTGACAAAAATTATCTCGTATCGAGGCTATCTGCTGGGCAAAAAAGTGCACCCGCTCAGATTTGGGGCAATCGCTTAGCTTATTTTGCAATAACAGTAAAATATGATCAATCTGATCAATATTTAGATAAGCATTTGAATACTGATCGCAAAACTCTTGATCCCATACCCAAGCAACTCTGGCTTCACGTTGAACCGCAAGACTCACCAATTTCTGGGCATGAGCGCTCATGCCAATCACAACGATGTCATAATCGACCGACATTCTAGACAAGCTCTTAATCAATTAACGACTAAACCAATGCTAGTACAAAACAGCATTTATCTTGATCTTGCGATCGATCGCTACCCAATCGTGGTTGCGCCAGAAAGCTTGGTATTAGAAGCGATTAGTCTAATGAATCAATTAGCTCAATCATTTCATTCATCAGACTTCAATCATCCCAACGACCATAGCAGCTTGCTTGAAGCTAGAGCAGGGTGTGTTTTGATAGTTGACGAAAATAGGTTGATTGGGCTTTTGTCTAAGTGGGATGTATTAAATCTAGTGCAGCAACAAGTAAATTTACAGAACTTGAAAATTGTTGACGTGCTTTCGGATTCTCCAATGATAGTTCGGCGATCGCAAATTCAAGATTTAGAGTCACTGCTCAACCTCTTGAACCAATCTCGATGTCGCCATTTACCTGTGATTGATGACTTTGACAAAATAATTGGAGTTGCTACTCAAGAAAGTATTCTCTTAGCAAAAAACAGACTGGCTGAAGATACTCTAGCCAATGTGGAAGCTCAAAAAAGAGCAGTCTTAAACGCAATTCCCGATCTAATTTATCGTGTTAGCGTTGATGGCATTTATCTAGAATGCTTCTCAAGCAGCTATGTCGCTGATTTACTCCCATCTGACTTTGATCCGATCAGCAAACATCTTTCAGATGTACTGCCCATTGATTTAGCAAATCGCAAATTACATGCAATCAAACAGGCAATTGCTACTGATAAGATTCAGTCTTTTGAGCAGCAGTGGAATATTAATGGGCAAATACAATATGAAGAGGTGCAGATAGTTAAAGTTAACGATCAAGAAGTTTTGACAATTATTCGGAATATTAGTGCTCGCAAGCAGTCTGAGGAAGCGCTTCGCGAGTCGGAAATGCGATTTAGAAGTGTATTTGACAGTGCGGCTGTGGGAATTTCACTAGCTAGACCTGATGGGAAACATCTAGGTGTCAACCAAGCGCTATGTCAAATGTTGGGATATACAGAGAAGGAACTGCAAGTGCTGACTTTTCAGGAAATCACCTATTCTGAAGATCTAGCAATTGATCTTTATCACTACAAGAAACTACTTGACAATGAGATTGATAGCTTCCATATCGAGAAGCGATTTCTGCATAAAAACGGACAATTTATTTGGGGACTGCTGAGTGTTTCTATAGTTCGAGATCCTCAAAACCAGCCTATGTATGATATTGCGTTAATTCAAAATATCAATGAGCTAAAAACTACTCAACAAGAACTATCCAAACTCAATCAAGAATTAGAACTTAGAATTCAGGAGAGAACCGCCGATCTAGAGGAAAGTGAAACTCGCAAACAAGAAATACTCAATGCGATTCCCGATTTATTACTACGCCTCAGACAAGATGGGACATGTCTTGATTATATGTTGCCAATTGTCCCAGATAAAGAAGCATTTATACCGATCAAGAAGAATATTTCTGAAGCTTTATCACCCACAGTTCTGGCTGAACAACTTGCGGTATTCAAGAAAGCAATTATCACAGGTGAGGTACAAATCTACGAACATAAACTCCAAAAATATGGCGAATGGGTTTATGAGGAAGTTCGGGTGAGTCCATGTGGTGAAGATGAAGTCCTCGTATTAGTGAGAAATATTAGCGATCGCAAACGTGCCGAAGAAGCTCTCCAGTTTAGTAATGAAAGGCTGATTGCAACTAATAAAGAACTAGAACGGGTTACTCATCTTAAGGATGAGTTTCTTGCCGCAATGAGTCATGAGCTGCGGACTCCGCTCAATGCCATTTTAGGAATTTCTGAAGGCTTGCTGGAGCAGGCTTTTGGTGAACTGAATCAGCGTCAACAGGGTTCATTAAAAACAATTCAAAAAAGTGGTCAACATCTTTTGGAGTTAATTAACGATGTTCTCGATGTTGCCAAAATTGAGGCAGGTATGTTTACCCTAGATCTAACTTCGGTCTCGGTACGCTATCTATGCGACAGTAGTCTTAGCTTTGTTAAACATCTAGCTATTCAAAAGAATATTCAATTAAATCTCATAATTCATGATGGTGTACCAACAGCGATCGTGGTTGATGAACGCCGAATGCGACAGTTGCTAATTAATTTATTGAGCAATGCGGTAAAGTTCACCCAAAAAAATGGAACAGTCAATCTCGAAGCAAAGTTAGCCAATGTTGCCATAGGTTTATCAGAAGCAAATTCTGAAGAAAATTTTAAATCAGATTTTAAATCTGATTTAAAACCTGAGCTTCGTTTTTCTGTGTCTGATACTGGTATTGGTATCTCTATGGAGGATATTAACAAACTATTTCAGCCCTTTGTGCAGATTAACAGTAGCCTCAGTCGTCAGTATGCAGGTACAGGGCTAGGTTTAAATTTGGTGAAGAAACTTGCAGAACTACATGGGGGAAATGTAAATGTTAGCAGCAAAATTGGTGAAGGCAGTTGCTTTACTGTCAGCTTTCCCTATGAAAGTGGATAAAAATAATCCTCAAAATGGCAACGCTATATCAAAACCCAAAGACGAGTTGCGGCGCTTCGCGCCGCAACTCTTCTTTGGGTCTTATGTCTTAAAGCGTTTTGCGCTCAAACCAAAACCAAGATAAATTTTGAAAGCGTTGCTTCGCAACGCTTTCAAAATTTATCTTGTGGCTCATTTGATCGGCAATTGCTGTAATGTAGCTAACACTTTTTAACGATGTCTAACCAGAAAAGAGGGTAAATCTACTTTTGAATTTGGGCGAAGCGATCGCACTGGCGTTGGGTCTGGTAAAGATTCAAGCGATCGCTCTGCTCTGTAACCTTGAACATAGGTAGATTCATTCTGAATCGTTTCAGTTAAATGCTTAACTGGTCTTTCAACTAACAGACGCTCTAATGCGCCACTAAGTTGGAGTGCATGATGCTGATGACGCACTGATTGCTCTTTCCAATGCTGAATCGCCGCTTCATATTCAGACGCTTTAGATGCTTGATGTAGAACTTGATTTTGCAATTCTTCGATTTGCTGCTCTAATTCTTGTACTCTTGTCAGATCGGTGACATATTCATTTTCAAGCCCTCGCAAGGATTGCTGCAATTGTGCTCGATTAGAGAGATGTTGAATTAGTTCTTCTTCTAGTTGATCCCGTTGAGTTGAGACTTCTGATAGTTTAGTCTGGGCTAGTTCAAGGGTTTTAGTGGACTCTTTGAGGAAAACTTGAGTTGACTCTAACTCTGTAGTCAAGGTTTGCTGTGAAATATCTAGCTCTGTGTTTTGATATTGCAGTTGGTAAATCAATTCATCCTTACTATTGATCTCTTGAATATATTTCTGGGTAACTTTCTGGGTTTCAATTTCTAAGGCGATCGCTAAACGATGTTTAAATTCTTCTTCTAGTTGCAAAACATGGATTGCTAAGCGATCGCTTAAATCTCGATCATCTGTGACTGGGGGGGGAGATTGCAACTTGGCAACTTGACTTTGCAGGTTTTCAAGTTTGGTGGTGAGTTCTGCAACTTGCCGATCGCGATCGCTACTAATACTAGTAATTTCCTGCTCAAGCTGATCAACATATTCACATTCAAATTGGTGTTGCGATCGCAGAGCCTCAAGCTCTTTTTGGAGGCGATCGCGATCGGCAGCTAATTCATTAGCCAAATAATTAGATTCGATAATTTCTGGGGGGTTGGATGTACTAGGCTGCTGACTATCTACAAGCCATTCATCAGCAAAAGCATCAACGGCAAAAGCATCTACGTCATCTAGGTTGTCTAGCAACATATTGGCAATCTCAGCGATCTCTTTTTCTTTTAGTCCATCACCACTTAAGAGCGCATCAAGGTCATCGTCATCATTAACGGTTACGGCGCTAACCGAAACTTCTCGTAGTGCTGATTCGTGTTTCAATTCACTCACGGATAACCTCACCCACAATACCGAGGCATTTTTACAAGACAAACATTAACAGACTTTGTCAAGTTTGCAATTCTTTTCCAGTAATTCTCTTTATAAAGATTGGTTTTAACGACAAAGGCTGATTTTTTCAGTATTTATGGCAATTACAAAACCAGTAAAGTTACGACCTACGGAGCGTAACTTTACTGGTTTTGGTTAAAAATACTTTTCAGTCTGCTTCAGCAGGCTTAAGCTTTTAGCCAAGAACTTGAGTTCTTGGTTTATTCTTCACAAAATATGCGATCGCGCTAAGATAAATGCGTGAGCAAGCTATAGCCAAACCAAAATGTTTACGCAATTACGCATTCAGAATTTTAAGTCATGGGCAGATACGGGAGAGTTTCGGATGGCTCCTTTGACTGGCTTTTTTGGCACGAATAGTTCTGGGAAAACGGCGATTTTGCAATTTTTGTTAATGCTGAAGCAAACTGTCGAGTCAAGCGATCGCAATCGGATTTTGCATCTAGGCGGCGATCAATATAGTTATGTTGATTTAGGTACTAATTATGATATTAGTCATAGACATCGATTACCTGAAAAGTTGAAATTCTCACTAAATTGGATTCCAAAATTAATTTTTCAACATAGTCTCATAGGTCTTTCATCTACTTCATTACTACGATATGAGGCTTTAACTTCATTACTACGATTTGAGGCTTTAATTAATATAAATAGTGATCTAACCAGTGTTGAATTTTTTCAATATTCTTTTCTTCCCAAAGATCGTCAGTGGAATCATTTTATTATTAGGGAATCTGAGCTAAAGAAAGAAATTCCTATCTATCAATTATTTACAGAAGGCTCACTTCTTAAAAACTCGCCCAAAAATCGGTTTGAGGTTTTAAAAAACTATGGTGTTCAGTCTGTTCATTCAGATCTATTTACTAGGAACCTATTAAATGTTATTGAAGATCTAAAAGTTACCATAAAAGCCTATGAAGATCTATTCCAAAACACCTACTATCTTGCACCTTTAAGAGAATATCCTAAAAGAACTTATCAGTGGTCTGGTGAGCGACCTCAGAATGTTGGGAAATATGGAGAATTAACAGTTGCTGCACTTCTTGCTTCGCGCAAAAAAGATTCAGAAGTTGAGATTTCTGTCGCAAAAGCATTGAAAGATTTGGGCTTAATTCATGGATTTAGGTTGAATAGAATTACTCAAAATCGTGGTGATTATGAAATATTGGTGCAACGATCGCCTAATTCGGCAGAAGTATTAATTACTGATGTTGGGTTTGGAGTTTCACAAGTTTTACCAATATTAGTTTTATGTTACTACGCACCAAAAGGCTCAACCCTCATATTTGAACAACCCGAGATCCATTTACATCCCTCAGTCCAAGCAGGACTCGCCGATATATTTATCGAAGTCATCAAAACTCGCAATATTCAAATCATTATCGAAAGTCATAGCGAACATTTACTAAGACGCTTACAACGACGCATGGCTGAAGAAAAAGATGGATTTACTAATGATGATGCTGCACTTTATTTTTGCAAAATGAACGATCAAGGGGATTCAGAGTTAGTTACTCTCGATATTGATGACTATGGAAATATTTGCAACTATCCCGATGGATTCTTTGGTGATGAAATGGGCGATCTTGTTGCTATGACTGAAGCAGCAATCAATCGCCAGATGAAGACTGGAGATTAAGAATGCATCATATTGTTGATACAAACGTCCTACTTGTCGCTAGTAAAAAAGCTCCTCAAGCATCTTTGACCTGTGTCCTTACTTGCATCAAATATCTCCAAAATCTGAAAGAGTCTGGGACTCTTGTACTTGATAGCAATCGGCTTATTATTCGTGAATACGAAAACAAAAACTCTAGTACGGGACAACCTGGTGTTGGTGATGCCTTTCTTAAATGGGTTTTGACACATCAAGCTACTGAACGTTGTGAGCAAGTTCCTATCACCCAAATTGCTGAAAATGATTTTGCTGAGTTTCCGCGATCGCCTAATCTCGAAAAATTCGATCCCTCCAATCGCAAATTTGTCGCCGTTGCTTTAACACATCCCGCAAAACCTGCGATCGCTAATGCCGTTGATTCTGATTGGCGTAACTACGAAGAAGCTCTAGCCAATCATGGTGTTAGTCTCAATTTTCTCTGTCCTGAATTAGCTGCTAAAAATTAAAACCTTTAGATTAAATAAATTTGCTTGATTTAATGTTTAATTCTTTGGGGACTTAATATGTTTATATATCTTTCCAAAGCAAATAAAACCTTTTCAGCAACTAACAGAATAAAATCTTCTTTATTATTCTCAGTCTGCACCTTTTCTAAAGCATCATAATAAGCCATCCGACTATCATAATCACCACCAATAATTGCTAAGGGAAATGCATATTGCAACAGAATTAGATTCATGATTAAGCGGGAAGTTCTACCATTGCCATCAATAAAAGGATGAATAGTCACTAACCTTTCGTGCATTTCGGCGGCTAAAACTACTGGATGCAGATGATCCTTTGCTTGATTATAAAATTGGAAATAGCCATCCATCAAATCTTGGAATAAATAGGGTTGTGGCGGTAAATGCTTACTTCCTGCGATCGCAACAGGTAACTTGCGATAAACTCCTGCATTTTCGCGATCGATTCCATACAAGACAATTCCATGAATTTGTTTAAGGACGTATTCTGATAAATCCACCTTTTGGGAAACAAGATCGTCAATAAATAAAATAGCCTCTTTATGATTAATTGCTTCTAAATGCTCACGCATACTTTTGCCACTAATCGTCATTCCCTCATTGATGACTAACTGAGTTTCCCGCAACGTTAAAGTATTACCTTCAATGCGATTACTTTCATACAAAAACTCAACTTCTAACGCTTCTTTAATAGTGACATTATCTAAAGATTGACGCAAAATATCTAGCTCTACTTTGAGTTGATCAATATCAGCAAGGATTGATTCGATGGTTCTCATAAATTCAGAATGTAAATTAAATTGCGCCCAAAGCTTTTAGCAATGCTGCAAACTTAATCGTAGTTTCACTTTGTTCATTTTCCACCTGCGAATTTGCCACAATCCCAGCACCAGCAAAAATCCTCGCCCGATCGCCTTGAATATATCCAGCTCTAATCCCCACACCAAAAGTCCCTTCGCCATTACCATTTAGCCAACCAATGGGCGCAGCATACCAACCGCGATCGCAGGCTTCCCATTGCTGCATGAAACATACTGCGCGATCCCTTGGCTCGCCACCAACTGCCGCCGTTGGATGTAGCTGCTGCAAAATATCAAGAGCAATCAACCAATCAGGATCGTCAATTTGAGCAGTGATCGGCGTATATAAATGTTGCACATTAGAAAGTCTTAGTAAACTAGTCTCCGCTTGCAGATCGATCGCCGCACCCATACTTTGCAAGCGATCGCAGATCGAACGAATCACAATCTGATGTTCGCGCATATCTTTTTCGCTATTCAGCAAGCGATCTCCGAGCATCAGATCCTCTTGCACAGTCTTGCCCCGCTCGATCGAACCCGCCACCGCATCACTTCGTAACCACAGGCGATCGCTTTGAGCTTTAAATTGCAACACCACTTCAGGAGTCGCACCCAAAAAGGTCTTACCCACACCATAATCTAGCAAAAAAGAAATGCATTCAGGATATTCACAACGCAATACATGCAGCACCTGAAACGGATCGAAATTGCGATCGGCTAACACATCCAACGCCCTAGCCAATACCACTTTCTCAAAATGTCCTTGATGAATTAAAGCCAAGGCACGTTCGACGATCTCTGTCCAGATTTGTTGACCTTGAACCTCGACGATTTTGCTCACTTCATGCACTGTTGGCGCTTCATAGTGGGAGCTTTCTTGTAAATGCGATCGCAAAGTCTCTATACGCTCTAATACTTCATCGGGCTTATCCCAAGGCTGAATGTAATGATTTAGAGTTAAAGTACAGCTTTTATCTTTGAGTCGTACCATCCAACGCGGAATAAAAAAGAGTAAAGTCGGAAACTCGATCGTTGGTTGATAATCATTTGGCTCTGCTAAATCGAGGTAGTCACTCGCATTACTACCATTGCGATAAAACGAAAATGCACCAAAAAAATGTATAGGAATTTGAAGTTCTGGCGATTCAAGATCAGCAATCTTAGCAATAATCGCATTAGCTAAATGGTTTTTGATAAATTTTTTGGCACAATCAAAGCGATCGCTTAAATCATGATTAGAAACCGAAACTTCAGCGACCGAACCCGCTGCCGCTAACACTAAATCAGCATTCGGCTGTTCCCAATAAAACTTTTGTTGCTGAGCTTCGGACTTACTTGCCAACAACAATAAAGGATTAATGCACTCCCAATTTTGAGAGTAACTAAATAAAATCGGTGACCCTGTGATCTGCGCTTGAGCGATCGCTTTAACAATCCAATCGTGCAGAGATTTAGAATCGATGCTGCTATAGGTGACACTCTGACGAACTTGCATGATTATATTTTATCCATACAACGCCGTTCAGCCACAATAAAAGAGTTTCTTAAATTAAAGGGTCGCAAAGCGACCCTTTAATTTAAGAAACTAGATCGTCACCAGTTGCGATCGCCAATTCCTGCAAACGCTCTTGTTGATCCTTAGAAATACAACTTTGAATCACTTCTTCGAGATCCCCCTCCAGAATCGGCGGCAAAGTAAAGTTCTGCCCCAAACGATGCTCTGTTAAACGACTATCTTTATAGTTGTAAGTACGAATTTTTTCGGAGCGAGAACCTGTGCCAACCTGCGATCGGCGCATCGAGGTGATCTCTGCTTGTTGTTCACGCAACTTAATTTCATAGAGCTTAGCTCGCAAAATCTGCATCGCACGTTCTTTGTTTTGTAACTGCGATCGCTCTTCAGTACAAAAAATTCTAATCCCCGTCGGTTTGTGAAATAAATCAGCGGCAGTTTCTACCTTGTTGACGTTTTGACCGCCAGCTCCACCCGATCGCGCTGTGGACATTTCAATATCCTTGGGATCGATATGAACCTCGACTTCATCAACCTCAGGCATAATCGCCACTGTTGCTGTTGAAGTATGCACCCGCCCCTGCGACTCTGTGGCAGGAACACGCTGCACCCGATGCACTCCCGACTCAAATTTAAGTTTGCTATAAACGCGATCGCCCTGAACTTCAATGATCGCTTCTTTAAAGCCACCCATTTCGGCTAGAGTCTCACTGATCATTTTTACTCGCCAGCCTTGACGCTCGGCATAGCGCGTATATAGCCGCACCAGATCGCCAGCCCAGATCCCAGCCTCATCGCCACCCGTACCTGCACGGATTTCCAACATGATGTTTTTATCATCGTTAGGATCTTGAGGCAGTAGCAGGATTTGTAACTTTGCTTCAAGTTCTGCTAGCTTTTCTGATAACTCCTCAACTTCTAGAGCCGCCATTTCCATCAGTTCGGGGTCATTCGACTCCTTCAAGATTTCCTGTGACTCTTTATAATCTTGCTCTGCCTTACGAAAAGTCTCGTAGGTCAAAACCGTCTCTTCTAGAGAAGCACGAACTTTAGCAATGCGCTGAAACTCGCCATGATCGGTCGCCACGTCAGGATCACCCATCCGACGAGTCAGTTCATTGAAGGTCTGTTCAACAGATTCGAGCTTTTTGATTAAGTAAACAGCAGGCATGGAATTTGAGTTACCGCAAAAGAAAATGAAAAATTAGCAAGCCAGAGGTCAATCTTAGACTTACCCTTTGGCTAGACCTGATTTTCCACAGCAGCATTTTCATCAAACATACCGTACTTACGTAGGAAGCGTTCTACGCGACCTTCGGTATCGATAATCTTTTGTGTGCCTGTATAGAAGGGGTGATTGCCCGACCATACATCAACATTAATCTCAGGATGAGTAGAACCAATGGTTGCTACCACTTCACCGTTGCAAATTACTTTTGCTTCGGGATACCACTTCGGGTGAATTCCAGCTTTAGGCATAGTCTTAGCTATAAAAAATCAAAAATTAAGCTTTTCTAGACTAGCACAGAATTATGCAATCTAAAACAAGATGTAGAGCTTCGCTCTACATCTTGTTTTTATGGATACCAAAACATGCCTTTGATGCCTTCGGGATCGGCGTTGAAGCCTAATTGACTGTAAAACTCGACCACATGGGCATCAGCAAACAGGCTGATATTGCTAATGTCAGATTTGCGTAACTCTTTAATCATTTCTTCCATCATCGCTTTGCCTAAGCCCCTACCTTGAAAATCGGGGTGAATCACTACATCCCATAATGTGGCATTAAAAGCATAGTCAGAAGTAGCCCGAGCAAACCCAATTAAACGTTTAAAGCCGCCGCGATGCTCCCACATTGAAAGGACGACAAAACTATGTTGTAATGCAATACGAACTTTACGAATAGGTCGTCTCGCCCAACCTACAGAGTCACATAATTCTTCTAGTTCGTAGAGATCAAGATCTTTTTCGGTGCTAAAGAAAATCTGTCCGCTTTGGTTTGGTACTTGGCGAAGTTTTGTTTTTTTGGTTGGTTCGAGGGTGTCAGAACCAAATAAGCTTTTCCAGAACCCCATTTGTGTAAGCGATCACCCTGTCTATTACAAATTCGTTACAGATATTCTAAACGCCTCTGTATTGTATCTGCTTTTGTTGAAATCAGGCGATCGCAAATACTAAAATGCTCTTGTTTATAGCTCTTGCTAGTATTGCTAGAACAGAAAACCTAAGATATTGGATGTGACGCGAAGCGTCATCTCTAATATCTTAGGTTTTCCGCAAGACTGGCAACAGATATAAATGCTAGGCGTATCCAGTCTTGTCTCTATGTTGGTAGAATTATGCCAGCATTGCTGCATTTAATTAATCCCCCGAAATATTGGCTTTTATTATTTAATTTCTGAAACAAGCAATGTTAAATTCGATCGCAATATTTCAAAGTTATAGTCATCCAATATCAGCAATCACAACTAAAACAATAGGTGCGGCAATATTTTTGGCTATATTCTGGATCATGAAATGCGATTGTGAGCGATCAGGAGGTTGGCTATGACGTTTGGGCTAAAAACCTCAACGGTCGAATTACTGAAACGTTTTAACATGAGCTTTCCTCAGTTTTACGAGCAGTTTGTTAGTAGTGATATTCAGCTGCAAAATCTTCGTTTGGCTTATCAGCTTTATCAAACTAAAGAAGCGGTAATTGAGTTAAAGTCTGAAAGCAGCAAGAGTGTGCTGTATTTTGCCTATCGTAATCAGTCTTTTTTACTAAGTGATATTTTTGGGGTGCTAGCTGCCTATGGCTTAACGATCCATAGTCTTAGTTTGTATGGGCAAATCCATACACCAATGTTGGTATTTATCAAGTTGGTAATTTCTCGTGGTGGAAAATCTCTACCTCAGAAAACAGCAGAAAATGTGCGCAAGGCAATTAAAGAGACTCTACTAGGTCGTTTTGAGGTTGAGGAAATGTTGGCGCTAGAGTTTAACCTTGATAGCGGGCTTAAGAAAGTAGAGACAAACTTTTATGTTGATCGCGTGTTTCATTTGCCAGCATTGTTAGTAGAGGCAGATAGCCAACCTGGGTTGTTTTACAAAGTAATGAATGCGATTTGGCAAGAGGATTTGTTAGTAGTGAATGCCAATTTGCTAGTTTGGCGAGGACGCACACGTTTGATTTTGTATTTGTTGGGGCCAAACGAAAATTTAATTCCTGAGTATTTAGGAACAAAAATTGCTGAAAGTCTCAAGCAGCGATTGTCTTATTAAAAAAATAGTGACGCAAAGCGTCACTATTTTTTAGTCTTTGAGTTGCGCGATCGCATCATATAGAGGCTGCCAATTATCATCAACAGCAATTCTTTCCCAGAGTTCTTCAATTTTAGGACGCAAGAAAATGATAGTGGGATTCGCTTGTTGAAGTTGCTGGGCAATATTTTCCATTTCTGCGATCGGCTGACGGATTAGCAATTGATGGTAAACGACGCGCCATTTCTCTAATAGCGGCACTTGCTCATCACTTAGTTGCCAATCATGGTCTGCTAAAATCTTGTTTGCATCTTCGCGCCAATTAGTTTGGAAAGATTGGCGGAGCTTAACAAAAAACTGGTTATATCCGATCGCTTGCACGGATGATAATAACTCTAGGGTTGCCCCAATTAAATCCTCTGTTTCAGGCTCTGAGAGTGTGATAAAACCTAAACGCTTTAACATCATTTCGCAATAGGCTTCGCGATAGAAGTCCTTAAACTTCTCTAAAGAAGAGCGCATATCATCTTTGTCCATCACCATACTGAGAGGATCTTGCAGCTTTTCGAGATTCCAATAGCAAGCGGCGGGTTGATTGGCATAGCTATAGCGTCCTGCATAATCGAAGTACGCAGCTGTAAATCGCGGATCATAGGTAGGCATAAAGGCAAATGGCCCATAATCGAAGCTTTCACCAGTAATCGACATATTGTCCGTATTGAGCACAGCGTGACAAAATCCTGCTGCCATCCATTGAGCGCAAAGAGTGGCGACTCGTTCGACAAGTTCTAAATAAAATATGCCATCTTGGTTCTCTTTACCCCAGATATGTGGATAGTAAATTTGCAGAACGTGATCCAGTAATTTGCGAGTGAGATCAGCGCGTCCAATCCAACGCAACCTTTCAAAAGTGCCGAAGCGAATATGCGATCGCGAAAACCTCACCATTACTGACGATCTAGTTGGTGAAGGTTCATCTCCTCGCCATAGGTCTTCACCTGTTTCGACGAGACTAAGACAGCGAGAAGTTGTTACGCCCATGCGATGCAGAGCCTCGGAAGCAATTATTTCGCGGACACCACCTTTGAGAGTGAGTTTACCGTCAGCGGAGCGAGAGTAAGGAGTTCGCCCAGAGCCCTTTGTTCCAAAATCATAAAGTTCATCATCGAGTCCACGTACTTGTCCATAGATAAAGCCACGTCCGTCGCCGAGTTGAGGATTATATTCTCCAAACTGATAGCCATGATAACGCAGGGCTAGAAACGGGCGCACTGCTTGAAAATGTCCAAAGGCTTCGATAAAGTCATCGTCGCTGACTTCTGAGGGGGCGAGTCCAATGGTCGGCAAAATATCGTCATTACGCCAACGTAGTTTGTGCATCGGATATTCGGCAGCAGTAACGATGTCGTGATAGTCTGCTAAAGATTCGATCGCAGGTTCGTAGTTGAGATTAAGGAAAGGGTTGCTAGGGTGACTCATATCGAAGAAGTAAGCAGCGAAATGTTAAAGGCTTCTGCCATGATACTTGGTTCAGATCATGATCAAGATGCAACCTACTGGTATGAGGGGCGTTGTCCCTATAGTGGTGAAGTATTGAGTTTACCAAGAACCTTGCAAACTGAGGCGATCGCTAAAAGTTTAATGCAAGAACTTGAGCAAGGTTATCCTCATGATATAGAAGGCAAAATGTATGGTGTATTACTTGCAGAATCATTAACGGGGAAAAGAGTAATTCTGAAAGCTTTTTCTGGTTTGCTAAATGGAGAGAGTCAAATCGAAGGATGGGTTCCACCAATCGCAGGTAGAGAAAAAGTAGCCATAGAGGAATCTATCACTCTAAG
Organism: Pseudanabaena sp.; assembly: GCA_044354985.1. Taxonomy (GTDB): domain Bacteria; phylum Cyanobacteriota; class Cyanobacteriia; order Pseudanabaenales; family Pseudanabaenaceae; genus Pseudanabaena. The sequence continues at coordinate 5,380 of JBIKYZ010000036.1, read as the reverse complement.
TAAATTAGCGATAATTAAACAGGAACTAATTGAGTTAAGTAAGATTCCTCAACGCTTGGAATATGAGGAAAAGTTACAAGAATATGAGTCAGAATTTCAAGTTCTACGAGATCGGCATCAAGTTTCTAAACAAGCAAGACAATCAAGAAGAACTCTTAATAATTCAGATTTAGAAGATTTAGATCGCGAAAGTCAATTAGAGAAGATAGCAAGACGTGATTTTAAACGCGATCGCGATCGTGTTTTGTTGCCATTAAAAGAAGCGATCGCACTTGCTGATACAAAAATGCAAATTCTCAAAAAGCAACGCCGAGAGTTATCACGCACTTTACAAACACAGATGCATAGCGCTTATGTATTAACAAATTTTGCTGGAGAAACGCGATCATTGCGAGAATTAATTACGGAAGGAGCAATGCCTACGGGTATGGGAGATTGTTGTGCTCCTAAGTTATTGCATTATGCAGCGACTAATAATCTCACACCTTTAGCTATAGCAGAATTCTGGTGGGGAAATCCTTCGGCTGATGGTTACAAAATTCAAGGTGAGTTTTATGGCGCTTGTGTGGAGAGATGCCAACCTTTGATGGGATTTTTATTGTCAGGCAGAAGATCGCCCCCTGTTTTTGCAGGTTTTGCAACGCAAAACTTGCAAATTATCTATGAAGATGATTACCTGATTGCGATCGCTAAACCACCAGAACTTCTATCCGTCCCTGGACGATATTTAGATACTCAAGACAGTGTACTAAGTCGATTACGTCAATATTTTGGCAATCAAAAAGAACTTTATGAACTTTATCCAGTCCATCGCCTTGATCGCCAAACTTCAGGGATTTTACTATTTGCTCGTGATTTGGAATCTCTTCGCAATTTGAGTGAACAATTCCAGCGAAGAGAAATCCATAAAGTTTATGAAGCACTACTATCAAGAAATCTTGATTGTCAAGAAGGTGTAATTGATTTACCACTATGGGGAAATCCTGAAAATCGCCCCCGTCAACAGGTAGATTTTCATCATGGTAAACCAAGTGTGACTGAGTTTCGATTATTAAGGCAAGAAACTCATTACTCGCGCATCGAGTTTTCCCCCTTAACAGGACGAACTCATCAACTGCGAGTTCACTCTGCTGATCCGCGAGGTTTAGGAATGCCAATTTTAGGCGATCGCCTTTATGGTTGTCAGGCAGCTACAAGTCGCTTGCATCTCCATGCAAGGGAGCTAACTTTTAGACATCCGCGATCGCAAGAATTAATCCATTTACAAATCCCAGTTCCTTTTTAGGGACTTGCAAGAAAATCAAGAATCAATTTTTAGTGACGCGGCGAAGCCGCACTACTAAAAATCGGTTCTTGATTACAATTAACAAATCAGGACAAAGCACTGTAAGATAACAACTACACATTGGGGCATCTCAAACCATGCCTGATTTTTTGCCACGACGATCGCCATGGCACGCAATGACGACTTAGCTATTTTAGATATTGAAGCATCACCGCTTAGTCCCTTGGATTTGCCTCCTGAAGAGGAAATGCCTCTTCCCGATCCTGATGAGATGTTAGCACTACTTAACTCAGATGTAATTCTTGAAAGAATGCAGGCTGCTAGAGCTTTTTGTGAATTAGAGGATGAGCGAGCCATTCCTCGCCTAATCGAACTACTGCAAGATGAATGCCCCCTCGTGCGCGTCAGCGTAGCCTATGCCCTTGGTCGCAACAAAAGTGAGCACACGATCATCCCCTTAATTAATCAACTTAAGCAAGATTGGAATGGCTATGTCCGCAAAGGCATCGTCTGGGCTTTAGGAACCTGCCATGCATCATTGGGGTTGAGACCATTAATTTCGGCGCTCAAATACGACATTACTGCAGTGCGTCTATGGGCGGCGAGTGCATTAGGACAATTAGGCGATCTTGAAGCGATCGAGGCTTTGACCGAAGCCTTAACCCAAGATCCAATGTCAGCAGTGCGTGGTAACTGTGCATGGTCTCTTGGTAAACTCATTGTGCAGAAGCGGCGCGATTTTGATGCTCAGGATGAAATTTATCATGAAGCCGTGGATGCCCTAATCTATGCCCTTGAAGACGATGATCTAAGTGTCCAGACCGATGCAAGGAACGCCTTGCGAAAACTTGCCGATCCACGCGGTTTAAAGGTACTAGATCGTATCGAAATGGATCAAGGCTATTGTGAATTCTAAAACTAAAACAATTTGTGGCGCGGCGTAGCCGCGCCACAAATTGTTTTAATGCGCGTCGCTAAGCAAAGCTTAATGAACAAATTTACAAGAAATACTTTGACAATATCGCGATCGCTGCTATAGTTAATAACTGCAAATGGAACTTATCTATGCATGCGAATGTAGTTTAGTGGTAAAACCTCTGCCTTCCAAGCAGATGTTGCGGGTTCGATTCCCGCCATTCGCTTTTTAATTGATGATTATTAGCTTTGTTCGACTTTTTTAGTGCTTCTAAAAAAGTCGTAATTAGAATAAACTCGTAAGTAGAATTAAGTGGGAACCAAATTTGGAAATGCCAAGTCAATTTTGGGGAATGCTAAATTCAACCTAATCAAGTCACTATTTTGAGGTGTTATCTTAATGAAGAATATTGGTTTGCTACAAATATCTGCACTAGCCTTGCTGAGTTTAGGGATACTCCAAAGCCCCTCTTTTGCTCAGACAAGTGACAACCAAATCAAATTATCAGCTACCCCTACAAATAATTTATCTCAACTAAAACTCAGCCCCTTTTATCTTGAGCGAGAACTCAAAGCCCCTGTAACTATTAAAACGCAGCTTTCAGAACTGCGTCAAAATATCCAATCCAAAAAATGGACATTTCAGATCGGCTACACCACAGCCCTGGACTATAAATTGGAGCAGTTGGCTGGGACTAAAGCTCCAGATGATCTACCAACACAAGCCAGTGTCCAAAACACAGTTGCAGCAAAACTCTTGAATATTGATTTAGTGGAACGGGACAAATTTGCAAAACTTAACCCAGGTTTGCTACCTGAGTTGAGCCAAATTAAAATAGGCTGCTTTGCTTCGGCAAAATCCTTTGATTGGCGAAATTTAAATAAGGTCACCCCAGTCCGTAATCAAGGTAGCTGTGGTAGTTGCTGGGATTTTGCTACTCTTGGAGCTTATGAGGGAAGTAACCTCATTCGTAACAACGTTGTCGCTGATGCTTCCGAACAGCATATTCTCAACTGGGGAGGAGCAGGTAGCTGTGCTGGTGGATGGTGGGCTAATGCTTTTAATTTCTTAATTAGCAACGGCACGGCAACGGAAACTACGGTTCCTTATACTGGAACTCAAAATCCCTATAATCCGAATGTTCCCAAACCTTATCGCGCGATCGCATGGGGTTATGTCAAACCCGATGGCGGCATTCCCACTGTTGCGGAAATGAAACGTGCCATGTGTAAATATGGGCCACTAACTGTAGCTGTGCGTGTTACACCCGCTTTCCAAGCCTATTCTGGTGGTGTGTTTAACGAGCAAGCAAGCGGTGCGATCAATCATGGTGTCACCCTAATCGGCTGGGATGATCAAAAACAAGCTTGGCTAATCAAGAACTCTTGGGGAACAGGCTGGGGTGATAATGGCTACATGTGGATTGGCTATAACAGCAATAGCATTGGCTATGGTGCTGCTTGGACGCAAGCAAAAAGTACTTTTTACAAGATCTCTCCTGAATTGTTCAAACAAATTCCGCTTTTGACTAAGTAAGTAGCTAGGTGCAATTAAATATACACCCCAAAAGCTATAGCGCACGTGCAGCGTGTGCTATAGCTTTTGGTTCTGGCCTTTAATTATGCCCATCTACTTAATTACAGATCAACTAGTTCCAGATTTAATCGAAATTGATGTGGTGGAGAACTATCTAACTGCATGATTTTGAGTTTTAATTTTTAGGTTGTGAAATCATGAATTTTATCAAGCCAGTTTGTTTGATTTTCTCTTTGCTAACTACCTTCAACTTTATTTTTCTAGCTTTTGAAATTAAGGCGATCGCTGCTACCCCTATGTCAGAAAATTCATCAAGCTCATCAAGTTGCGAAGTAATTGTTAATGACACCAACAATGATACGCAGATTGTTCTCAACAAAAACAATATTCTAATTGTTAAATTGTTAGCCAATCTAGGTACAGGTTACGGTTGGGAAATCGTCAAAAGTGATCGCCTACAACCTTTAACGGATTCAGTATTACCACCACTGCAAGCTGATGAAGTTACTGGAGCCTCAGAAATCCAAATTTTTCGATTTGTCGCGCAAAATTCAGGTAGAACTATCCTAGAGCTACATTATTTGAGAGCTTGGGAAAAAAATGTTCCGCCATTAAAAACCTATCGCCTAAATATAGAAATTCGTTAATATATATCTAATCTAAGTTCTAAATTCATAAATTGCCAATGAGATCACGAATTACGATACTTGCCATATTGATCCCAAAGAGTGCGGGAATATAAGAAATCGTGCCGTAATACGATCGCTTGAAATTACTACCATCAGTTAACTGCAACGAGTCTCGATTAACCAACTCCTCAGAATAGACTGCAATGATATTTGCCTTGTCAAAACCTTTACGCCGCAAACCTTTACGTACTTTATAGGCAAAGCGACAGCAATCAGTCTCAAAGATTGGGGCAATGCGGATCTTTTGCGGATCGACACGACCACCCGCCCCCATACTACTTGCCACCTTCACGCCATTGGTAGCGGCAGCACCAAGGAAATATAGCTTTGGTTGCAAACTATCAATGCAATCTAGCACCCAGTCAAACCTAGTCGTGACTAGCTCCATCATCAGATCAGGAGTGAGAAATTCTTTCATCGCCGTTAGTTGCAACTCAGGGTTTATATCCTGCATTCTTATTGCCATTACATCGGCTTTGTGAACATCAACCGTGCTATTCAGCGCCACAATCTGACGATTTTTATTAGAAGGATCAACGCGATCGCCATCAACAATCGTCATTCTGCCAATACCTGCACGGCATAAAAATTCCGCCGCAAAACTACCAACACCACCCATACCGACAACTAAAACATTGGCGCTCTTGAGCTTATTTAGTCCATCGGAGCCAATTAATAATTCTGTACGTTGCAACCAATCCGACATGATAAAAATGAATATATACGACTAGGATAAATATTTAAGTACCTCGGCATAATTAAAAACCAGTTCTAAAACCTATAGCGCACGCTGCATGTTCACCACAGGTTTTAGTGTTTTTAATATACTTAATCTAAGTTGCTACCCATAGATTAACGCTAAGAGCAAGGACAAATAGCATGACTTTAAGCTCAAAACCTTTTGCAGTAACAGCATGAATAGATTTAGGTAAAAGCTGGGATATCAAACTACCT
>JBIKYZ010000016.1:0-38717 GCA_044354985.1 Pseudanabaena sp. | reverse complement strand
TATCTGTTGAGCATTTGAGTCGGAAAATTATCGCTTTTATCAACTATTTTAATGAACTTTTATCCAAACCTTTTAAATGGAAGTTCCGTGGTTAGTGTCTTGTTACTTCAGCCAGCCTGTACTAGTTTGAGATCGCTAATATCTTTTGCAAAACTCACAGCGCCAATTATTTGCCCATTGTCATCCCTAAGGATTGTCACCGACATTGCTACGGGAAAAGATGAGCCATCTTTGCGAATATGAATCCATTCCTCATCAAATAAGCCTTCTATCTCCATATATTTTAACGCTTCAAAGCCCACACCAATATCTTTACCAAATATTTTTGAAGCTTTGGCGATTTTGTCGCTCACCTCTTGAGCATCGTGGAAAATTTCGGGTGTAACCTGTCCGACAACTTCTCCCATACTGTAGCCCAACATTTTTTCCGCGCCAGCATTAAAAGTCTGAATGATGCCATTTATATTTACAGAGATAATCGCGTAGTCCGTGCCATCGAGAATGGCGCGTTGGAGTTGATTAATTCCCCATAGCTCTTGAGTACGTTCTCTGACTTTTGCGTCTAAGGATTGATTGAGTTTTAGTAGTTCTTGCTCGGCGCGGTTGCGATCTGCTAATTCATTTTCAACTTTTTGATAGGCGATCGCTTGTTTAATGGCGATCGATAACTTCACTGATAGTCGCTGAAGTAACTGAATGTCTGACTCTTCCCAAATCCTTGGAGCCGAACATTGATGCAAAATTAGCAAACCCCATAAAGTATGTTTGTTCTCATTTGGCAATAGGATCGGCACTATTAGATTGGCACGTACTTGAAATCTTTCGAGCAATTGAATATGGCAAGCTGTCAAATTAGCAGCATAAAGTCTTTAGTTCAACAAAGTCCAATAACGGCAAAGGGTCATTTTCAGTTTCAGGTCGTAAATTGTTCATAGCTAGAAGCTCAATGAATTGAAAATAATGTTAAGTAGAGCCCTGATCAATTCGTTAAATTTTAATAAATCTAATACTATTCCCTATTCCCTATGTCCTAATATGACCAACTTACTGTCCCAAAATGTCTAAAAGCATCTTAGATAAAGAGAACTAAATGATCATAAAATCAATGTCCTCACATAATTCTAGCTCTTAACCTAACACCTAACAACCTGTTAGGTGTTAGGTATTTGGAAAATCAAAAAATCCCTAACAGCCTGCAAGGTGACGAACGCTCCTTAAACCCCTAATCTAAGTACATCGAAACAAGCAATGTTCTTCATGACTTAATTAACCAGCTTGATTAGTTCAGGGCAAAACTATGACCACCGCAGCACTCACTTTCTTATCTGATATTCCTACTCAGTCGGGCATCACCACTCATAAAGTACGTGAGTTTTCGGCGGCAGACAAAACCACAACCCTCGAATTACTCAAGCAATATCGCAAAGCACCATCGGCATACCTACGCGATCGCCTTGTTCGTTTAAATATCGGGCTAGTCAAAAAAGAAGTGCATTTTTGGGCAGATCGTCACTCTGAGCTATACGACGATTTATTGCAAGTGGGGGCTCTTGGTCTAATCGGAGCCGTTGATCGCTTTGAGCTAAATCGTGGTTATGCATTTAGTTCTTTCGCAGTCCGCTACATTCGCGGTGAGATTCAACATTATTTACGTGATAAAAGTTCGTCAGTCCGCATTCCTCGCCGTTGGATGGATTTGCAACAGCAATCAGTGCGGGTGATGCAAAAGTTACGCAATACTTTACAAAGAGAACCATCGGCACAGGAAGTTGCCAATGCTCTTGGTGTAACGCTTATCGAATGGCAAGAAGCGAAACTCGCCTGTCAGAATCGCGCCCCTTTAAGTCTTGATGCACCTATTCGTTCTGAAGAAGAAGATGCTGCTTCCATTGGTGATTTAGTTGCTGATCCTAAAAGCAATATGCAGTTACAGCAAGATGAGAAGTTCCGTCTACAACAGGCTTTAGCAGTTCTAGAACAACGCACTAGAGAAATCGTTGAGTTTGTATTTATTGAAGATCTACCTCAAAGAGAAGTCGCCAAAATGTTAGGGGTCAGTGCGGTAACAATTTCTCGTCAACTCAAAAAAGGTTTATCAACTTTACGTTGTGTATTAGAAGCTGAAGCTTGCTAAAATCCCTTCATATTTTTAAAACCCAAAAAAGAGATGCGGCGCACAGCGCCGCATCTCTTTTTTGGGTTTTGTATTTTAGCTCAGTAAGCGATCACTATATAATTACTAGTACAGTAAATAAACTATGGACAAGTCGCTATGCTCACTACATTCACAGCGAATTATACAAAAATTGACTCAGGTTATATGGGACAACTTATAGAATGGCAAGAAGTAATTACAGAGGGAGATACTCTTGAGCTATGTCGCGAATCCCTCCTAGATGCCTTACAGCAAATGATTGCGGCTTATAAGCAACAAAGTAAAGAGATTCCTACTGGTAAATCTTTGCTGGAGCAGATTCCTGTGGAAGTATAGTTTATGTCAGTTAAACGTAGCGATCTCGTAAAATATTTTGAAGACAACGGCTTCTATTTACTGAGAGAAGGCGGTAATCATTCGATTTACACCAATGACATTAAAACAATCCCGATCAAAAGACATCGAACAATTGATCGAATTACAGCTAATGCTATATGCAAGCAAGCGGGAATTAGCCCAAAGTTTTAATAGATAGATGACAAACACGTAGGGGCAATTCATGAATTGCCCCTACGTGTTTAATTGAATTGTTCTGCCCAATTGGAAATCCAGTTGAGAGTTTTATGCACGAGTTCAGGTGTTGATGCTTCGCAATAGAGACGTAGCAATGGCTCAGTACCACTAAAACGAATTAAAAGCCAACTTCCATCTGCTAAACGGAACTTAAATCCATCGGGAGACTTAGCGTCGATTACTTTCCGTCCCGCGATTTCGGTTAGAGAGAATTGCTGAAGAGTAGAGACTAGCTTCTCACGCGCTGCCATGCCAGATAGCTTTTTATCAATGCGATCGTAATGGGAAACAAAATTAGTTTGCTTTTGCAGATCGCTGTACAGAACGCTCAAATCTTTGTCTGATAGCGCGATCGCCTCCAGCACATACAAAGCCGAAAGCAAAGCATCCCGCTCAGGAATATGATTGCCATAGCCGATTCCGCCCGATTCTTCGCCACCCAATAGGCAAGGAATTCCTGAAAGCATTCTCTCGGCTATATACTTGTAGCCAACAGGAGTTTCGTAAACAGGAAGATCGAAAAGAGCGGCAACTTTGGGCATTAAGTCAGAACCACTGATCGTTTTAATCAGTTCTCCTTTAAATCCGCGATGTTTAGCAAGATGTTCTAGCAAGATCGGAATCAGAATTTGAGAACTCAGAAAATTACCTTCGCTATCCACCGACGCAATGCGATCGGCATCCCCATCAAACACAAATCCTACTAGAGTTTTTTCGGGATGGTCATGATGATAGGTTTTGACTTGACGGAATAGCTCGGCAATATAGCGAGGAAGTGGTTCGGGTGCGCCACCACCAAAGAGAGGATCAGTATTGCTATTGATTTCAATAAGACTGGCTTGGGTTGTGGATGGCAATTCTAAAACTTTCGCTAAACCACCTGCGGCGGTTCCATGCATCACGTCTGCAAAGATGGTTAACTTTCCCATTGCGATCGCCTCTTTGATCGCTTCGATATTCACCTTGCCGCGCAAAGCTTGGCAGTAACTTGCCCATGCATCAAAGGTTTCGATTTTGCCTTTTTGGGGACTTTCGTAGACAAAATCGCCACGGTCTAAGATTTCTTCAACTTTTGCGGTCACATCTTGCGATACTGAGCCACCAAATGCACCCTTAATTTTTAATCCCGAATAGTTGGCGGGGTTATGGCTAGCGGTAATTACCAATGAGCCCAAAGCTTTGCGATCATAGGTTGCCCAGCTAAAAGCAGGTGTTGGTGCAAATTCTTCGGCAAGTAAGACATCAAATCCGATCGCGGCAACGGCTTCGGCGGTGCGTTTGGCGAAAGCATCGGACATGAAACGGCGATCGTATCCAACAATAATTGTGTTGCTGCCAGATTCACCAAAGGTTTCGCGAAGTATATGTGCTGCGATCGGCGCAACTGCTGCTAAGCGATCAAATGTAAAGTCATCGGCAATGATGCCTCTCCAGCCGTCAGTCCCAAAGCGTATGGGGGGATGCAATGTGAATTTGCCGTGCATAAGCCTTTTAAAATTTCTTTTAGGTAAAGTTTATCCTGAATTCTTGTCATCTAGAGCAACTGTGCCATTTTTACTTCAGTGCAAAGCGCTGTAAAATAGCTAAGGAACCAGTTTTTTGTGATGAGGCGAAGCCGCGCCATAAAAAACTAAATGGCACAAGCCTAAATAACTTACTAAAACCATAGATATGTCTACTCCTGAAGCTCTAAAAGAAAGATTTGTGGCGATCGCTAGCAAGCGTGAATTATTGGTGCAATTGTCTCTCAAAGATAATTTGGGTAGCTTGAGCATCGATGTGATCCAAGCTTTAGAAGAACTTGATGATCTCTTAATTGAAATCAGAAAAATCTTCCCTGATTGGCAACAGGACTAGGATATCTCCATGCCTCCTAAATTAACTTCATTCCATTCTCAAGTTAATGTCCAGCGTCAAGTCAAAATCCCCATGCGCGATCGCATTAATTTGACTGCTGATATTTATCGACCTAAAAATGTTGATAGTACTTTACCAGTCCTATTGATGCGCTTGCCCTATGGTCGAGCGATCGCCTCTAGTTGCACCTATGCTCATCCCAGTTGGTATGCCAGCCAAGGCTATATTGTCGTGATCCAAGATGTGCGTGGTTGTGGTACTTCTGAGGGTGAGTTCTATCCATTTCGCAATGAATATGATGATGGATTTGACACAGTGGAATGGTGTGCAAAGGAACTAGAGGGTAGTAGTGGCAAGGTAGGAATGTATGGATTTTCCTATCAGGGGGTAACTCAATTTCAAGCGGCTGTAAGGCAACCTGAAGGACTTGTGACGATCTGTCCGAGTATGGCAACGGCGGATTTGTATCATGGTTGGTTTTATTTTGGTGGTGCTCTTTGTCTAGATTTTGACTTAGGCTGGGCTTTGCAGCTAGCTCAAAATCGAGCATGGTATTTAAAAAAAGAACCACAAGCAACGAAGCTTTTTGAAGCCCAAAAGCAGATCTCTAAATGGTTAGAGACAGTGCCATTAAGTGAAATAGAACTATTTAAGAATGAATCCTTTGGAGATTTCGGTAGATTCTTTTTTGATTGGATTGGGAATCAGCAAGCTGATGATGAATATTGGCAACAGCTAAATCCTCTCAGTTATTTCGATCGCTATGATTTACCTGCATTACATATTGCGGGATGGGCAGATATTTTCATTGAGGCAACGATTAACTCCTATCACCAAGCCAAATCTGCAACTACGAAACCGCAGCATTTAGTCGTTGCACCTTGGCAGCATATGCCTTGGCTGCCGAAAGTAGGCGAGATTGATTTTGGCGAAGCTGCTGTTTCTAAAATTGATCAATTACAGGTAGATTGGTTTGATTTTTGGTTAAAAGGAATTGATAACGGCATCTGCGATCGCGCTCCTGTGCAGATGTTCTTGATGGGCAAAAATCACTGGCTAGATTTACCAGAATTTCCAAAAGATACGCACACGAAAATATTTTATCTCTCTTCTCAAAAACAACTGAGTGACGAATTACGAATTACGAATTACGAATTACCCGATATCTACGTTTACGATCCTCGCAATCCTAACCCTGCTACTCCCTACGGATTTTACGATCAGCGCAATGTGCATCATCGTTGGGATGTATTGGTTTATGAGAGTTCAGAATTGGATCAAGAGATCGCGATCGCAGGTATTCCCGAATTTATTCTTTATGCAGCTACTACTGCTCCTGATACTGATTGGGTAATTAAGCTCTTAGATATTTATCCAGATGGTAAGCAAATGCTAGTGTCGATGGGTGTGTTACGCGTCAAGTTCCGTAAATCATGGACTGAGCCTGAATGGATTGAATCGGATGCGGTGAATGAATATCGAATTAAGCTACGTCCAACCTGTCAGAATTTTGCTCAAAGGCATCGCATTGGCGTAGCGATCGCTAGTTCAGCTTTTCCTGCGATCGAACGTCATTCTAATACGCAGAAATTGCCATCTGAAGCAACTGTCAGTGAGTTAGTAGAAGCAACACAGCAAATTTTTTATGGTGTTGAATATCCTTCCCATTTACAACTACCAATCAAATAAGTCTCTTATTGAATCTTTACAGCGCTTTGCGCTCAAACCCAAACCAAGATAAATTTTGAAAGCGTTGCGAAGCAGCGCTTTCAAAATTTATCTTGTGGCTCGTTTGATCGGCAATTGCTGTAGGTTGTTTTTTACTACAAGTCTTTAGGTAACAAATACCCAATACATACCATCGGGAGCAAAAAAGCCAAAGGAGCTTTCTCCAAATTCATTAATCACGATCTCACTGACATCATAAGCCTTACTCTGTAAGATGCGATCGCGAAAGCTATCAATGTCATCAACCCGATAGGTGAACAGGCAGACACCTAGCGATCCTGGTTGAGCAAATTCTCGCTGGTCAGGGGTGGAATAGAGCGGGGTATAGACTTGAAATACACCAGCGATCGCCTCTGGTGAATTAAACATCGAATAGCAGAACTCTTGTCCTTCTTGAAGCATTAAAATCTGGCGAGTGGCAGGCTTCTGATATCCTGAGCGGCGGTTGTTGAGGGTCATAGTCAAGCCAAATACCTCCTCATAAAAAATCACCGATGTGTGATCAGTAGTCACAAAACTCGAATGAGTTCCTTCACTTACTCCCAAGGGAGAATTTTCGGGAATTGTGCCATAGCCATCGCGATTGTAGTTATAACGCTGAAAGAAAGCTTGTCTTGTCTCTGCGCCAATTACAAACATTTCACGCACACCAACAAACCGATTGAAAATCCCTGTACCTTCATGTCCAGTTGCTTCAATCCCACGCACAGGCTCAGAATAGATCCAGTTGCTACCATTAGCATTGTCATCAGCAAAGGCATCCGCAATTATAAAAATGTCGCGTACAAGTGAGGCAAACCAACGACTACCCGCTACCATGGGCAAAGTGTTTCCCAGCCCTTGATTACGGATCTCCTGCCAATACATTAGCCTGAGGGAACTATGTTTAGCAGAATCACCATTTTGTAAGCGCACTGATATTAAAGGTGAGGCATGACCATATAGCGATCGCACTGCTTCTGTATCTAAGTGACCACGCTTTACCTCCCGATAGCCAAACTCTGCCCAATATTTTAGTGCTGCATCTAAATCCTTTGTGCCAATGCAGTTTTCAAAAATTCCACTAATCATAGTCAGTCTCACTATTTTTGGAGTTTATTTGAGTTAAGCCAAAAATCTATTGAGCATGTGGCAAAGCCACATGCTCAATAGATTTTTGGCTTAGCTTGCGGTGTAAGCTCGCCACCCACCATAGGAAGTAATTTCCTTTTGTCCTTCACATAAAAATGGTTCGCCGAGAACGCCCAAAACCTCTTGTCCATCGGACAAAACAATTTTGCCAATACATAAACCAGCAGGCTCAGACAATAAAATTGCACCCAAAGCGTCAGGCGTAACTGACCAAATCTCTAAGGCGATCGCTTGTCCATTTTCGCTAACTCGTAGCATCGCAGGATGGCGATCGGCGATCGTCCAAAGCCGATACATAGGCGCTGTTACATCTTCTCTTACAAATACTGCCCCAACCTTCTGCAAGTTACCATTTAACTCTAGTCCTCGCATTAAAGTTCCATTTACGGCAAAATCAATCATCTGCATAGTTTTTTAGTGTAGTAAGTGTGGATAGCGCTTTGCGCTGTCTACTCCATTAATTTTTAGTTTGAGCAACGAGGTAGATGCGATCGCTTAACTGCCTCAACAACTGGGCGATATCACCATCAGTTGATTGTAGTTGAGCGACTTTCTCACAGCTATACATCACCGTCGTATGATCTTTACCGCCAACGGCTTCACCGATTTTGGGCAAACTGAGATTCGTGTGTTGACGCATGAGATACATCACATACTGACGGGCTTGGCTGATTTCTCTGCGTCGTGAATTTCCTAACAGATCCGCTAGATCTATATTCAGCATTTCCGTAACTACGCTCAAAACCATCTCGGCAGACACTTCTACAGGTTCTTTAGGAGGATTGAGAACTGGTGCGACATTTTCCACAGACATCGGTAATCCCGAAATCGAGATATAGGCAACAGTTCTAACTAAAGCTCCTTCTAATTCGCGAATGTTAGAAGTATAGCTAGCGGCGATGTAATGGAGGACATCGGCTGGGATTTTGAGATGATCGTATTCGGCTTTCTTTTGCAAGATTGCCATGCGCGTCTCCAAATCTGGCACTTGAATATCCGCAATCAATCCCATGGAGAAACGTGAACAAAGGCGCTCTTGCAAACGCGGAATCTGAGCAGGTGGACGATCGCTTGCTAATACGATTTGTTTACCAGTTTCGTAAAGCGTATTAAAAGTATGGAAAAACTCCTCTTGGGTATATTCCTTTCCCTCGATAAATTGAATGTCATCAACAATCAGCATATCGATCTCGCGATACAGTTCCCGAAATCTCTGCATACTATCTTTGCGAATTGCCGAAATTAGATCGTTGGTGAACTGCTCTGTCGATACATAGGCAATTCTTGCTTTTGGTTCGATTTCTAGACGGTAATGGGCGATCGCTTGCATCAGGTGGGTCTTGCCTAAGCCCACACCACCGCATAAAAACAAAGGATTAAACTCGCGCCCGGGGGACTCGGACACGGCAAGCGCCGCTGCATGAGCCATGCGATTGGTGGAACCAACTACAAAACGATTGAAATTGTACTTAGAATTGAGATTACTAGGACGGGGAGCATTACCATTAGTTTCGGACTGTGGACTGCTAGGAGCATTGTTGAGCGTGGCGGGAATTGCTGCTGCCATAGCATGAACTGCTTCCGCTGCGATCGCTGTTTCTAGCATCCCATCTTGACTAATCTCAGCATCGTCGAGATTTAGATTTAGTTCAGGTTGACCAGTGGGAGGTTCGCTAGTTGGAGCTGCCTCAATATGAATTTCTACGGGGTAGCCAAGTATTTCCGTTACAGCATCTGTAATATTTTGAACATAATATTTATGAAGCCAATTTTTAGCAAAAATTGAAGGCGTGCGAATAGTCAAGCGATCAGCCGTAAGCTCATCAGCCACAACTGTTTTAATCCATCCTTCATAAGTAGGACGGCTAAGTTGGCTTTCAAGCAGTTCGAGAACTTGATTCCAGAGGGTTTCTAAGGAAATATCAACTGACATCGTTGGTTTTAGTCAAGAGGGCTAACAGCGGATCACGATCTTATCGCGTGGATTAAAATTTTGGAGAATTACTTAACTACTTGTGCAAAATAAATTATCGAAACCAGTAAGATTGAGCCCCGCAGGGGCTCAATCTTAACAAACCCAAACTCTTAGAGCTGCGCCTCGCAAGGGCGAAGCTCTAAGAGTTTGGGTTTGTAATTAATTATGTACACATCTAAATTAACTGACTTAATGAATATTCTGCGGAATCCCCATACAGGCTCCAGATCAAAACCTCAATCCAATTCTAGAGCGCGAATAGCTCTCACTATAGGCGATCCCGCAGGAATTGGTACGGAAATCATTTTGAAATCTCTTGCCGATCGCACTTTACTAGCTCTAGATGCTGAGTTTACGGTGTTTGGCGATCAACGCTATCTCAGAGACACCTATGATTTGTTAAGAAATCATGGCAATCTACTGATCGCCGATCCCGATCGCCTAGATATTGTCGATATCAGTACGAATGAGGAGATTAAGTTAGGAATTGGCAATCGAGCTAGTGGGGCAGCTAGTTTTGCTTATCTTGATGCTGCGATCTCTGCAACTCTGGCTGGTGCTTTTGATGCGATCGTCACCGCCCCGATCGCAAAGTCAGCATGGAAACAAGCGGGGCATGACTATGCTGGACAAACTGAGTTGCTAGCCGAGCGTAGCCAAGTCGATGATTTTGGCATGTTGTTTGTGGGCAAATCGCCCCATACAGAATGGGTATTAAGGACTTTGCTAGCTACGGTGCATATTCCTTTGAGTGAAGTAACGACACAACTTACACCAAAGTTAATTGAGCAAAAATTAGAGTTGTTACGCCGATCGCTGTTACAAGATTTTGGAATCACAAATCCACGAATCGCTATATCAGGAATTAATCCTCATAGTGGCGAACAGGGACAACTAGGACGCGAAGAGCGCGACTGGTTACAGCCTTTAATTGAGCGCTATCGTCAACAGCATCCCAATGTGCAAATCACTAATCCGATTCCACCAGACACCATGTGGATCAATCCAGCGAGAGCTTGGAATGATCGCGATCGGGTACAGCTTGGTCATGACGCTTATCTTGCGATGTATCACGATCAAGGTTTAATACCAGTCAAGCTTCTAGCTTTTGATCGGGCTGTAAATACGACGATTGGATTGCCCTTTGTGAGGACATCGCCAGATCATGGGACTGCCTTTGATATTGCTGGTAAGGGTATTGCCGATCCTGCCAGTATGATCGAAGCGATCGCCTTAGCCGTAGAACTCGTCAAAATACGTAGAGACAATTCATGAATTGCCTCTACGTATGAAAAAAATAGGCGGCGCAATGCGCCGCCTATTTTTTTGGAGATTATTCAGCAATAACTTGGATTTTGAGGGTTGCGGTGACTTCAGCATGAAGCTTGATCGAAACATCAAAAGTACCTGTTTGATTAATTTCAGGAATCGTAATGTCGCGGTGATCGATTTCTAACATCGACTTCGCGGTAATCAACTGAGCCACTTCGCGATCGGTCACAGTACCGAAAATTGCATTACCTTCGCCAACTTTTTTCTTGATAATAAAGCCACCAATGGTTGAGAGTGCAGTCTTGCGGCTTTCTGCTTCTTGGCGAATTGCGATCAAACGTTGACGCTCAACTTCTTTGCGTCTTTCAACTTCTCTAACAACACCTGTGGTGGCACGAATAGCCATACCTTGAGGTATGAGGAAATTTTGGGCATAACCAGGCGCTACAGATACTAAGTCGCCGAGTTTACCTAATTTTGTAACATTTTTGGTCAGCATGACCTGCAAATTACTCTTTGCCATGTGCTTTTGACTCTTACTCGTTTAAAATATAGGTTGGGATCTATGAAAGTGTACAGTCAGCACGCTTTCATTAATCGTTATGAGAATTACTGATAGCTATGGTCAAACAACGAAGTTAGAACTAATATAGATATATTAGAATTTACGGTTTTAACCAGACTTTCTAGTATAGCGAAAAAACTGGCTTTGTAGACTCTACAAAAAATTTACGATGCAGCATTGGCAGTTATCTAAAATCTCTGGGCAAATTTTGCCTCTTCTGTTCCTTTCTCTGGTAGCCGTAGGGTTGCCTAGTTGTACAGGTAATCAGCCTCCTAAACCTTTTAGTTCTGAGGCTTTACCCACAGAAGCGATCGCTGAAATCAGTGAAATTCGCAGCTATCCAGTGCGAGTTAAGTATATTAATGCTACATCCTCCCGACCTGCAACTATAGGGGTGCCACTTAAGGTCAATGAAAGTGTCAGCACCGAGGATACCTCAACAGCTCAAGTGACCTTACGCAGTGGTGCAATTATCAGAATTGGCGGAAAATCAACTTTAACCCTCAAGCCGCAAAACCAAGTTGAATTTACCTCTGGACGCTTAGTCGCATGGGCTGCGAAAGATCTCAAATCTCCAGCCCAAGTCCAAACTCCGTTTGGCGAAATTTCCAGCAATGATGGCACTGTATATCTAGAAATACCTGAAAAAGCTTCTGAAGAGCGCCGAGTAATCGCTCTCGATGGCACGGTTACAGTTTTGCTAAAAAGTACATCGGAGATCGTCACCCTTGGCAAGGGGGAAGAAATTAGAATCAAGGCTGACGGCAAAGCTTCTGCGCCAAAACGCCTTGACAAAGAAAGTATTGAAAAACGGATTGCCAATAACTCACTAATTTTTGGATTTAGCTCTCAGTTAGCTAGCTTGCCTCAAATTACCTCAGAATTTGGAGTGACAGCATCATTTAAAGAAGCGAAGACTATCGAGTTTCGCCGTTCTGACTTACCAAAGACTGTCGAAAACAATAATCGTAATAAAGTTACTTATACTTCTGCCCCTGCAAATAACGATCGCAATGATCGACGAGAAGATCCGACTGACAACAAGCAAAGAGACCAAACTGCTGCTAATAGGAATGATCCTCCAGCTACTCCAGAAGTAAAACCAACAACTCCACCTCCAGCGAACAATCCCCCAGAGCCAGTAAGAGCAAACACGCCCGCTCCTACGCCTGTAAATACTACCGTGGCGACTCCTGTAGAACCACCCCAGCCTGCTCCTTTAGAGCCACCACCCCAGCCAGTTCAGCCTGAGATACCTGCCCCTGCGCCTGTAACTCCAGCACCAAAACCATAAACTAAAAGCGGCGCAACATGCCATTTTTAGTTTAATCCAAAAGAGAATGGCGGCGCTTTGCGCCGCCATTCTCTTTTGGGTCTGAGCGCAAAGCGCTATAAGTCTAAAATTGATGTGGCGATCGCAATCTCTTGTGTTAACATCTGACGCTTAAAAGAGTCTAAATAGGGTGTAGTGAGGACATAAAGATGTTGACAAATCAAAAGATATCTGGGGCGATCGCGAAAACTTTCTCTAAAATTTTCCCAAAAGTACTATTAGCAATAACGGTTAATGTAGCTAGTCTATGTGCTGTGAGCTATGGAGCCGTTAATAACGCAGATGCGATTGAGCCTGACAGCCACAACCTAGTAATACCCGAAAATATTCGCCTTGCCCGTAATCCATCATTAAGCCTAGATGGTCGTATTAGTTCAACCCTCGTAGATGAACAGGGTCGGCTTTGGATCGGAACTTGGCAAGGTTTAATGCAAATTGACCAAAGGTCTGGAAAAGCGATCGCCTCCATATCTTTACCAAATTCTACTATCACCGCCTTATTAGAAGATAGTCGTGGTTACTTCTGGGTTGGTACAACTTCGGGCTTGTATCAAATCGATCCTGACTCAGGCAAAATTGAAAATATTGCGATCCAACTATCTTCGAGTCGGATTCTGAGTTTAGCTATGGATCGGGCTGGCTTTATCTGGGTTGGCACTGATCAAGGAATTACTCGCATCAGTCCCTACAATGCCGAAACCTATGCCAGACTTCCTGATATTCCCGGAACAGCCGCGAATGTAATGCAGATTGATAATGCTGGCAATATTTGGGTTGGCACATTAAATGGCTTGTTTAAACTTAATCCTGGGACAGCCAAAATCACCGCAAGGATTCCCTATGTATCAGGTCAAATTGTCCAAGCGATCGCGGTGGAGCCGTCAGGGAAGGTTTGGGCAGGAACGCCCCGTAATGTGATTGAAATTAATCCGAATACTAATAAAGCGATCGCACGTATTAATTCTGTAACTGGACGCGATATTGTGGCTTTGGCTAGTAGTAAAAATGGTGAATTATGGATAGGCATGAGAGACGGTTTAGTGCTCGCTAACACCTACAATGGCGCAATTACATCGTCGATCTATAATTTGCCCAGCAGTTCAGTCATCAATTTACTGGTTCACAATCAACAGATCTGGGTTGGTACTGAGGATGGATTAGGAAAGATCAACAGTAATCTTAAAAATTCAGAAATACCAGCAGCGACTGCTACAGTCATCTACAAAATGCCTAGCAAGTAGAGAGATGGGCTTTGCCCCTTAGGCTTGTCAACCTCAAATAGGAGTGGCATAGCGAAGCTATGCCACTCCTATTTGAGGTTTTGTATCAGCTATATTTAGATCAGAAAAAGCTATATAGCGGTTTGAAAATCATTAGGTTATGGGTAAGTTTAGACAATATCGCAAGGCAATATTGTCTAAACTTACTTTGGCTTGAGTTGTGGAGAAATAGTCGCAAAGATGGATGTTTTATTAACAAAACTGTATGAAATCTTCACAGCCCAAATTTTAGATGTCGGAGGGACTAAGTTTTCGATCGCTACAATCGCCTCTTTACTAGGACTGATTATCCTAGCTTTTTTCGTATCCAAACTTATTAGCGAAACCATTCGGCGATCGCTTTTAAATCGACTTCGCATTAATCGCGGATTACAAGAAGCGATTACCGTATTTATCAAATATCTATTGATCACCCTTAGTAGCGTGATCATTTTACAAACGGCGGGAATTAATCTCAGTTCCTTAGCTGTAATTGCTGGTGTAGTAGGAATTGGACTCGGCTTTGGATTACAAAATATTGCCAGTAACTTTATTAGCGGACTAGTTTTGCTATTCGAGCAAACAATCAAGGTTGGCGATTATATCGAAATCGGAGAACTCAAGGGCACAATTGAAAAAATTTCCATTCGCTCCACAATTATTCGTACTGAAGATGACCTATTTGTGATTGTGCCAAATCAAAGGTTTATCGAGAACAATACTGTCAACTGGAGTTATGCAGGACATACTTGCCGAATTCATATCCCTGTTAGTGTTGCTTACGATACAGATCTATTAGTCTTAACTGAAACCTTGCTAACTGCGGCTCGGCATGAACCTCGTGTACTATCTAACCCACCACCAGAAGTTTGGTTTAAAGCATTTGGGAAAGAATCACTTGAGTTTGATCTATTGGTTTGGATTGATGATCCTGATGCCAACGAACCAATTCGGAGTTCGATTAATTTTCGGATTGCCTATGAGTTTAGATCTAAAGGTATTAGAATTCCTTTCCCCACTAGAGAGCTAATCCTGCACAATCCTAAAGTACTTAGTCAAATTGCTACTGCGAAATATCCAGAAGACGAAGAACATATACAAAATCTGCAAACTATAAAACAGACAAGCTCTAAAACAACTTCGGCTAATAATGAATTAGACACTGGCAGTCTGCGTGATTTATTACGAAAAATATCCTATTTTGAAAGAAGTACAGAAGTAGAACTATTTGCGTTAATTGCAAGGGGCTATCGTAAATATATTGACATTGGGGAAGTGATTTGCCGTGATGGCGATCCTAGTGAGGAGTTCTACATTATTTTGTCTGGGGCAGTAGAAATTTTTTCTGAAAGGAATAATCAAGCGATCGCGACTTTAAGAGATGGTGAGTTTTTTGGGGAGATATCTCTACTGACTGGTACGCCTCGGACAGCAACTGTTCGAGCTTTGGTAGTTAATACAGTTCTTTTTGTGGTTGAGCGTCAACAATTGCAAAAACTTTTAAGTGAACATAAGGAATTAGGTGAACAAATCGCTGTGAAATTATCAGAACGTCAACAGGTTTTAATCAGCCTCGGATTATTGAATGAAGAAGAATTGCAGCGATCGCAATATGCCGCACTGACATGGGTAAGAGATCGTTTAAATAATTTGTTTGGGATTAACTTAGGCAAAAACTAATATATCTGTAAGCACTCAAAACCCGAACAAATGAAGGCGGCGCTTCGCGCCACCTTCATTTGTTCGGGTTTTATGTCCTAAGCAAAACTTTCTTTGCCATAACTCGTGCCCCAAAGAGTAATGACAACTTGGAGAATTGTCATGAGATTCTGGTATGTTTGAGGTTCGCCGTTAGCTGACAATCCATGACCGTTAGAGAAACTTTTCGTCGCACAAAAATTGTTGCTACTATTGGACCCGCAACCAGTAGCCCCGATATGATCCGCCAGCTTATTGAAGCAGGCGCAAGCACCTTTCGCCTCAACTTTTCCCACGGCACTCATGCTGACCACCATCGCAGCATTTGCAATATTCGCCAAGTATCTAGCGAACTCAATCAACCTGTGGGCATTTTGCAGGATTTGCAAGGGCCAAAAATTCGCCTTGGGGTATTTAAAGAAGGACCAATTACTCTTAATAAAGGTGATAAATTTACCCTCACTAGCCGTCAAGTGGACGGGAATTCTGAAATTAGTTGCATTACCTATGACACCCTTGCCGAAGAAGTGCCTATCGGCGCAGTAATAATGCTCGATGACGGCAAAGTAGAGATGGTCGTCGAAGATGTAAATGTAGAATTAGGTGATCTTTATTGTCGCGTGGTCATTGGCGGCATACTTTCTAATAATAAAGGGGTCAATTTCCCAAATGTGCACTTATTGGTCAGTGCGATGACCGATAAAGATCGCGAAGACTTACGTTTTGGCTTGTCTGAAGGCGTGGATTGGGTAGCACTTAGCTTTGTCTGTAATCCTGAAGATGTGCTGGAGGTAAAAGACTTAATTGCGGCTTCAGGTCGCAAGGCTAGTGTCATTGCTAAAATCGAGAAGCACGAGGCGATCGCCAATATGGAAGCGATTCTCTCAGTTTGCGATGGCGTAATGGTAGCAAGAGGCGATCTTGGCGTGGAAATACCCGCTGAAGATGTACCAATCGCTCAAAAGCAATTGATTAAAACTGCCAATCGTCTTGGCATTCCTGTCATTACCGCGACACAAATGCTCGATAGCATGGTCAGCAGTCCCCGTGCAACCCGCGCTGAAATTTCCGATGTGGCAAATGCGATCATCGATGGAACTGATGCCGTAATGCTCTCTAACGAAACTGCCGTCGGTAAGTATCCGATCTTGGCTGTGGAAACGATGGCAAGAATTGCCGTTCGGATCGAAAGAGAGCAGGATCTAAAAATGCAACCACTTGAAAGTATGGGACGAGCTGTGCCCAATGCGATCAGTCAAGCTGTGGGCAGAATTGCCATTCAACTAGAAGCCGCTGCGATCGTTACTCTTACCAAAACAGGCTCAACGGCTCGCAATGTCAGTAAATTCCGCCCACCGATTCCCATTTTGGCAGTTACGCCCAATGTCCAAGTAGCAAGGCGCTTACAAATGGTCTGGGGTGTGCAGCCAATGGTATTAATATCCCTGCCATCCGCAAGACAAAATTTTGAAGCTGCCCTCAACCTTGCTCAAGAGATGAAATTGCTCTCCGCAGGTGATTTAGTTGTTATGTCGGCAGGTACATTGCAAGACGTGGCAGGCTCTACGGATTTAATCAAAGTGGAGTTTGTTTCGTCGGTAGTCGGCAAAGGGCTAAGCATCGGCTCAGGCATTGTTCATGGACGCGCTAGAGTTGCCTTCCATCACCTTGATGTCCGAGACTTTAACGAAGGTGAAATCCTTGTCATTGACCGCACTGATGCCGACTATATCGAAGTAATTCGCAAAGCATCCGCTGTAATTACTGAAGAGTCCAGTCTTGATTCTCATGCAGTGGTGATCGGTCGAAGGCTAGGCATACCAATTTTGATCGGCGTACATAATGCCACAGGTTTCATTCGTGATGGCGAACCACTTAGCGTTAACTTCAGCAAAGGCATGATCTACTCAGGTTCGCGATCGGACGACCTCGCATTTTAGTTATATTAAAGTTGATGCAAAGCATCAACTTTAATGTTTTTTGAATTAGTCATGGAAAATTTTGCTTTTTACAATCCAGTCAAGATTTTATTTGGCAAAGGTCAAATTGCGAATATCAGTGCAGAAATTCCTGTTGGTGCCAAAATCCTAGTCCTCTATGGTGGCGGTAGCATCAAAACCAATGGGGTTTACGAACAGGTAAAGGCGGCTCTCGCGGGTCATAACTTTCTCGAATTTGGCGGGATTGAAGCAAATCCACATCTGGAAACATTGCTCAAAGCAGTTGAACTGATTAGAGCCGAAGGAATTGATTTTTTGCTATCAGTGGGCGGTGGCTCTGTCCTTGATGGCACAAAATTTATTGCTGCTGCTGTTCCCTTTGAAGGCGATCCTTGGGATATTTGCGCGAAACAAGCCCCTGTAAAAGCAGCGATTCCCTTTGCTGCAGTATTAACTTTGCCCGCCACTGGCTCAGAGATGAACACTAACTCTGTGGTTACCAAATGGGAAACCCAAGAAAAGTTATTTTTCTCTAGTCCGTTTGCATTTCCAAAATTCTCAGTACTAGATCCTGAAACAACCTTCTCGTTGCCTATTCGTCAGGTCAGTAATGGAATTGTTGATGCCTATGTTCATGTTATGGAACAGTATTTGACATACCCTGCCAATGCGCCATTACAGGATCGGATGGCTGAGTCTATTCTCAAAACCTTGATTGAAGAAGGACCCAAAGTCTTAGCGGATCTCCATAACTACGAAGCTCGGGCAAATGTGATGTGGTGTGCCACAATGGCGCTAAATGGATTGATCGGTGTGGGTGTGCCTCAAGACTGGGCAACGCATATGATTGGTCATGAGTTAACGGCGCTACATGGCATCGATCACGCTCAAACTTTGGCTATCGTCTTGCCCAATACATTGACTGTTAGACGCGATCGCAAACGGCAAAAGCTTTTGCAATATGCCGATCGCGTTTGGGGTCTTGACGATGGCACAGAGGAGGTACGTATTGATCGTGCGATCGCCAAAACTCGCGACTTTTTTGAGTCTGTCGGCGTTCCTACCCATCTCTCAGACTATGGCGTAGGGCTAGATGTGATCCCCAAAATTATTGATCGCTTCGAGAAGCGAGGTTTTGTTGCTTTAGGAGAAAATCAAGATGTTACTCCCAAAGTAGTTGAACAAATTTTAGCGCTCTGCGCCTAACTTTTCTCTACAAAGGTGCTGCATTGCAGCACCTTTGAGTGTTTTCTGGAATGTAAATATGACTAAAAAACTTCTATTTGTTTGCCTCGGAAATATTTGCCGATCGCCTGCGGCGGAAAATATTATGAATCATTTGATAGAGAAGCAAGGGCTTGGCGATCAATTTATTTGTGATTCGGCAGGAACTGGCGGCTGGCATGTGGGCGCGTTACCCGATCGTCGTATGCGAGCAGCAGCTAAAGAACGTGGCTTAGATTTTGTTGGTTCAGCTCGACAGTTTGAGGCGATGGATTTGCGAGAATTTGATTTGATTCTGGCGATGGATAAGGACAACTATCGCAATATTCTCGCGCTCGATCCGCAGCGAAAATTTATTGACAAGGTAAAAATGATGTGTGACTACTGCGAAACCTACACTGATAAAGAAGTTCCCGATCCTTACTATGGAGGCGCAGATGGATTTAATTATGTGATCGATCTGTTGTTTGATGCCTGTGGTGGTCTACTTAAATCCTTAAAAAGTCATTAACATCTGGCAATGCTCTACTAACCCAAAATCAACAGCGAAAAGGAGCAAAATATATGTCTACTTCAGTTACAGAGGCAGTAAACAAGCCAAACAAAAAAGTCTGGACAGATGCGGCTTTTCTGTCTCTTCCAGATGATGCATGTCATTATGAAATTGTGGACGGAGAACTAGTTGTAATGGGTAATTCAGGAGCATTGCATGGATATATTTCCATTGTCTTGAGTTCGGCTTTGTTTGCGGTTGTCTCCTCTCAAAAGCTAGGAGTACTATTTGATTCAAGTACTGCTTTTAAAATGAAAAATGGCAACAAACGCTCTCCCGATATTTCTTTCTTTGCCAAAGAGCGCTTACAAGGAATTTCAGAACTTCCTACTAGCTTTTTAGAAGGTGCGCCAGATTTAGCGATCGAAATCCTATCTCCTGGTAATACGGTTGAAGAAATTAACACCAAAATCTTAGAATATTTTGAGAATGGAACTCGGTTAGCTTGGGTTGTCAATCCGATCCAACATTATGTGCTGGTCTATCGTTCCGCCCAAGAACCCGATCGCCTTCTGAAACGAGGCGATTTTCTAGATGGCGAGGATGTTATTAATGGGTTTACTTTTCCTGTAGCGGATCTATTTCAAAGCTTGTCCTTTTAGCGAAAATCCTACAACAGATAGATCAGTCTATATAAAATGGGCGATCGCGTTGAGTGTTTGCCAAAAAAGCTTCTAGTTCTTCCCATTGTTTGTTCTCGATTAAACCAATCACTGCTTGCAAAGATTGCTGATAGGTATGTAGCGATCGCAATACTGCTGATTGATTGTATTCTGCCATTAGCCGACCCAGTTCAGGATTGCCGCCACCAACGCGACTAGTATCACGGAAGCCTGAACTTGCTAAATTTTGCGCTAATTTTAAAACGCGATCATCGTCTTCCTGCTGGCAGGATGCAATTAAGCTTGCACTAATCATTACAGGTGCATGGCTAATCATCGCCACAGCGCGATCATGTTCTTCGGGGCTACATTCATGAATATTCATACCCACGGATTGCCAGAGCGATCGCACTTTCGCCACTGCTTCCAGATCATTGCTAGGTGTAACCACACAAGGACGATTTTGAAATAGATTACGTTCGGCGGCTGAGATACCTTGAAAGGCAGTGCCAGCCATCGGATGACTCCCCACAAATCGCTGATTAAATTGCTGACAGATTTTTGATGCAGGTTGCACGATCGCACCTTTGACCGAGCCAACATCCGTAAAGATGACATTAGCGGGTAACTTTGGCGCAATTAATGTAATTGTGGACAGGATCGAGGCGATCGGTGTGCAGATGACGACGATATCTGTTTGAGCAAGAATGCGATCGGGAATATTTTCAATGTTTATACCAGCAATATTTACGGCAGCGATCGCTTCTGCTTGTTTACAGGTTTCAGGATTGCGGCTAATACCCCATACATAGTTTTGAGGTTGGTTATGATCTTGCGTTGAGGCGAGCAGATCTAAGCCTAGCGAACCACCGATTAGTCCTAATCCAACAATACCAATGTTCATAAAATATATTTAGGGTAGCAAGCGCTTTGTGCTTGCTACCCTATTTGAGTTAGAACTTGCGAAGGTCAATACCTGCTTCCTTAGCAAATGCTGATAATCCTTTCTTTTGCAAAGTTTTGATGGCTTTGGTGGAAATTTGTAATTTTACAAAACGTTTTCCTTCTTCCCACCAAATTCTTTTGTCTTGTAAGTTTACATGTTGTAAGTGCTTATGACGCTTGTGTGAGAAAGAAATTGATACGGAATTATTGGCTTTTTTGCCTGTAAGTTGGCATACGCGACTCATAGTACTAGTCTCCTATTTTTTCAATCCAGCTATCCATAGTACAACCTCAAAGCATACTTAGGCAATACTTAGGATATAAAACCAAAAAGATGAGTGGCGGTGCTTCGCACCGCCACTCATCTTTTTGGTTTAGCGCTATCTCTTGCGTTGCTATAGCGCTCAAAGCCCAAAGAGAGGCACGCTCCACGTCGCCTCTCTTTGGGGCTTTGAGACACTCTGTAATACCAATTCACGCAAAAGTTGTTACACTTTCGTGAATTAAAAGCCAAACCCTGTAAGGGGTTTAAAAACACAAAATGGCTACGCCATTTTGTGTTTTGGTATAAAAGCTTTCTCAAAGTATTTGGTTAGACAATCTGTAAAGATATTGAGTAAGACAATCAAAGCGATGAGGTCTGTAAATTACAGGCTGGCTTAGGGTATCGCCAAAATGAGTAATAGCAGAATTTTCAACAGTGCAGAATTTTTTCAAGCAGCAGACGGAGAGCCTATTCGTTCAGTCGTTACTGAATCACCAGATACCGTCGTTGTAGCTTGGTATATTAAGCCAAATCAGGAAATCGCCCCACATTTTCATCCTCACGGGCAAGACACTTGGACTATTTTGCAAGGTAAAGGCAAATATTATTTAGACCAACAAGGTACAACCTCAGCGATCGCCGCAGGAGATATTGTTATCGCACCGACTGGTTGTGTACATGGAGTATTTAACGATGGCGATGAGCCACTAGTTTTTATCTCAACCGTTTCACCAGCTACTGCAGGATATCAACCTGTACTGATCGGGGCATCGGTTTCCTAAAACCCAAAGAGGCTTAGTTGCTCGCTTCGCGAGCAACTAAGCCTCTTTGGGTTTTATTGTAATTTTCAGGACATAAAAATAATGAAATGGTTAATGAAATATTTTCGAGATATCAAACTCAATAAATTGATTTTATGGTGCTATTTAATTTGGTATTTAGTTATCATCATTTTTTATTTTGACCCCACACCTAAAATATGGATCAATGCGATAGGAATCAGTGTAGTAATTGGCACTGCTCTGATATTAAGCGTCTCTGCTAGCAATAGCAAAGTGGATTATTGGCAAACATTTCGATTGTATTTAATGCCATTCTGTGTGTCTAGCTTTTCATCATTGATTAAAGATCAAGGATTTATTGTAATTATTTCCCCAAAGCCACAGGAAACAATACTAACGATCTTAAGCTGCGGTATTTTCTTGTCGATTGTTGGAGGGATTAAATTCGCACATAGAGCGATTAGCCCAAAAAACAGCTAACTTGTAAGCTAAGCTCGTAAATGTAATACAACACTTGCTATACTTCCCAGCGTCTTGAGGTAAAAATGCCTACAAAAGATATGTTTCATGACAACGCTAAAGCAGCATTGCTCACAACATTCTTAGCGTGCTTGAACCCGATCGCATTTTGTATTTAGCTGTACGTGAGTCAGTTTTTGTTGATTTGTTTGAGGAGACGATTGGTAAGCTTTTGTTAGACAGACAAGTTCTGAAATTGTTAACGTTTGATCCAGAAATGGAGGTATTAAAACGATGGATAAATTAGCAAGTTATCGACAAATTATCCGTAATGTCTTACTACCCTATACACAAATTACCTATGCCAATGTACCTGTAAGAAACATTGCAGTTTTTGATGATGAGCATGGACAATACCTGATCATGTCTGATGGCTGGGATGGCGTAAGACATTTACATGGTTGCTTAATTCATATTGAAATTATTGGTAATCGTCTTTGGGTACAGCGTGATGGCACTGAGGACGGTATAACTGATGAACTAGTCGCCGCAGGCATCCCCAAGCAAGATATCGTATTAGGCTTCCAAGAGCCAGCAGTACGCAAATATACTGGCTATGGTGTGGCTTAGGCAAAAGTAAATAGCGAAGTATAGGTTTGTTCCCCCGCCGACGGCGGGTAAACAACCCTATACTTCGCCTGCTTGAAAAGCGCTATATTTAGCCAAAGTAGACCTGCAAAATAATCCCGCAAAAATATACTTTATGACCAATACACAAATCCCTGTTGTTGTCTCTGGGGCGACAGGCAAAATGGGGCGCGAAATTATTAAAGCGATCGCCCAAGCGCCCGATATGTATCTTGTAGGAGCGATCGGTCGCAAGCACATCGGTGAAGATATCGGTGAAGTGATTGGTATTGGTGAATTAGAGATACCTGTAACTGACAATCTCGAAGTCGTGCTTGCCCAAGCCTCTCAAGAGTCGCAATTACCCGTAATGGTTGATGTCACACATCCCAGCATTATTTATGACAATATTCGCTCAGCGATCGCCTATGGTGTGCGTCCTGTAGTCGGCACTACGGGATTAAGTGAACAACAAATTGCCGATCTTGCCATTTTCGCGGACAAGGCAAGTACAGGCTGTATCATTGCCCCAAATTTCTCCGTCGGCGTGATTTTGATGCAACAGGCAGCGATCGCTGCTGCTAAATATTTCCAACATGTGGAAATTATCGAACTGCACCACAATCAAAAAGCTGATGCTCCTAGCGGCACTGCAATCAAAACCGCGCAAATGCTCTCAGAATTAGGGCAATCTTTCAATCCTGCTCTTGTTGATGAAAAAGAACATCTCACAGGCGCAAGAGGTGCAACCTACGGCGAGAACATTCGCATTCACAGTGTGCGTGTACCAGGGCTAGTTGCGCGTCAAGAAGTGATTTTTGGAGCGATGGGTGAAACTCTCAAAATTGAGCATAATGCTAGCGATCGCACTTGTTACATGGCAGGTATGTTGCTATGTGTCCGCAAAGTACTTGCGCTCAAGTCCCTTATTTACGGCTTAGAAAAATTACTGTAAAGTTCCCGTGTATATCGCGCAATTGAACAACAAAAAAGCACCTGCATTCTAGGTGCTTTTTTGTTGTTCAAGAATACCCCCAGGGGAATTCGAATCCCCGTCGCATCCGTGAAAGGGATGTGTCCTAGGCCTCTAGACGATGGGGGCGTGTTCTTGACCTTTATTAAGATACATACATGACTGAACCTTTGTCAACACTTAAAGCAAACTTTTTTGTATATAGCTGTCGCCAAGTGTATGAGGTCATAAAACCCAAGAAGAGAATGGCGGCGCTTCGCGCCGCCATTCTCTTCTTGGGTTTTGATTTTGTCCTAACACAATCGACGGTAGCTATATAGCAAAAATCCAGCACTTTGTGGATTTTTGCTATATTTTGGGGCGAATACCATAGTTACGATAGCGCCAATAATCTTGCAGGATTTGAGCATGGTCGAAACATAACTGGCTAGGTATTTCCCAATCCGCAAAACAACCAACAGACTTAGCATCATCATCAGCCTTTGGTTCGCCCACTGCTTCAGCCATATACACCGCACTAATCGTATGTAGACGCTCATCTCGACTAGGATCTGAATAAAGCCATAGCAGGTCGATTAACTCCACCTGTAGCCCTGTTTCTTCTTGAGCCTCTCGCCTTGCGGCATCTTCCAGACGTTCGCCATAATCAACAAATCCACCCACGATCGCCCAGCCGTGAGGTGGATTTAGCCGCTCAATTAGGACAATTGGTTGATTTGGGCGATCGCGCAGGGCAATGATGATATCAACCGTAGGAACTGGATTTCGGTATTTCACTTGATTTGCAAAGTTATTTAAAAAAAGCGAGCGGTGGCGCTTCGCGCCGCCACTTGCTTTATAAGCTTTAAGACAGCGCTTTTCGCACTCTAGAGGGTAATTACAGCTACAAAATGCGGCTTCACACTAAGTTATCATGCAGATTCATAATCCGAGAGCTATAAGCATTATTCGGCAGGAGAGTATTTCTTTGATCCCAATCAGCATAGAAATTGTAGAAGGTAATCCGAATCTTGCTTCTCTCTTGGGTTGGCATTTGCAGCAGATTGGCTATTCGGTATTTCAGGCGGTCAGTTGTCAGCAAGCAAAGCTCGTGTTTCAAAAGCAACAGCCCAGTTTGGTGATCTTGAGTACCGATCTGCCTGATGGGGATGGTATCGAGTTGTGTCGCTGGCTTCATAAACAAAGAAGTTCGTTAATATTCGTGATTTCGTCGCGTACCAATGAATCTGACATCGTGGAGGGTTTAAAATCGGGCGCAGATGACTATTTGACGAAGCCCTTTGGGATGCAAGAATTTTTGGCAAGGGTGGAGGCTTTAACCCGTAGATTACGGACATCTGCACCTCCTGCTTGTCTTGATTATGGTGTGCTGAAGATCGATTTGGTACAACGACAGGTAAGACTAAAGGGCAGTGCGATCGATTTAACTCCTCAAGAATTTAGTTTGCTCTATGTTCTTGCTCAGTCGGAGGGACTTGCCCTTAGTCGCGCTGAACTTCTGCAACGTGCTTGGCCAGATGAGATTAATAATCCGCGCACTGTCGATACACATGTTTTATCGTTACGCAAAAAATTAGAGGTTGATCCGCAACAACCAAATTTGATTCAAACAGTACGAAATATTGGCTATCGCTTTAATCCTGAAGCGTTAATGCGACCGCCTTTGCGTCCTAATTCTCAAATTTCAAATAACTCAAATAGCGATCGCCCTCCACAATTTACTGCTCCACCCAGTCGATCATTCGCTAAATACTAAAACCCAAAAAGGAAAAGCGCCTGCTACGTAGGCGCTTTTCCTTTTTGGGTAGTAAGCCTTCTTTTGCGAATTAGAATAATAAGCAATTACTTTATTAAAATTCGCAAAAACTAAAACGTCTCTATAATATTAATGAAAGTGCCACAGAAAATTATTGTTGTTGGGGCGGGAATTGGAGGTTTGACTGCGGCAGCTTTATTAGCTAAGCGTGGCTATGAAGTTATCGTTTACGATCTTGCTCTGGTGGCTGGGGGGTGTGCTTCGACATTTAAGCGGCGCGGATTTACCTTTGATGTCGGTGCGACTCAGGTGGCAGGTTTAGAAACTGGCGGGATTCACGATCGCATTTTTAAGGAATTAGAAATTGAAATTCCTGAAGCGACATATTGCGATCCTGTCTGTGCAGTTTTTTTGCCAAATGAGAGTGAGCCGATTAATGTTTGGCGCGATCGCCATAAGTGGAAACTAGAACGCCAAAGACAATTTCCCAATAGCGAACCATTTTGGAACTTCTTAGAAGACTTATTTTGGCGCAGTTGGCGCTTTCAGTCACGCGATCCGATTTTGCCGCCACGTAATATTTGGGATGCATGGCAATTAGTCAGAGCCTTGCGAATCGATACTTTGGCAACTGTTCCCTATACCTTCTCGACTGTGGGCGATGCCCTGAGCGGTTTTGGGTTGGCAAATGATAGAAGATTGCGAACCTTTCTCGATTTGCAACTAAAACTCTATTCTCAGGTTAATGCAGAGGAAACAGCCTTGCTCTATGCAGCAACTGCTTTAGCAGTTTCGCAAGCGCCTTTAGGATTGTTCCATCTTCAGGGAAGTATGCAAGTTTTAAGCGATCGCCTGATCGAGAGTATTGAACGTGATGGAGGAAAGATTTTGATGCAGCATGAAGTAACTGCGATCGCGGATCAAGGTAAAAGGAAAAAGGTAAAAGGAAAAAATCTGAGGACGGGAGAAATTTCGTGGGATGAGGCGGATCATGTTGTGGCGAATGTGACGGTGAATAACTTTGTGACGCTTTTGGGTGATGCTGCGCCTACTAGATACTCTAATCGAGTTGCTAATCTCAAGCCTGCTTCAGTTGCTTTTGTGGTTTATTTGGGAGTAGATCGTGCTGCGATTCCTGATAACTGTCCGCCGCATTTACAGTTTTTGGAAGCGGGTGATAAACCTCATTCTCTATTTATTTCTGTTAGTAAGGAAGGTGATGGACGCGCTCCAGCAGGAAAAGCAACAATTATTGCTTCGGAGTTTACTGATGCGTCAGTTTGGTATGGCGATGAGGATTATCAGGAACTTAAAAAGAGATTTACAGAAAGGGCGATCGCCCAGTTAAGTGAATATTTTCATCTTAATGAAGAGACAATCATTCATGTAGAAGCTGCCACACCACAGACTTTTGAGCGATATACAGGACGAGATCGCGGCATCGTTGGTGGCGTAGGAATGCGCGTCTCTACCTTTGGGCCCTTTGGATTTGCCAATCGCACTCCACTCAAAAATATCTGGCTAGTCGGCGACTCCACCCACCCAGGAGAGGGAACCGCAGGAGTCAGCTATTCAGCAATGACCGTAGTGAGACAAATAGAGCAGCAACTAGAGAGAAAAAGGTTTCCAAGGTAGATCACTTGCGCCAGTAAGTAGTAAATCTCTGGTAATTTGAGCAGTCACAGGAGCCATCATTACGCCATTGCGATAATGCCCTGTAGCAATCAAAATATGCGGATGGTCTGGTGCAAAACCTAAAATAGGGGATTGGAATCCATCGGGTCTTGGTCGATCGCCTGCCCATGTTTTTAAAACTTTAGCCTCCTTAAAAGTTGGACACCATGAGATCGC
Organism: Pseudanabaena sp.; assembly: GCA_044354985.1. GTDB lineage: Bacteria > Cyanobacteriota > Cyanobacteriia > Pseudanabaenales > Pseudanabaenaceae > Pseudanabaena. Next base: position 11,194 of record JBIKYZ010000016.1, on the reverse strand, counting down.
CTGTTCTAGCAATAACGAGATATTAGCTTCGCGGGGTAATTCAACTGGCTCAAATTCTAGGGTTGCGCCGAGCCAATATTGATCATTGCCTAACGGCACGATATTAATGTCGGAATGATCCTCATTTTCAGCATTAACTATGGTTTGCAAATTTAAATTTGGCACTTTTAACAACAAGGCTTGACCGCCAACGGGTAGCAAAAGATCTTGCTCTCTATTTTTTGCCGAGTTTTTTAAAAGTTTGGCAAGTAATTCATTGCTGCCTAAGCCTGATGTAACTACGATGCGATCGCTTTTGATATCTTCCAAGCACTTGACTGGCGCATTCCAGTAAAACTTCACCCCATTTTGAGTTGCGGCTGTAACTAGCGCATCAACTAACTGAGTTGGATGCACTGCGCGATCGCATGGACTAAACAAGCCGTCATCAGTTAGCCATTGCGAATATTGGTGAGAAATGACATCGCGTTCAAGCCACTGCAACTCAAAGCCCTGCTCTTTACGGATTTCGATAAGCGATCGCGCTTTAATTTTTTCCTCAGACGATCGCAATAAACTTAAGATCCCATTGCGGTTATAGAGAATATTGCAGTTAGTTTGGGAGGTTAAGTCATCGATTAGGCGATCGTATAAGCTTAAACTCGCCAAGCGTAACCTGACCAAAGGTCCTTTAGCTTTGGAGCTAGAAGCCGCCATCAACACCCCTAGCGCTGAACTAGTTGCCACCATAGCAGGTAGAGGATTTGATTCAAGTACCGTCACCTTTAGCTCGGTTTTACTTAATTCATAGGCAAGCATTGCCCCAATTACACCGCAGCCAATGATAGTGACAGTTTTCATAAATATTTTCATAGAGTAGAAACAGCAATTCTCATTATGAAACCGATTTTGGTGTTTCTAGGACCTTTGGCTCTGGAAACACCAAAATCGGTTTTTTGAAAGCCCACCTGCGGTGGGCTTTCAAAAAACCGATTTTTATAATGAGTGGGACTTACGCAAAAGAACCCATCGTAAGGGCAATTCATGAATTGCCCTTACGATAGAAAGCGGGTTTTGAGATATTTTTTCGTAAGTCCTAATGAGAATTGCTGGAGTAGATAAAGATGCGAAGCTTTCTTTTCTACTCTATGATCTGATTGACAACTAATACCAATTTATAAAAGTGTGGCGACACTTTTGTGAATTAAAAACCAAACCCTGTAAGGGTTTTAAAAACGGCTTCTTTAATGATTAAAGTCAATGCTAAAATTTTGAAATAAAAGCAAATCCTGTAGCATTGGCAGTCAAAACACTCCTGATTCTGCAAAATCCCTACATTAGACCCGTGATTACGCTAAATCTGCTGCATCCTATCAAATCTGTACCAATCCAAACATGGAAATTTAATTCTGAGCCTGTAATTCGGATTGGGCGTTCAGGAGATAATGACGTGATTCTCTACAGTTCTGTTGTTTCTCGCTACCATGTCGAGCTATATCATCACTCTCAGTATTGGGAAATTGTCAATATCGGGGCAAACGGTACATATATTGACGATCAGCAAATAGAGAGTGAGCGAGTGCAGAATGGTGTCATTATTCGCCTTGCAACGGCTGGCCCCAAATTGCAGATTTTACTAGATGGGGCTGAAGCGATCACTCCTTCACTTCGTGACATTGTTGCTGCTCAAGCCACATCACCCAATAGTCCCGCATCATCAACTGCTCCGACATCTCCAACTCTGCCAACCGATGTTCGCCCTACTGTTATGTCACGGCAGTAATTTGATTTATATCTTTTTGAAATATGCGATCGCCAATATCGTATTATCATAGACTTGGCATAATTTGGCACTCGCTGACAGTTTTGCCAAAAGTTGGCAAAAGTCCAAAAAATGTTTTTTGATTTCTAGATATATTCAATCTAGGCATACTTAATCTAGGCATATTTAATAATGAAGGTCACTCTAGAGAAGCTTCCCGCTAGTCAAATTGGTTTTGACATTCAAGTAGAAGGAGCAAAGTCTCAAGCAATATACGATCGCATCGTCAAAGACTTGACACGCACGATGCAAGTCCCAGGGTTTCGTAAAGGCAAAGCGCCCACTCAACTTGTATTGAGACAAGTTGGCAGTCAGCGACTCAAAGCTAATGTCCTTGAAGAGTTACTAGAAAAAACCTTAAACGAAGCCCTTGCTGAGAATAAAGAAGTTAAAGATAAGGCTCTGGGCGGCTTTCAACTAATTACAGATATTGAAACTCTTGTCCAAACCTTCACCCCAGGACAAGAAGTAATCTTTAAAGCTGCGATCGATGTTGAGCCAGAAGTAGCTCTTGCGAAATATCAAGGCTTCACGGTCAAAGCTGAAGAAATTAAGCCTGACCTCACCGAAGTCGATCGCACCTTAAACGAATTTCAAGTCCGCAAAGCGACTATTGTACCCATCGAAGATCGTGGAATCGAACTAAACGATGTTGTCACCGTCGATCTCAAAGTCATCGATCGCGCCACTGGCGAAGAATTGCCCGATGCTGGCGAAGAAGATTTTCAGTTAGATGTTGATGAAAAAGCCTTTATCCCTGAAGTGGTTAAAGCGATCATCGGTGCAGCGATCGATGATGTCATTGAAGTTGAGTCAATTTTCCCAGAAGAATATTACCCTGAAGAATATGTCGGCAAGGAAATCAAGTATGTAGTCACAATCAAATCGATCAAAGGTCGTGAGCTTCCCGCTCTTGATGACGAGTTTGCTCAATCAATCAGCGACAAACAAACGATCGCCGAATTGCGCGAACTTCTAGAAAAGCGGGTAATCGACGAAGCAGAGTCGAAAACTCTAGCTAACAAAGAACGTGCCGTCCTTGATGCACTAACTGCCGAACTTGATGTTGATTTACCTGCAACTCTTTTGCAGCAAGAACTAGACTTTTTGGTAAGACAACAAGCTAATTATTTGCAAGAGCGTATCGATCCTGCGATGGCAAAGCAACTATTTACCAAGGAATTGGTTGAAGAAATGCGCCGACTCAATCAACCAGAGGCGGTTAACCGTCTTAGACGCAAAGTCGCCCTTGATAAAATCGCTGAGGAAGAAAAGCTATCTGTCGATGAAGCCGAGCTCAAAGAAAGAGTCTCCAACACCTTGGAAATGCTCAAAGATCCCAATATCGATCCTGCTAGATTAGCTGGCTTAATTCGTGAGGAAATGCGGACTGAAGTCGCGGTGGCATGGTTGATTGAGCATTCTGAAATCGAATTAGTCGAGCAAGGCTCGCTCCAGCCAGAGCCAGAGACTCTCGAAAGTATCTCACCAGAGGCTGACACAGACGTTGTAACTGTTGAGGCAACATCTGAAGAAGCTTAATTAAAAGAGAGAGGGGTGCAAAGCACTCCTCTCTCTTTTAAATTGCGTAAGATAGTATAGCTATACCAATACTATTTTTGAGGCATAATAGCTTTTAAGTTGGTATGGTAAAACTTAAGATTTCCTTCTCAAGTTTTGCCTAAAATGACTCATCAAAATTACGGTGAATTCAAAACGCATGTACCCTTTATCTAGTCAATTAGCATCAAACAACTTTGCGATCGCGACCCAAAATCAGGTTGTGCCGATGGTAGTCGAGCAATCAGGTAAAGGCGAGAGAGCATTTGATATTTTCTCGCGCTTACTGCGTGAGCGGATTGTGTTCTTGGGTTCGCAAGTAGATGACACCACATCAAACTTAATTATGTCCCAGCTTTTGTTTTTAGAAGCTGAAGATCCTGAAAAGGATATTTACCTCTATATCAACTCTCCTGGTGGCTCAGTCTACGCAGGTATGGCGATCCTCGACACCATGAATCATGTTCGCCCCGACGTTTGTACTATCTGCATGGGACTAGCGGCAAGCATGGGCGCGTTTCTACTAGCGGCTGGCGCTAAAGGCAAGCGGATGTCTTTGCCAAATGCAAGGATCATGATTCATCAACCTCTTGGTGGTGCTCAAGGTCAGGCAGTTGATATCGAGATCCAAGCACGGGAAATCTTGTACATTAAGCGATCGCTTAATGAGATGCTAGCTGCCAACACAGGCAAGCCTCTCGAACAAATCGAGCAAGATACCGAGCGTGATTTCTTTATGTCACCTGCGGAAGCTCAACAATATGGTTTAATCGATCAAGTTTTAACCAATTCCAAAAGCCTCCAGCCATCTGCCCTATCCCTAGTCTAGCCACAGCGAGATAGCTTATGCCCAGTAAATATGACTCTCATCTAAAATGTTCCTTCTGTGGTAAATCGCAGGAGCAGGTACGCAAGCTAATTGCTGGACCAGGGGTATACATTTGTGATGAGTGTGTGGATTTATGTAACGAAATCCTTGATGAGGAGCTCTTTAATAGTGCTCCACCCCAAGCTACCCAGCGCAAAGACCCTGCCAACGAAAAGCGGAAAACCAAAACTGCGGCGAATCTTAATCTTAGTCAGATCCCTAAGCCTCGTGATATCAAGCGTTATCTCGATGAAAATGTAGTTGGTCAGGACGAAGCTAAAAAAGTTTTGTCGGTTGCCGTGTATAACCACTACAAGCGACTGAGTTTTATTGAATCGACGGCAAAAGGTCAGAATGAAGATGGAATCGAACTTCAGAAGTCGAATATTTTGCTGATTGGCCCCACAGGTTGCGGGAAGACCCTATTGGCCCAGACTTTAGCAGAAATGCTAGATGTGCCTTTTGCGGTTGCCGATGCTACAACACTAACTGAGGCTGGCTATGTCGGTGAAGATGTAGAGAATATTTTACTAAGACTGCTACAGGTTGCCGATCTTGATGTCGAAGAAGCTCAGCGCGGTATTATTTACATTGATGAAATCGATAAAATTGCCCGTAAGGGAGAAAATACTTCGATTACCCGCGATGTATCGGGCGAAGGTGTCCAGCAAGCCTTATTGAAAATGTTAGAGGGCACGATCGCTAATGTACCGCCTCAAGGTGGTCGTAAGCATCCTTACCAAGACTGCATCCAGATTGACACCAAAAACATCTTGTTTATCTGTGGTGGTGCTTTCGGTGGCATGGAGAAGCTGATTGAGCAACGCATCGGTAAAAAATCAATGGGATTTGTGCAGCAGGGTGAGTCGATTCCCCGCGAAAAGCGTACTGCGGAAATCCTCAAGAATGTACAGCCCGATGATCTTGTTAAGTTTGGGATGATTCCTGAGTTTATCGGTCGTGTGCCAGTTACGGCTGTACTCGATCCTTTGGATGAAAAAGCGCTGATGGCAATTTTAACTGAGCCTCGTAGTGCCTTGATCAAGCAGTATCAAAAGCTCTTGAAAATGGATAATGTCCAGCTTGAGTTTCAGCCTGATGCGGTACAGGCGATCGCTAAAGAAGCCTATCGACGTAAAACTGGAGCGAGAGCTTTACGCGGTATTGTTGAGCAGTTGATGCTGGATATGATGTACGAGTTACCTTCGCGCAAGGATGTAACTAAATGTTCGATAACTCTCGATATGGTCGAGAAATTATCCACAGCCGAGATTTTGCAGCATCCTGCATCAATACCCAAACCAGAATCAGCATAGACAAAAAAAAGACTCGCTACGCGAGTCTTTTTTTATCGCACCAAAAGAGAAATGGCAGCGCATTGCGCCGCCATTTCTCTTTTGGATTAATACAAACGCTCTAAAACGTAGTTAGTTAGACCAATCAAAGACTGTTTGGGTGCAGAAGACGGTAGCCACTCGATCGCCACTAGTGCGGACTTAACATGACTCTTAGCTAATTCACGCGATCGCGAAACACCTTCACTGTTATGAACTAGTTCTAGAGCTTTTTCCAAATCACCCACTTCACTAAACTCGCGATCTATCAATCCGCGTAACTGCGGATGCTCCTCTAACGCAAACAAGACAGGAGCAGTCAAATTACCCTGCTTCAGATCAGAGCCAGCAGGTTTGCCAAGAGTTTCCGTCGAACTAGTGAAGTCGAGAATGTCATCGACAACTTGAAACGCAATACCAAAATGCTTGCCGAAATTAAATAACTGCTCAGCTTGCACTTGGCTCACACCACTCAGTACGCCCGCAGCCTTAGCACTACCAGCCATTAATGAGGCTGTTTTATAAAAACTCTTTTCGAGATAATCTTCAAACGTCAAATCACCATCAAATGCAGTCAGACTTTGACGAATTTCACCTTCCGCAAAATCAGTGATTACCTTTGATAAGAGCTTGACAACTTCAAGATCGTCTAAATTGGCAAGATACCAAGATGCTTGAGCAAACAGGAAATCACCTGCAAGTACAGCAATTCGATTGCCAAAGCTATTGTTTACTGTGGGCATTCCGCGCCTTAGATCTGCGGAGTCGATCACATCGTCATGAACCAAGCTCGCTGTATGAATCATCTCCGTAATTTCAGCAAGACGGCGATGTCGTGAAGTGATGTCGCGATCGCTCATCGTCGCTCTTGATATCAACAAGACTAGTGCGGGGCGCATACTCTTGCCCTTAGCTTCAAATAAATGCTCAGCCGCAGCATACAAAATTGGATGTCTTGCTCCTACCAACTGCTTCAAATTATCCGTTAGCATACGCAAGTCATCTTTGACTGGTGCAAAAAGTTCGGTGACAGAAGTAGTTGGAAGGCTCATGCGAATAAACCAGTTTTAAATCAATTTTTACATATCTTTATATATTGTATGAGAATGTTGCAAGAGTTGAAGACTGACTTAGCTTGTTTTTGTAGTTAACATGGTCTTGAAGGCTGCAAATAGCTGCTACTCTATACCTACTACTCCTTTAGCCAGAAATTTTTTGAGATCAGTATATATCAACAATAAGAGTTAATACGCCCTATCTTCCGCACTGAATATGTATCATGATGATATATATTATTTAACAAATCGTAATCCAATCACATAGATGGAATTTTGACTAATGATGCCTAGGCTTCTCCTGATCGATGATGATCCGATAATCTCTGAAATGGTTACGCTGAACCTCGAACACGCTGGCTATCAAGTCAGTCAAGCGAGTGATGGCATTAAAGGACAAGCACTTGCCATTCAGTTGATGCCAGACATGATCATCCTTGACTTGATGTTGCCAAGGGTAGATGGGTTTACGGTTTGTCAAAGACTGCGTCGTGATGAGCGCACTAAAGAGATTCCTGTAATGATGCTCACGGCAATGGGGCAAACCCAAGACAAAGTCGAAGGGTTTAACGCAGGTGCAGATGATTATTTGACTAAGCCTTTTGAACTGGAAGAAATGCTGGCGCGAGTGCGTGCTTTATTGCGACGGACTAATCGAATTATTGACACAGCTAAGCATGGCGAAATTTTGATTTTCGGTTCATTAACACTTGTGCCTGAGCGCTTTGAGGCGATTTGGTTTAATAAAACTGTCAAGTTAACTCATCTAGAGTTTGAGCTGTTGCATTGCCTGTTGCAACGTCATGGTCAGACTGTATCACCAAGCGAAATTCTCAAAGAAGTTTGGGGCTACGAACCAGATGATGACATCGAAACCATTCGTGTGCACATTCGCCATTTGCGAACCAAACTAGAGCCAGACCCACGCCATCCTAAATATATTAAGACGGTATATGGTGCGGGTTACTGCTTAGAGCTTCCCCATGATAACGATTCTAATCAGGTTGAAGGCGAGAGCGCTGAATAATGCAAAAGAAAATCTGCAAAGCAGACTTTCTTTTAAATATAAGTATAATTTGTAAAAATTGCTGCTGTAGCGATCTTGCTCATTATAAAAATAGACCACACTATGTTTGGTCTATTTTTATATCTCAAGAACCTCCTGCAAAAATTACTACTGTAGCGATCGCGCCAATAACAAAAAAGGAACCTGCAAAGCGGGTTTCTTTTTTACACAAAGCGTAGCTTGCAAAAAATTGCTGCTTTAGCGATCGCGCTATGCGTAAAAATAGTTAGAGCCTGAAAAACGAGTACTGAATCAACGAATGAAAATTTTATTTGCGGCGGCTGAAGTTGCCCCTTTAGCCAAAGTTGGCGGCATGGGAGATGTAGTGGGTGCACTCCCGCCGATTCTCAAGAAGATGGGACATGACGTGCGGATCATCATGCCTTACTACGGCGTAATCCCAGACAAACTCAAGGAAAATCCTGAATGGAAATGGAAAGGCTATGCCATGTTTCAGGAATTTGATATTTTTGAGACAGTATTACCAGGTACAGATGTCCCCTTGTACTTAATGGGGCATGGATCATTTATTCCTGCCCGAGTTTATGGCGGAGAAGATGAAGATTGGCGGTTCACGATGTTTGCCAATGCCGTCGCCGAATTTGCATGGAACTATTGGAAGCCAAATATTATTCACTGTCATGACTGGCATACAGGCATGATTCCTGTGTGGATGCACCAAGTTTCTGACATTGGCACAGTATTCACGATTCATAACCTAGCTTACCAAGGCCCTTGGAAATGGTTCCTAGATAAAATTACTTGGACTCCATGGTATATGGATGCCCATAACACCATGGCGGCAGGTATCAAGTATGCCGATCGCGTGAATACTGTATCTCCAACCTATGCTCAACAAATCTGTACACCCACCTATGGGGAAGGGCTAGAGGGCTTGCTTTCCTTCCTGAAGCCTTGGGGAATTTTAAACGGTATCGATACGGAATTAGAAAACCCTGCTACCGATACCGCCTTGGTACAAAACTACTCTGTTGAAACCCTTGACGATCGCATGGCAAATAAGATTGCTTTGCAAAAAGAACTGGGCTTAACCGGAAATCCTGCAACTTTCTTAATCGGCATGGTCGGTCGTTTGGTGGAGCAGAAAGGTATTGATTTGCTGCTGCAAACCCTTGAACGTTTCCTAGCATATACAGATGCTCAGTTTGTGGTGTTGGGAACAGGCGATCGCTATTACGAATCTCAACTATGGCAAATTGCCGCCCGTTACCCAGGTCGCATGTCAGCTCAAATTTTGTTTAACATAGCGCTTTCCCATCGTGTTTATGCTGGGTCGGATGCCTTTTTGATGCCAAGTCGTTTTGAGCCATGTGGACTGAGCCAACTAATTTCAATGCGTTATGGTTGTGTGCCAATTGTCCGCCGTACAGGTGGGCTAGTGGATACTGTATCATTTCATGATCCGATTGGTCAGACAGGTACAGGCTTTAGTTTTGATCGCTACGAGCCATTGGATATGTATACCTGCATGGTACGTGCATGGGAAAGCTATCGCTATACCGATGCATGGCGCTTGTTACAACAACGCGGTATGAACAATGACTTCAGTTGGCAAACATCCGCCGAGAAGTATGTGCAGCTATACCGCTCGATTCCTGGCTTAGACAATGCCTAAACCCCTATAAAGAACAGTGGCGCGGATTGTATCGCTTTTCTTTAAATGCCAAAACACAAAATAGCGTAGCCGTTTCATTTTCCGAAAACCCTCATGGGGTTTGGGTTCTAATTCACAGAAGTGTCGTCACACTTTTGTGAATTGGTATAATTTGCTTGCAAATCTCCCAAAGCCCTGTGAGAATTACATTTACAGCAGCTTTCGATCAAACGAGCTACAAATCGATGCGTCAGTTTCCTGTTATCCTTATTCCTCCAGAAGTGCAGCGCATTGCTCAGTCCAAGCCCGCTGTACCTAAGCTTAGTAACCCACCAAGACTAACTTCCTCCGAGCAGCCCCAGCCTATTAATATTCAAGAAGCGATCGCATTAAGCTTTGGATTAATACTCGTCGTAGCATTGGTAACTACCTTTACTAAAGAATTAGGAATCTTGCTACTGCTTGTAGGAACAGTGGCAATTGTTTTACGCATCAGATATCAGTTTCTCACCTACAAAAAACGCGATCAAAGTCACCAAAATAGTCTACAAAGCTATTTCAAACAGCTAGAAGCTTATTCCCGTCAGGAGGTTGAGTATGAGCAAAAACTAGCGATCGCCCATTCTCCAGACCGTATTCTTGCATTTCGGCATCAACAATTTCAGAAGTTTTTTGCAAAGATACCTCCCATCGAAAATGCGATCAGCTTAGCTAAGATCCAGTCTCCAGATCGTGATCAATCAGCCATTTATGATTTCGGAATTACCCTTCAGCAGCATTTGTCTGGAACAATCTATCAAGACGTGAAGCTTTACCTATCAAGTGTTAATCAGGATTGGCAGCCTGCATTGACCTATATCGATCCAGTACTCAATGTCCATATTGCGATCGAGGTTATTGCAGATTCCGAAAGTGCAGCCAATCTTATGCAAAAGGATCTTGCCGATCGCTTTTTAGTAGATTCTGGTTGGATTATAATCAAGTTCTCTCAGAAGCAAATCTTGCAAAGCAAGTCTGCTTGCTGCAAAGAGTTAGCAATGTTATTAGATCGCTTGAGCCTAGATAAATCTGTACTATCAAATTTTGAGTCTATTCCTGATTTAAGTCCAGTAAAAATATAAATTGCTTGATAATCTCCATTTTTGATAACACTTGCTACAGAGATCGCTAGTTAATTCAGTTTACTGTTGATGGATACTAAAGTCAGCGATCAAAAGCTGATAAATATTTATTTTATAGGTTTTATGTGAGGGTATTGCCTGTGAATGCTGCTGAACAAGCTAGAAATGTCGAAGTAGCGACAAAAATCGCTACTATTGTCAATTTGTTTAAAGCTATTTACCCTGCTGCAAGATCTGACTTAAAACCTTGGCTAAATAATTCTGATACTCGCAGATTACTTGATCCAGACTCGATTGACGTGGGCTTTCACTTTCCAGGGGTAAGCTGGAGGCTTAAGGTTCGCAGTATTCTCTTCCAAATTCGACTATATGAAGATCCCATTGATGGCGACTTGAAAGCGATCGGCGTTGAGGCAAGTGGACATGACCATAAAGGCGAATGTTGGCGATTTTCGACTGTGGACAATTGGCAGTTCTTTGGCGATAAGATACCGATGGAAGATGGAGTAATCAACCTCCGTGAGTTTAGCCGCCAAACCTTAGAAGTTTTCAATCGCAAATAGAAGTAATCCCAAAACATCAAATGGCTAAGCCATTTGATGTTTCTCAAACCCTTGATAGGTTTGAGCCTCAATTCACAAAAATCAGTCACATTTTTGTGAATCGGTACATCGGCATAACCTTTGCTTAGAATAAAAGAGTAGTGGGGGGGGGGGGGGGCGCCCCCACACCGGTGTGTTTTTTTTTTTTTTTATGGGCAGGGGGGGCAAAAAA
>JBIKYZ010000006.1:0-51255 GCA_044354985.1 Pseudanabaena sp. | reverse complement strand
TGGTGGCGCTTCGCGCCACCACTACTCTTTTGGTTTTTAGGATTTTCAGCGCCGCAGGCGCTGAAAATCCTAAAATTGGTTTCAGATTACAATGAGGTATTCCTCGGCAAAATTTTTGAGAACTAACCTATGAAAGTATTTGTAGCAGGGGCAACTGGTCAAACAGGACGGCATATTGTCACCGAATTAGTTAAACGCAATATTCCAGTAAGAGCCTTAGTCCGTGACCTAGAAAGCGCTAAAAAAATCCTACCGCCAGAAGTTGAATTAGTCAGAGGAAATGTCCTTTTTGCTAACACATTAGCAGAGGCGATCGCAGATTGTGATGTACTGGTATGTGCAACAGGTGCAAAGCCTAGCCTAAACGCCATGGAGCCATATTTGGTGGATTACATTGGCACAAAAAACTTAGTGAATGCAGCGAGAGCAAAAAATATCAAACATTTTGCGATCGTCTCTTCTCTTTGTGTATCAAAACTTTTCCATCCTTTAAATCTATTCTGGCTAGTACTTTTCTGGAAAAAACAAGCAGAAAAATATTTGCAAAATAGTGGTTTGACCTTCACGATCATTCGCCCTGGTGGATTGCTAAATTATGAGAAAATAGGCGGATTGGTAATGTCTAGCGCTGACACTTTGTTTGAAGGAAGTATCCATCGTACTAAAGTTGCCCAAGTAACAGTCGAGGCTTTGTTTGAAGATGCCGCAAAAAACAAGTTGGTAGAGATTGTGGTTGCAGCTGATAGCACCGATCATCCGATCGCTGATTTGTTTGCTAAGGTTGCTTAACCAAAACCAAATTTTTTAAAAGTGCTGCTTAGAAGCACTTTTAAAAAATTTGGAGGCTCTTTTGATTGTCAATTGCTGCAAATAGAAAATATGACTAAAACTGTATTCATTACTGGAGCCTCATCTGGAATCGGCAGATCAACGGCTCTTTACTTCCAAAAACAAGGTTGGAATGTAGCCGCCACAATGCGATCGCCTGATCAAGAAATCAACCGAACAAATAGCTTGGCAAATCTCGATCGCGTAATTTGTCTAAAACTTGATGTTACCGATCGCCTCTCGATTGCCAATGCAGTTGCGGAAACTATCGCCAGACTTGGTGAGATCGATGTGCTTGTGAATAATGCAGGTTATGGGATGTTAGGAGCTTTTGAGACTTCCACTCCTGAGCAAATTCAGCGTCAATTTGATACTAATGTATTTGGACTGATGGAAACTACTCGCGCAGTGCTGCCTCATTTTCGCGATCGCAAGCAGGGAGTAATTGTGAACGTTGCCTCTATCGGTGGGCGCGTCGCCTTCCCTCTCTATAGCCTTTACCACGCCACAAAATGGGCGGTGGAAGGATTTTCGGAATCCTTGCAGCATGAACTTCTAGCTTTTAATATTCGCGTCAAAATTGTAGAGCCAGGTCCAATTAAAACTGACTTTTATGAGCGATCGGCAGACAGCACCAGTAATCCTGATTTTCCAGAATATGACGAATTTAGCGATCGCATTTTAACGAAACTCAATAAGATCGGCACAACGGGAGCATTGCCTGAAGTTGTAGCCAAAACTATCTATACTGCTAGTACCGATAAATCATGGAAATTGCGTTATCCCGCAGATCCACTTGCTAAGCAATTATTATTTATGCGCAAGCTGTTGCCTGACTTCCTCTTCACCAAAATTGTCCGCCAAAGCACAAACGTTTAGCAACAAGCTAGAAGGCAAAGCCTTCTAACTTGTTGCTAAACAGATCAAAATCAAAAAAAGAGGTGATGCAAAGCACCACCTCTTTTTTAGTTATTGTTTTGTTGGTGTAGGTTTTACAGGTTTCAGGGGAATATTATTCGCTTGAAGCCAGTCCTTTCCAACCCGAACAGTAATATCTGACTCAATATCACCCGTTGACTCAATTAAAACTTCACCAATACCCAGAGCTTCTCGCAACTTCTCAGCACTTTCGCGATCGCCACTTTGAGCAACAATCACCGTTTTAGCAAGAGGCTTTGTCCAGCGATCGCTAGCAGGAAATACTTGAGCATATCCTGCCTTAGACAGAACAGTTGTGGCTTTTTTTGAGCCTTCGGGTTGGGACATACTATCTTGGATCGCAATCCTCAGATTTTGAGGTGTGCTTTCCTCAAGACTTGTATCTGCTTTCTTCATGCTCCCAAAGCTTTGTCCCATAATTTTGGCAAGTCGTCGATTATCCAAAATCCAGTAGCTCAAGCTATCAAACTCACCTGGGTTACTAAACCGCCCAGGAGCCATATGCATCTGGATACTTTTACGATCAATCTTTGACGTATACCCAGCAAGGGCAAGAACTTCTTCGACTGATAGGTTTGTATCAATATTGTCCTTAACAATGGCAAGGATTTCAGGAAACTTAGTGATGGCTTCGGGTTTTAGTTTCTGATCGATAAAGGCACGGAAAAATGCTTGCTGTCGCTGAACACGACCAATATCCCCCAACTCATCTTGGCGATAGCGCATGTATTGAATTGCCTTACTACCGTTTAATTTTTGCTGCCCAGCATTGAGATTTATATATAGATGTTGGCTATCGTCTTGATATTTCATCTTTTTTGGTACATACATATCAACACCACCAAAGGCATCGACTAATTTACCAAAACCATTAACATTAAATCGAATATAACGGTCAATCGGGATATCCCCCAATACTTGACTCACTGTTTGAGCTGATAGTGGCGCACCACCTACATAGTTGGCAAAATTAATTTTTGTCTTGCCTACACCTTGAATATGAACGCGTGTATCACGAGGAATTGATAAGACGGCAACTTTTTGAGTCGCAGGATCAAAACGGATCAGTAACATTGCGTCACTCATCCCATTGAGGTTGTCGTCAACCTCAGCCAAGTATCTACCTTTGGGCTTGGATTGGGCATCAGGTAAGTCAGAGGTAAGAATGATCGTTCCAAGTACCAAAATATTGACAGGACGAGTCAGCGTCGGTACACCCGCGATCGCTGAAGTCATGCCATCGGAATTACGATTAAATACTGCTGCCTCATCAGCCGATAGCTGGCGCTGCTGAAAAGGTCTACTACTCAATACGAAAGCCAATCCTGCGCCTAGTCCTCCCGACAACAATGCCACAAATAGAACTATAAAAAGAGTCCATTTATGCTTTGAAGCCGTTTTGGGCTTTGACGACTTGTTAGTCAAACTTGAGTTACCTAAATTGATTGGATTTGTTGCCACAGGTAGGGAATACTCCTCACGACTGAACGTTTGCTTCAGCGATCGCCCACCCATGAGCAAAGATGGGACTCAACACATTGCTTAAAATTTACTCAAGAACTTCGTATAGGGTTCTTAAGTCTTTTAGACTAATTTGCATTTAACTCTAGCACTGTATCGTAACTAATCGTTACAAACTGCTAAACATCTTACAAGAGTAGTAGAAAGTCTAGTTATGCAAATTAGTTGGATGGATGATACTACATATTCTGAGATTTGGAGAATCATTACAAACGCCAGAATTTTAAATAGGCGAACATCACAAGCACCAAAGACTTACTCTGGCATGAATTCAGAGTAAAAAATGATAAGCTAATGAAAATTGTTGATGTACTTGATAACGATGACAATAAATGTTAAAAATCTCGACCAACTTAATGATGTTATTGAAATTCCGTACAGTCGAGGAAATACAGATTTTTTAGAAGGAAAATCTATTTTCTTACCTAGAGATTTACTATCGGTTATTTATCAATGTGTATCAAAAGGGGGACTTACAGCGTTATTTGACCGTGAGATAATTTGCCGACTAATGGTGGCAGATAAGGCAAAATGGCAAAAAGGACGGCTAAAGCTGACACTTGAATTTATTCCAGATGAACCACCTCAAGATGCAACTCCTCAAGATGAATTGAGCAGTATTAGAAATCAAAACATTGAGTGATAAATCATGTCTCAAGAAGAATTTCAGAAACAAGTACTAGAATCGCTTGCAGAGTTAAAAACTGATGTCGAGAGGCTAGACGCAAGCATTGAAAAGTCAGACGATAAATTTGATACCTACAGACAAGCCACACAATCATTAGTTAACTTAGCATTTGGACTAATTGCCAGTGCCACAGTAATCACAGTAGTATCCGCAGTTTTCAAAAGATAGTTGGGCGCGATCGCCTAAGCTAGTATCGACATGTTGTTATCGAGATTTTTGAAAGATCTACAAGTTGATTATGGAAGTTAGATTTCGAGAATGTGATTGGTTCGACTTATGGATCTGGATCAAGTTTAGTGAAATTCCATCTCAGCAAGAAAAACAACTGTTAGACGAAGTATTTAACTCTTGGTTTTTGCTGGGTAAACTAGGCGGTTTCAATGCTTGTAATATGCAGGTGCTGGAATCTGGGGTGGATGTTAGCTATTTTGACTATGACAACCAAGCTGCCGACGACGAGATGATGTCAGTTATGCATAATATGACTGACCTAGAGTACGAAAACGAATGGGCAAGATGTTGGGTTGATCTAGGTACAACTGATGCGATCGCGATCGATACTTTAGTAAACGCCTTGCGTCAGTTTGATAAAGAATATGTCGCAATCGAAGAAGTAATTATCGGTGGACAAAACTCTGACTGGTTAGTTGAGCCTAAGAGTCTCGATGATGAAGATTATGATCGTTAAAATGTTAAAGATATGCCAAGCATATCTCTAACAAAAAACTATAGAGGAAAACTAAAATGCGCGTTTTACACACAATGATTCGAGTTGGTGATCTAGAGCGATCGCTGGATTTTTATAGCAATGTCCTCGGCATGAAGATCTTGCGCCGCAAAGACTATCCTGATGGGCGCTTTACCCTCGCTTTCGTAGGTTATGGCGATGAATCAAGCAATGCTGTCATTGAGCTAACCCATAACTGGGATACCAACGCCTATGACATTGGCACTGGCTATGGACATATTGCTTTGGGCATGGAAAATATCTATACCGCTTGTGAAGCCA
Organism: Pseudanabaena sp.; assembly: GCA_044354985.1. Classification (GTDB taxonomy): domain Bacteria; phylum Cyanobacteriota; class Cyanobacteriia; order Pseudanabaenales; family Pseudanabaenaceae; genus Pseudanabaena. Next base: position 46,270 of record JBIKYZ010000006.1, on the reverse strand, counting down.
TTCGTGAGAAAGGCGGTAAAATCTCCCGTGAACCAAGTCCCATGAAGCATGGCACAACGGAAATAGCCTTTGTCGAAGATCCCGATGGTTACAAAATTGAATTAATTCAACTCAAATAAGTTCAATTGATGCTTTGCCCCAGTTGAACTTATTTGAGATTAAGAGATAAATTGTTATAAGCTGTAAAGCTGTACACCAGTAGACTAGTCATGCGTAGACCCCGATATACAACTTCTTGGCAATCCAAGCGCAAATCTTGGTTGCGAAATACTCTGCTTCTGCTCCTAATTGGTCTGCCATTACTATTAGTTTTGGCGGAACTAATTGCGCGGGGAGCAGTTTTAGCAACAGGTAGTAACAACCAGCTCGCCCCCAATAAAACTGTGGCGATCGCCCAGTCCTACGCCTTTAAGTTGCAGGACTCAAGTGGTAATAACTACCCTGGATTACCAGATGCAGGTCAGCTCCAAGTAAAGCGCAGTCCTCTATTGGGTTATGAATTGCTGCCCAGTCAGAGTAGTGATTATTGGCAAATCAACGATCAGGGCTTTCGCCAAGATTCATCCGTACCTGTTGTCAAGCCTCCTAACGAAATCCGTGTTTTTTTGGTTGGCGGCTCCACTGCTTTTACAAATATGGCGGAAAAGAACCAAAAAGCCTTGGCTTTTAAGGTTGAGAAATTGCTCAACGAGCGCGTCCGTGCTCAGAACAGCAGTCCCGAAAAGTTTAAGCCCAAAGAAATCCCCTACTTTGACGATCAAATTGAAGCCATGCGAGCTTTACCTCCGCGCATTCGTGATGGCAGCTATCGGGTAATTGCGGCGGCGGCTCCTGGCTATAGCTCTGGCAATGAACTTGCTCTGTTAGCGCATAAGGTGATGACATATAGTCCCAATGCACTGCTGATCCTTGATGGCTATGAAGATTTGCGATCGTCTAGCAATCAGACTGCTCGCGAAATCGGAAATATTGAGCAAATGCTACGTGATCCACTAGCCCAATATCGACAACATCAAACCCAGCAATTTAGTAATTGGCTAAATTCGCTTTATCTAGTCAAAGCTTGGCAAAAATGGGTAATACCAGCAGATATCAGTACATTTAGCTCTGAATATCAAGTTTTTAATGCTGAACAACTCAGCAAAGATCCTAAAGAAATTCAAAAAAGAGTTGACCGATATCTCTACAATACTCAGCAAATGACGAGGCTAGCTAACAGTATTCCTGCTTTGATCATTCTTCAGCCAGAAATCACAGGTAAGCAAAAATCTTTAACCAAGGAAGAAGAGGGTATTCTAAAATCTTTGGGTAAGGAATATAGCGATCGTGCGACTAATGCTTACATGCTCACCGAACAAGCTCTTAGCAATAGCCCGATCAAGACCAAATTTGTTAGTTTTTATCAGCTGTTTCAAAATACTAAACAGCAAGCCTTCATCGATCCCATCCATCTGACTGAAGCTGCCAATGATGTATTGGCTCAGAAATTATATGAAAGTAGCGAACAGCTCTTTTTGGTACAGCCTGCTCCAAATGCTCTAAGTGGGGATGTGGATGCAAGAACAATCGCACCATCGCCCCAGCCCGTTATTACGCCAGAACCTAATCAGTCTGGTCTTCTACGTTCACTGGTTATTCCGTAGAACTACACCATTTCGTGTTTTCACAATACCTTATAAAAATGGCGGCGCTTCGCGCCGCCATTTTTACTAAAAATACAAAAACTGATTTTCATAATGAGAATTGCTAAAGTAAACTATATAAGTCAGTGAATTTAATAAATATTTATGGTAGAACCAATTTTGTCAGGCATTTGCCTCGGTCTAATCTTCATTACCCTTGGCGGACTGTTTTTTGCTGCTTATCAGCAATATCGTCGAGTCTAGTAGCAATATAAAAATCAAAAAGCAGAAGAAGCTTAAAATGCCTCTTCTGCTTTTTGGTACAAACTTAAATAATGCTCCTTGTTATACCAGTTCACAAAAGTGTGGGTATTGCTAAATAGGTAAGGATAGGCGGCGTAAAGCGCCGCCTATCCTTATTATAATAAATTCTTTTTTAGGACTACCAAAGTGTGCCGACACTTCTGTGAATTAAAACCCCAGTCCAGTAAGGGTTTTAAAAACACAAAATGGCTATGCCATTTTGTGTTTTGGTATTAGATCCCCCCATTTATTGTTCTAATTCTTCGGGTTGTTCTAAATAGCGACAAATTTCATTAATTTTCATGCGATAAATATGTGGCCAACCACCATTTGTCTCAATATCGCGTAAGAGATTAAACAGTTCGTGGCGACTAGTTGGTAAGGCAGGTTGAAACAAATCATCGCGAATGCGCTTATGGATTACTTCTATGACTCGTAAAATTTGCAAAAGACTAGCCGCATCGCTTTGCTGATCTTGAGCAATTTGCCATAGGCGAGCGCTGATCGCATCAAGCTCAGATAAATTTGCAGTTTGCCTCGGTTGTGATTGGTTCTGTGATTGGATTTCAGTTTGTGCCAAGCTAAGTACCCTCGTGCGCGATAATATGGTGATTGGAATTTTATAAATTAAGTCTTTAGTTAGCTAACCCCTATGGCTAGTCTAAAGCAACACCAACTCCTTAACGATCTCAATTTAAAATCCCAAACTAGATCGTATTTTTAACAGAGTTATCATAGGCTGTGCTTTGCGCAATCCGTCTTAACTCTAAAATACTAACCGTTAAATCCCGTTAAATTAAAAAGAGGTTATTTATGAAATTTCGTAGTTTTACGAAAGCAATTTTTACATTGTGTATCAGTCTATGTATGTTAGTAGTAAGCGGTCTGTTTGCTACTAATGCGATCGCAGCTGTTGAACCAGGTTTGACATATGACCAAATTGTAAATACTGGTTTGGCGAACAAATGCTCTGATATCTTGGGTTCATCTCGCGGTGGTCGTAACTTTATTTCTGTTGGTGCAGGACAATCTGTGGAAATTACAGATCTTTGTCTAGAGCCAACTTCATTCTTTGTCAAAGAAGAGTCCAGCAACAAGCGCAAAAAATCTGAGTTTGTTGCTAGCAAGTTGATGACTCGCTCAACATCTAGCCTTGACTTTGTAAAAGCAACTGTAACTGGTAACAGTGATGGTAGCCTCAGCCTAATTGAAACTGATGGTCTAGACTATCAACCCATCACCGTCAAAATGCCTGGTGGTGAACTGGTAGCAATTTTGTTCACCATTAAAGGTTTCAATGCTAAAACTGCTCCTGGGGTAAATGGCATAACCACATCGGTTGACTTTGTTGGTTCTACCGATGTTCCTACCTATCGTGGTTCAGGTTTTATCGATCCTAAGGGTCGCGGTCTCGCGATCGGTTATGACTCTGCTGAAGCATTACCTGCAAAGCGTAATTCTTTTGATAATAGAAGCGTAAAGGATGACTCCACCTCTAAAGGTACTATGTCTTTGCAAATTGCTAAGCTAAATGCTGATACAGGCGAAATCGCTGGTACTTTTGAGACTGAGCAAACCTCTGACAACGACCTTGGTGGTGTTGAGCCTAAGGAAGTAATCATTCGCGGCATATTTTACGGCAAAGTTAACTCTTAAATTTGTCCACAAAAAAAGAGAGTTCCCTTTGGGAACTCTCTTTTTTTGTGGATTATGCTTGATATTCTGGCTTCTCATGTTCAACTACAAAAACGTTGGAATAAAGGTGCGCTACAATCTCTTGACCTTGCTGTGTCAGAGACAAATAGTACAGAGCATCTTTAACAAATGGATATACGCTTGTCCAATAAAATTTAGGATAGTTGCGGCGTAAGTCACCTGGGTGAGCATAGCCAAGTGCTACATTTACGCCAGTTTCTTCAAACTCATAAAATAAAGCCCCAATTTTTTTGAGATAACGAGGATCGCTGAGCTGTCCGATCAAATCTGCCGATCGCACCAAGCCTGCAAAATGCGTAGTATCCTGATGGTCGCCAGTTTTTGGCACAGGAAATCTGGTCAACTCGATATTACGGCAAATTTTTTCAGCCTTAATTAAAGCGTGATTAGCAAAGCGCTGATTTACAAACAGTTTTGCGCGATCGACATGGTATGGCGTTAGCCCTGCATCTGATGCTCCTGCGGGCAACTCCACCATCGCATCGCCGATACCAGTAGCATACTTACCGCCTCCATCTTGGAGGCAAACCCCCTTAACATAGCCAATGTCATGGCAAACAAGAGAAATAATGTAATGCAACCAATCTTCGGGTGAGACTCGTCCTTCACGGATATGCTTACCACGCAAAATTTCTTGACCAACTAGAGTCACTAAGATTGTATGTTCAACATTGTGGTAGAGCGCATCACTATTGGCAATATTTTCCAGAGCCATGTTACCAGCCCAGCCGATGATATCTTCGTAATCATGTAGATAGCCGCCATAGGTACGGCGATATCCTAGCTTTAGTTGTTCAACAAAGTTACCGATCAGCAGTTCAGTTGCATTAAACATAAATCTTCGTGTACCTAAGTAAAGCCAAAATGTAATCTAAATAATAAGCCCAACTCTTATTTTTGGTACGATTGTCAATAAAATTCCTAAAAATCCAGCAATTCTCCTTATAAAAATTGGTTTTATTGAAAGTCCGCCTTTGCTAGACTTTCAATAAAACCAATTTTGGGTTTTGCTGCGCCGAAGGCACAGCAAAACCCAAAATTGGTTTTATAATGAGAATTACCGCTAAAAATCAGATAGTAATCGTACGGGTGAAACTTTTAATTTCTAATAACAAACTTCATAAGTGATGCAGTAGCTAGACCCAATTAAATATAAAACTCTAAAACCTACACCGCCCGCACAGAGGGCAGTGTAGGTTTTATCTCTGTTTCTTAATGAAGTAGCTAGGCATAATTAATTACAAAGTAAAACCCGTAAAGTTACGCCCACAGGGTCGCAACTTTACGGGTTTTGGTAATTTTGCACAATTACTTACAGCAATTGTCAATCAAACGAGCCACAAGGTAAATCATGAAAGCGTTGCTTAGTAACGCTTTCATGATTTATTTTGGTTTGGGCTTGAGTACAAAGCGCTGTAACCTTTAAGTTGCAGCAAAAAGTACTATATGAGCAATATAGTTAGGGTAGTATTATTAAGCTGATAAATCTTATTCCAAAAATATCAAATATGCTTAAACGCTTCGCTGGTAGTTTGTTATTGCCTGTATCCATTGCATTGGCATTAGCTTCATGTCAGCAGCCTAGTGCTACACCAACAGCTCCTTCGCCGTCAGTGGCTGCTTCAGAGTCTCCTAAAGCCGACGCTTCGCCTAAAGCTGATGCTTCACCTAAAGCCGACGCATCACCTAAAGCCGACGCATCACCTAAAGCTGATGCTTCACCTAAAGCCGATGCTTCACCTAAAGCCGATGCTCCTTCTGAAGGTAAAACTAAAGATATTGATGCCCTTATCAAAGATCAAGCTGAATACAAAGAAATGTATGAAGCAACTGGTGGGATCAAGTACATTGGGTTAGTCGAAGCAGAAACCTGTAAAGCCCTTGACTCAGGTGTTCCCATGAAAACTCTAACCGATGCACTCGAAAAAGAATTTGACAAGCAAGGTAGTTCTATCCCTGCGGACAAACTCACTAAATTGAAAGAGTATACGGGTTTTGTCCTTGGTGCTAGTGTGGCTATCTCTTGCCCTCAACACAAAGACAAGATTAAATAAATCCTAGTCTTTTCATTAATACTCAAACAGAGAGAGACAGTGCAAAGCACTGTCTCTCTCTGTTTGAACGAGATAATTAAGCTTATGAAATCTGGGTATACCCTTCCTGTGTTTGCGATCGCAGCTGCTAAAGCTGCAATTTTTGCCATCCAAAAAAATAACTCAGCTTTGGTAGAACTTGATTTATTAGAATCTGGTTCAGGCAAAGTGGAAATTGCCCAAAGCGCAATTATTGACGACAATACAGCAATCGCGATCGCCTTTAGTGACCCAGGTGATAATCTCGATCTGACCGCAGGAACTCCTATCTGGGCTTGGGTGAAATTAGAATCTTCAACAGGCGAAGAACGAATAATTTTAGAAGCTGGAGAAGGCTTGGGAAGAACCTCTAGTGGGCAGCCAGCTATCTATCAATTAGCGCGAAATTTAGCAGAAGTTAATCTCTTGCAGCTTTTGCCCGATCATCTCTCTGCAAGAATTAGATTTATTTTACCTGAAGGAAGAGCCTTAGCTAAACGCACTTCTAATGCTGCTTTTGGTATTCTTGAAGGACTATCTTTATTAGGAACTTCTGCGATATCAAAACCTCTCTCCGTAGAAGATAAACTCGAAGAGTTTCGTGCAGATTTACGAGCTAAAGCATCTAATTCTCATGAAATAGCATTTTATATCGGGGCAAATGGCTACCAAGTCGCTCAAAATCTTGGGTTTCAAACTTCACAATTAGTCCAGACAGCCAATTGGGTCGGCGCAATGTTAGTAGAGGCTGCGCTCCTAGGGGTGACTTCGATTACTCTCGTTGGCTATCATGGAAAATTATTAAAACTAGCAGGTGGAATTTTCAATACCTCTAGTCACTTAGCTGATGCCAGAATAGATATTTTAGTTAGAGCGGCTGTGCATGAGAATTTACCGATCGCCTTAATTCAAGAAATAGAGCGATCGCTTACGGCCGAAGCAGTGCATAAATTATTAGTTGAGCATGACTGCGATCGCGTGATTTTTCAGTACCTCACTGATCAAATTACGCAGCGAGCTACAGCTTATGTACAGAAATACACCGATCTAAAAATTGAGATCAAAACAATTTTGTGCGATCGCTTAGGGCAGTTAGTTGTTTAAGATAAGTGTTTGTTTCTCGCCTTCGGCGAGAAACAAACACTTATCTTAGGTTTTTTAATGCAACCAGTTTATATCGTCGGTGCGGGGCCTGGCGACCCTGACTTAATTACAGTTAAGGGGCGCAACCTCTTAATCAAAGCCGATGTGATCGTTTATGCGAATTCTCTCATCCCTGACTCAATGCTGCAATTTTGTCGTTCTGATGCCGAAATAATTCCTACTGCGAGCAAATCCCTAGAGGAGATTTTAGAGATTATTATCGATAGAGTGCGATCGCAAAAATTAGTCGTCCGTTTACACGATGGCGACCCTAGCTTATATGGTGCAATTCAAGAACAAATAGTAGCTTTATCGGAAGCTGAAATCCCTTTTGAAATTATCCCTGGGGTTAGTGCATTTCAGCTAGCCGCAGCAAAATTACAAGTAGAACTAACTGTTCCCGAACTAGTCCAAACGATTATTCTCACGCGCATTAGTGGACGCACTCAAGTTCCTGAAAGAGAAGAATTGTCGAGTCTGGCAGCCCATCAAGCTTCATTATGTCTATATCTCAGCGCTCATCATGTAGGAAATGCTCAGTCAAAATTAATGGAACATTATCCCGCCGATACCAATGTGGCTATTTGCTATCGATTAGGTTGGGAAGATGAAAAGATTTTGATGGTTCCTCTTTCAGAAATGGCTTCGGTCACAATCAAAGAGAACTTAACTAGAACTACTCTTTTTGTGATTAGTCCTGCTTTAAATAATTTAAAAAGTAATACAAAAGAGCGATCGCAGTTATATAGCTCCCACTATAAGCGGCTTTTTAAAAACTAGACAAGCGAAATTTGCCAGTTTGCCTAGTTTATAGGTTTAATTAACTCAACTCCATCTCGACCGTCCCCTGCGGCATTCAAAAATACTTTCACCTGCTCATCCTTAGAAGTTGGCAAAGTCCGACCCACATAATCAGGATGAATTGGTAACTCGCGATGACCGCGATCGATCAGTGCCAATAATCTAACTACCTTGGGGCGACCATAGTCATGAATTGCACTTAAAGCAGCTCCAATTGTTCGACCGCTGTAAATAACATCATCGACTAAGACGATAGTTTTACCATTAAGATCAAATGGAATCTCGGTTTTGCTGGGTGTTCGCAGCCCAATTTTGTCGAGATCATCTCGATAAAATGTGATGTCTAAAGCGCCTGAAGGAACTAAAATTCCTTCAAGTGCCTCAATCTGCCTTGCGATCGCTACACCTAGAGGTACACCACGGGTATAAACTCCGAGCAAAACAACATTAGAAAGATCATCACTAGCTTCGACGATTTGCGAAGCCAAACGATTGATCGTCCGACGCAACTCGTCAGCTGATAAAATTTCGACAATCTTAGATTGTGACACTACTTAGTTTTGTTAAATTAGCTGGTTATTGATTTAAATATAGCGCTTTGCGCCCAATCATATAAAGTAAAAGGGGCGCGATGCGCCCCTTTTACTTTATATGATTGGAAAAATTCTTAACTATCTAAGTGCTTTTCAATAGTGGTAGACAATGTTGTCTTAGGGACAGCACCAACAACCACATCCACCCGTTGACCACCCTTAAATAACATGAGCGTGGGAATACTGCGAATGCCATATTGTCCAGCTACGCTAGGATTCTCATCGGTATTAAGCTTAAAGACTTTGATCTTACCCTCATATTGTGTAGCGACTTCCTCGACTACTGGGGCAACCATACGGCAAGGACCACACCAAGGGGCCCAAAAATCTACTAGAACAGGGATGTCACTTTTAAGTACGTCCTGCTCAAAGCTAGCATCTGTGACGGCGATCGCTGATGACATGCTTTGCTAACTCCCTAAATATTAAAAACTTTTATTTTCAAAAAATTGCGTGTAGGTAGTATAACAGCTAGCATTGCACATTTGCTAAAAACCATAATTGTTAAGCAACGCACTCAACCATTGAGTTAACTCTTCGCAACGATTGCCAATTTTCGATTACGCGCAATAGCTTTACAAGTGTTACGAAGCAATATTATGAGACCAATTTTGGGGTTTGCTGCGCCTTCGGCGCAGCAAACCCCAAAATTGGTTATATAGTCAAAAAGTAAGAAAATATTTTTGCTGCTAATGCGTATAAGCTCAGGCGACACCAAAATTTGCCTCTTATAGGCAAAAAATAAGAAACCGCCTTTGCTGCTCATAAGCTCAGGCGGAATGTGGTGTGAGGAGTGAACGGAAACTTTCGTCTCCGCTTACATATATATTGTAGTCTAATCCGCAAGTATGAATACGATCGCCCAATTTTTTCGAGTTTTTCAGAGTCGCAAAATGGCGGCGCTTTTATCACTAGGATTTGTGTCAGGGCTACCCTATGCTCTCACCGATGATGCATTTCGGGCATGGCTTACTACGGCTAAGTTTGACCTTAGTACGATTGGTTGGCTGGGCTTAGTTTCACTACCCTATTCGCTCAAATTTCTATGGTCGCCATTAATTGATCGGTTTGTACCACCTTTTTTAGGGCGGCGTAGGGGGTGGATTTTACTAACACAGGGCGGTTTAATTATTGCTATTTTGGCGATCGCCTTACAAATGTTTACAATTGACCAGCTTGATTTGGCTAGTCGTAATGCTGCTTTACCAATGTTGGCGATCGCGGCATTGATGCTTGCTTTTCTCAGTGCCACTCAAGATATTGCGATCGATGCTTATCGAACTGATGTATTAGCGGTTCAGGAAGTCGGTGCGGGGATTGGCATTTGGGTAATGGGATATCGAATTGCGCTGCTATTTGCAGGCTTTGTCGGTTTTAATTTAGCAACTCGATTAAGTTGGAAGTCACCACTTTCACAGTTTCTATTTAATAACGGATTTACTGGTTTAAGCCTTAGTAAATTTGGTTGGGCTTGGGTCTATGGGCTACTAGCAATTGTGATGAGCCTTGGACTAATTGCCACTATTCTTGCCCCTGAACCACCAGAGGCTCACGCTCGTCCCGCAACCTTAGACGAAGCCGTAGTTAAGCCTTTTCAAGAGTTTTTTCAACGCTTGGGGGGGTGGAAAGTTTTATTGATTCTCGTATTCACGATCTTCTATCGGTTTAGTGATGCGATGGTGGGGAAAATGGCAGTTCCTTTTTTAAAAACTTTGTTTGATGACGGCACGATTGGCACAGTTCGGCAGGGAATAGGACTGGTTGCTACAATTGTGGGAACCTTGACTGGGGGAGCTATTCTGAGCAAAATTGGGGTCAATCGATCGCTATGGGTTTTCGGATTTTTGCAAGCAATCAGTAATATCGGCTATTACGCGATTTCCATTGCTGGTAAAAATGACCTTGTTTTACTTGCTGCGATTAATGTCGAGAACTTTTGTAGTGGTTTAGGAACCGCAGGTTTCTTAGGATTTTTGATGGTGCTATGTAATCCTAGTTTTTCGGCAACTCAATTTGCATTGCTATCAAGTCTATTTGCGGTTGGACGCGATCTATTAGCTTCACCATTTTCAGGGGAGTCAGCCCAATTTATTCAGCGCAACATGCCCTCATGGACAGCAATTAATCAAAACCTTTGGCTCGCTGGCAGTGACGGCAAGGGTTGGGCGTTATTTTTCTTGTTGACGTTGGTATTAGCTCTTCCAGGGATGATGTTTTTGCCATTTTTCGCGCCTTGGAATGGAGAATTTAAAAAAGTGGATTCCTTACCAATTGATTGAAATTATTGCTTTGCAATAATTTCAATCAAAACCCAAATAAATAAAGGCGGCACGAAGTGCCGCCTTTATTTATTTTTTTCACCCGATCGCGTGAGGTGGAAAGAGAACTTATTCGAGTAATCTACTTATCAATGAAGCCTTAAACTGACTGCATCCAGCGCACCAACGCTGGGTTTTTATTTGGCAAAAAATATTGGGATAAAAAAGGAGTCGCTTAGCGACTCCTTTTTTTATCCCAATATGGCAACGCTAAAAAATAGCAAATCCACAAAAATCGTACCTAGCACCGCACCACCAAAAGCCCAGTAACCAAGATCAGGAGATCGCATGGCTCGATTACCTGTAATCAAGAGTAATGCTGCTAAAGCACAAGCCCAAGTCATACCCCAAGGTGTTTCGACCAGAGCTAAAGCACTTTTTAAAATTGGTTGAGCGAGGCTGATATTGGCTTCAACTTGCATCAAAGCTTTCCAATTTGGAAAAAGATTTGCGATGTAGAAATAGAAATCGGTAATCGCAGTTCCTAATAATGAGCCAATGTAGAAACACCCGCCGACTCGGTAAGCATCTTGACGAGTTGCCCAGATTGCCCAAGGTAGAGCCAAAGCTTCGACAGGCACATGATAGGCTGGCTCCCAACGTAACCAACCCCAATAGAGGGAGCCACATAGCCAAGTGAGGCTAAAGCCCCAGACTAAGCTGCCCCATGTTTTAGTTTTGGGGTCTGCTTGGAGATGCTTAGCGATCGCTAGCCAACCGACAGTACAAATCAAGCTCATCCAAGGGGCATAGCGCACAAGGGGAGCTTCAAAAAATACGGGGACGGATACTAAAAAAAGAGCCGCAAACCAGACTCGCCAATGCTGCACTAAGGAAGCGAGGGCAAGTAAGTATTGCGATAAGTATTGGGGAAACGCAGACGAAACATTTGCAGTTAAGGGTAGAGCCTGAACTGTTGATGTAGAACGTGCTAAGGTGCGCTCCTCTAGTTCAACCTTGTCAGGATTTAAAAACAAAGTATCTTAAAAAGTTATATTAATTTTTATTACTTAATATACTAACAGGCTTTTTTAACCAAGCTAGCTTAGCCTCTAGCTTTTTTTAAGATTGTCGCTTACCCATTTCCGAAATTCCTTGAGTGTTTGGCGATCGCCTAGTTCAAATCGCTTCTGCACAAACTCTACTACCACTGCCGCAGGTAAGTTAGGAAAAGACAAGCTATGTTCTATTTTGCGATATTCGCCATTCTCTAAGCCTAGAAAATCTAAGTTATAGCCGTTGTAGATCCAAATTTCAGGGACTTGAAGTTGAGCATAGATCGGTAAGCGGCGATCGCTAGGGTTAGTAATATCGACTTCTAATACTAGATCGGGTGGTGGATCTTGACCCATCGTAATTACTGCTTGGTTACGAATTGCTGGCTCATTTTGAATGTAATAGCAAGAGTCAGGTTCTGCCCCAATCTTGAGTTCAGGAATCCGCATCAATAATGAGCCGCATTTACATAAATCTATTTCTAGCTCATCGGACAGCACCCGAATTAAATCATCAATAAACCGATTGCTGCGCTCATGTAGCGCCATTGGCGACATAATTTCTAAGTTTCCATTGATGTAATGAAATAAAGTGCTGCGGCGATCGCCTATATCTTCTAGCAATTGCTCAAAGGTTTGCCAACTGATATTTTCTAGCCAGATCCTTTGTTCAGCAACAGGTCGCACTTGATCGCCGCGATCGGGCAGAGCCATAAACTCTTCATCAGTCCAGATTTTGGCTTTAGATTTAGCTTGTTCTGTGGCGATCGTCATGGCTTTAATTTCTTTTTCTAGTGTGAACCTGTGCCAAGTCTTATAATTCTTTCTCTACTCCAACAATAGCTTTTAGTTCTTCAATTTTATTGAGCAATTGTTGATAGGATGCTGCATCTTGGACGACTAATTCTGCTTTGCCATTGATGGTTAATACGATGGGATGTCCAGTATTTCTCATCTGGGTGATGAGTTCATGGGTATTTCGCTTGAAGGTTGATAGAGGTTGAATGTCTTGGCTGAGATTAATCATAGGTTAACGCACTAAATTTGCATCTGATTTGATGCTAGCACGAAATAATAAAATTGCTATTCAATTTTAGAAATTGAATAGTGCTCTCTATTGGTTGATTATGTTGAAATTTGACTTTCCATCAAATATGACTATAAAATTAATACAGTTGAATTTTATGCGAAAAAATGAATGAAAAGTGAATACTTGATAACGTTTGATTCAAAAGATGGAATTTGTACTAGCGTTGAAAAATTTAAGAGCTTACTTGCATCTCACACATGCATTTCTTTCTCCAAAAAGGAAAACAGAGATGTAATTGTCTTTAACGTTGAAAACTTCCCTTATGAATTAGCTCAGGGCAAACTAACAGATGGCTCTCTCTATTATGACCTAACACTAGAATGCAATGCCCCGACCAAGCAGGAAGAATATAAAAACTTACTTAGAGAGGTGAGGGCAATATGTATAAAAACCAGTGGCAGAAACATAATTGTCTTGCACGACGGAGTAGGTGCATCATATTGTCAAGAAGGTTATCCAATAATTTACGCAACTGAAAACCTAATGCGAAAACTAATTGCTAAATTTATGGCAATTAGTATTGGATATGATTGGAGTGATGCATCTACCCCAAAAGAAGTTCTGGAATCTGTACGTTCAGATAAGAAGAGGGAAAAAGTAAATTTTCTTCAAGAAATTGATTTTATTCAACTTTCTAATTTTCTTTTTCAGACATACCGAAAAGTTGATGCCAATCGTTTTATTGATTCTTTAAAAGGAAAAGATGATGAAGATGTCATTAAGGTTGGAGATCTGAAGCAATACTCTCCATTTACTAATTGGGAAAAATATTTCGCAAAGAAAGTAAATTGCGATTCCGAATACCTGAAATCGAAGTGGGAGCGTCTTTATGAGTACAGGTGCAAAATTGCTCACTGTAAAGGATTAAGCAAGTCGGAATTCGACGATCTGTCGGCAATTAGTGAAGATATTTGTGAGAAAATCCAAGCAGCTTTAGATTCCATTGGTGATGTTCATGTCGAAGAAGCCGAGCGGGAGGAATTGGCTGAAAATTTTAGTGGAACTGCGAGTAAGAGTGCTGCGGAATTTATCGCTAAGTACAACAAGTTAACCAACCTAGCCCAAACTGTATGTGAGCAGACCTCAGATGATCAAGATGTGTACCACAAATACGCAACTAATAAAACAAATATCAGAATGCAATCCAAATATCTATGGAATAACAAAGGTGTTATAGATATGGAGACAGCCGATCTGATTGATAAAGCTCAAATTTTCAGAAACGAAATAGTTCATCAAGTAGGAATCGTTGAAATGAGCGAGTCAGAGTTGACTGATGAAATATTCTCAATTGATGTAGTAATTAGTAAGCTTTCCTCGCTAAATTCAGAAAGTTTAGAGAAATTAAAGGGAGTCGATCTACGAAATGGACAGCAGCAAGAAGGTAAAATTTAAATTTAACACTGCGTTACTCGGTACTGGTCAGCTAATGTGCGTTGGATTCTGAAATGTCCATTTATTTCATGCCGATAAAAAAGATACAAGGAAAACTCAAATTATGGCAGTCCGTCAACCGCGCTATAGCAAAGAAGAATTTGCCCAACGAGGCGATCTGATTTATCAAACGCAAATCCGCCCACAGGTCGAAGCAGATAATCATGGCAAAATTGTTGCGATTGACCTTGAAACTGGAGACTTTGAGGTTGATGTCCGTGAAATAGCTGCTTGCAATAAGCTAGAAGCCCGTCATCCAGATGCACAAATTTGGATTGTTCGTGTTGGTTCTCGCCACGTTCGGCGATTTGGTGGACGAACAAAGAGAGCAGTATGATCTCAGGAATTGTTAATGCAGATTTTGAGGCAATTATCTCGCTATCGATATGTGACTCTGAAGGCAAGATTTACAGGCAAGATGCAATTGTTGATACAGGTTTTAATGGTTGGCTTTCATTGCCACCAGACCTAATTGAGCAGCTAAATCTGAAATGGAAAAGACGAGGACGCGCTATTCTTGGTGATGGGAGTGAATGTGTTTTTAATGTCTATGAAGCAGTTGTAGTTTGGGAAAGCGATCGCTTTTTTGTGGAGAGCTTCGCGATCGCCGCTTAAATGTCTAGTCTCTAAGAAAACTAGATTTCTGATTTTTTAGACGACCGATAAATGGGCGATCGCCAATTTAGTTTGGTGCGATCTCCAACAAAGCATCTAAAGCGATCGCCACAGAAAAATATCACCAATTACCCGTAGGGGTAGAGCATTTGCGCCAATATTTCATACTTTCCACCCATTATCTCGAAACGCAAAAGCTCTACCCTCTTCGCTTTCACCAATAAATTGTCCCTGCGTTGCGAGTTTAGGGCAAAGCATTCCCAAATTAAACCAATCTCAAAATTTGTGAGTTGCTGTGGGAATGCTTTGCCCCTACATAGGGATCATCTGAAGGGCGAATAATTTCTGAAAATAACGGTTTTTTGATAAACAGACAGAAATATTACAAGGTCAAAGATTGAGGATTGGTTTCAATCAACTTGGCTAGATCTTGCAAGAACTGCGCCGCATGAGCGCCATAAATTACACGGTGATCGGCGGTGAGATTGACTTGCATTTGGCTAGCAACCTTGATTGCACCATCCTTAGTCGCCACAACTTGAGGACGAGATCCACCGATCGCTAAAATAGCACCAGTTCCAGGAGGCAAAATCGCATCAAAGCGATCAACGCCAAACATCCCCAAGTTGGAAATCGTGAATGTGCCAGAGTTATATTCTTCAGGTTGCAATTGCTTAGCACGGGCGCGATCAACTAAACCTTTCCAATTGCGAGAGAGCGTATACAAATCTGTTTGATCCGCATTTTGCAACACAGGAGTAATCAATCCACCGTCATCCATCGCCACCGCAACGGCAACATTGATATTGCTCTTGTACTCGATACCGCGATCGCTGAGGCTGGCATTTACCAAAGGATGTTTTTGTAGAGTTACCGCTACAGCCTTTGCCAAAAGTGCAGTCATGGTCACGCCCTTAGACTTAACTTGCTTATAGAGAACATCCAGAGCATCAGAGGTAATCGTGTAACCCACACGGAATGTCGGCACTGAGAGGCTTTGATTCATGTTATTGATCACAGCCTTTTGCAAAGTTGTTAAGGCTTGAGCAGTTCCTAACGCAACGGGAGCCGCCGCTTTTGCAGGAGCAGGGGCAACAACTTTAGCAGGAGCAGATGATACTTGAGCTACAGGAGCAGGCGCAGGCGTAGAAGCAGGGCTTAAAAATGCTTCCACGTCAGCAGCAGTAACTCGTCCATTGGGACCAGTACCCGAAATCTTAGCTAAATCAATACCGTTATCTTTGGCAATGCGCTTAGCTCTAGGAGAAACGATCTGGCGACCTGATGGTGCGGCGGGTGCAGATTTGCGAGGAGATGAAACAACCACATCAGGGATTGAAGCGACGGATGCAGTTGTGGGTGCAGAAACTAGCTTGGCAAGTGGCTCTTCAGATTCTTTTGGTGCAGCTTCATCACTTTTCTTAGTCGCCTTTTTCTTGGCTTCTTCGATTTCTTCTTTGGTTTCTGCAACATAGGCGATCGCCGAACCAACAGGTGCAGATTCGCCTGCGGGAGTGAGAATTACGCCAAGATAACCTTCGTAGAAGGTTTCGACATCCATATCGGCTTTGTCAGACTCTACAATCACGACAGTTTCGCCTTTTTCCACCTTGTCACCAGGCGATTTCACCCAAGAGGTAATTTTGCCTTCGGTCATAGTGGAGCTAAGCGCGGGCATGAAAATTTCGTAAATCATAGGGAATTTGTAAAAATCTATTGCAAACTAACAAAGTCAACGGCTGTCAACGTCTAGGTCGCTAAGCCATCATAAATCTTAACTTGTTTTTGCGATCGCTTGCAGCAATTCTCGGTTCAAAGATAAAAGGCGGCGCGAAGCGCCGCCTTTTATCTTTAGTTTTTTCTTACACACAAAGCGCTATCAAACTTATTCGTTCATTTCTCGATAAATTGTGGCAGTAGCGGGTGAAGCCTGAGTTAGGTATTGGAAAATCCAGAATTTGAAAAGTCCATCCAAAAACACGGGAACCGTTGAGATAAAAGATTGCGCCAAGATTTTATTTTCAGGTAATCCGAAATGATTAAATAAAACTGTTAACAAGGCATCCCATCCTTCGCTAGAGTGGAATCCTACAAAGGTATCGGTTGCGATAATAATCAGAAAGGCTTTAGCATTGTCATTAAGACTATAAAGAACTTCATCTAGAAACTCTTTAATAGTTTCTAATTCTTTGCGTCCTGATAGTAGAAAAAGGTAAAAGACAAAAGCAGCAGTAATATCAGATAGTAAGTTCTTAACTCCATCAAGGCTTTCAGTGTTGAATCTTTTTAAAACCTTGATCGATTCTTCCTGTATCAATTTTTCAAGTTCTTCTGATTGTTCTGAAGCTGTCTTTTTAGCATTGACTTTACCTTCTTCTGATTGTTCTGAGACTGTTTTCTTAGGACTGTTTATAGGCTCTCCCGATTGTTCTGAAACTGTCTTTTTAGAATCATTAGTTTCTTGTTTCTCTTGCGATTGTTCCAGCACAATTGTTTTAATCATGTAATCAAATTCAATTCGCTCTTTGGCTAGTCGCAATGTATTAAAGGCTTTTTCCTCAATCGCAGGACTAAACTTGACAGTCATATTATTAGTATCAATAAAGCTATTGATCATTGGACTAAAAATCACTGCTTTTGATAAAAACTGCACGGCGATTACAGAAATCACGAGAACTACAATGTAGCGTAAAGCCTGATTAATCCGCTGTCGTGACTGTCTCAATTCTTCAACAATATCTTTTTCATAATCAATATATGAGCCACTAAGATTACGTTTAACCCGATCAAAAGCTTTAAAAAATGAACCAGGCAAAATGCTCTTCTCTACAGATGTGACCTGTTGGGGAGGTCGTCTATAACTCTTAGACTTATTATTTTTAAAGAGTTGAAACTTTTCTTCAGTTTCTACTTCAGGTTCTTCTGTCTCTATGCTTTTACTGTTAGGTAAGTTTGTTTTGACTGAAGGTTTAACAACAACATCAATAGTCTGAGCGCTTGCACTGGTATATCTTTCGAGAGTGTAGTCAATAAAGGCAAGTTTCTGATAAATAGAAAATCTTCGACTGTTTCCAGCAAGTTGATTTGCTGACAATTGTCCATTGCCGACGGGATCATTTTCCTGATCGTTGGCTGCATATTTGGCGATCGCTATATTGGCAAGATTACTGGAGCTTTGAGTCTGCAAATAGGGCAGTGAGGCACTAAGTTTGTAGAAATTTAGTCGTGCATTAATTGTTCTGAGATACTTCTGAAGCTGGATCTCAAAAACACTAAATACATTGCTACCAAAGCTACCGTCATTAGAAATTTTATTACCTTTAAAGGTTTCTTCTTCAATCCGCTTGATGCTGACAGCCGCTTCAAAAGCCTCGTCAATTGATCTTTCAGGGGTGTTCTTAACCCACGAGAAGATATTTTGTAAGGGAGAGGCGTTATTGTCGGGTGAGTTAGATTTCATAGTGGGGCGATCGCTACAGTGCCTAGAATAATCGAAAAACTAAATAGTAGAGGTTATAATTCGCACCTCTTTTATTTTCTAATCTAAAAAACGTACTGCCCACGCATCGCTACGGTGTACACACCAGAAATATGCAAATCTCATCAATTACCCACCCTAACCCTCCCCTTGCAAAGGGGAGGGAACAAAATTTCTGGTCTTCCCCCTTTGCAAGGGGGAATTAAAGGGGGTAAGTCCGACTTGTGTGTACACGGTAGCCTTGCAAAGGGGGATACGGTTTTTTGGGTTTTATATTTCTTAGATACTTATACGGGGATTTCGATCCTAAACTCTGTCCCTACTCCGACTTTAGAAAAGCATTCCAATCGCCCTTGATGCTTCTCTACCACAATTTGATAACTAATTGATAGCCCCAATCCTGTGCCTTTGCCCACAGGCTTCGTTGTAAAGAAAGGATCAAAAAGTTTTTTGAGAATATCTTCAGGAATACCACGCCCATTATCGACAATGCGGATCACCACTATTAGCTGATGATTTTCAGTTGTGGGCGGATTCAACTCAGTAATGATCGAAATTTCACTGGCTAGGTGCTGGGCAATATCAGTAGCATGATCACGATTTATAATACTTTCATCGATCGCATCGATCGCATTGCTTAAAATGTTCATAAACACTTGATTAAGTTGCCCCGCGTAAGCGTTGACAATCGGGATATTGCCATAACGCTTAGTTAAATTAATCGCAGGGCGATCGCCATAAGCTTTAAGGCGATTTTGCAGAATCAGTAACGTACTATCTAAGCCTTCATGGATATTAAAGGGTTTTCTTCCTTCTTGGTCAGTGCGCGAAAAATTTCGTAAAGACAAGACTATTTGGCGAATGCGGTCAGCTCCAATTTTCATTGATGTCAGCATTTTCGGCAGATCTTCTTGGAGAAATTCCAGATCGATCTCATTAAGAAATTTGGCGATTTCGGGAACTGGTTCTGGATAATTTGTTTGATAAAGAGCGATCGCATCTAGCAGATTCTGGACAGAGCGGTTGGCATGGTTGAGATTGCCATAGATAAAGTTGACAGGATTATTAATCTCATGGGCGACCCCTGCTACTAATTGACCAAGACTCGACATTTTTTCGGTTTGAATCAGTTGGCTCTGGGTTTTTTGCAAATCAGCAAGGGCTTTTTCGATCAGTATGGCTTGAGCTTGGGCATTGGCTGCATTTGTCTTAGCAGAGTCAAATAGCTCGGCTTGATCGATCGCGATCGCCAATTGGTTCGCCACTGCTTGCAATAGTTCTACCTCATCCGCGGCCCAAGGACGACTACCGTGACAATGCGCGGCAACAATCACCCCTAATTTTTGCGATCGGGTTTTGATCGGTACAAGTAATTGCGAAGTAAAGCCTCTTTCAGCAAGAAGCATCCGACTGATATTATCCAGTTCAGGATTAGTGTAAATCGACTGAATCTGAATAATTTCTTGACTAAGCAAACGCTGACCAAATTGAGCCAATTGAGACAGAGGATAACTGGTACCAGCATCAAGAAAGTTATGACTAGCCGCAAAATGTACAAGCTGAAACTCTGGCGGATTAGTATTGGGCACATGCCAAAAGAAATTGCATAGATCGATCAGCAATAGATCCTGTATTTCATTGACGGCTGTAGCAAGGATCGTATCTAGATCAAGGGAATTGCGAATCTGGCTAGTAAGGCGACGGTTTAACATTTCCTCTCGTCTGACCAGATCTTTATAACTTTGACGCGATCGCTCTAGTTCCCTTTCGGCGCGACGGCGTTCCCACTGCTCCTTTTTGCGATCGCTAATATCATGGGCAACAATCACAATATTTTGGACATTACCCTGTCCATCGCGCATCACGCTGCCTGATGATTCTAAAATTCTCCAACTTCCGTCTTTATGCTGCATCCGATATTCTAAAGATTTCCCCACACCCGTTTTTAAGGTTTCTGCCGCCGCCTTTAATACTTGCGCTTGATCATCGGGATGAATCTTATCGTAAGCCCATGTACCTTTAAGTTCTGCCGATGTATAGCCCAAGACTCTCTGATAGGAGGGGCTATTGTAGATCCGATAACCTTTAGCATCGATCACTGCAATTAAATCGGCAACATTTTCCATAATCGATCTAAATAGGCGATCGCTTTTTAGTGCTGATAGATCTGATTTATCAGCCTCACGCCTTGGATGTTGCTCTTCTGTTAGATCGATACTTGCGTCCGTCATAATGAATTTTTAAAGATAGGACTGCATGAAATCAAATTAAGTTTGCCTAACTGTGCAACCAAATGCAATAGCATTTTTAAGTGGCTAATTTAGTTTTGAGTGCAATGTTAAATCTTAATTTAAATCGTAATTTAGAAAGAACCAGCAATCTAACAAACCAGAAAATAGATCTTGTCTCTCGAAGATCTTGTTGGTTTAAGGGCGTAACGTTCACAATCGCTTGCTTACTCGTAACTTGTTTAACGATGATATCGGCGATCGCGCCAAGCATAGCAGCACTGCCAACCAAAAGTGCGATCAAAGATCCTCGTGTAATCTTGAGAAATGCTTTACCGATTGATAGCGAAGTGCTGCGCGATGTCCAGCGTACCTTAGAGCAAATGCCTCGCCAAGCAAATCTGAAGCGCTGGAGCAACCTCAAAAGGGATATTGACACGATCTCAAAAACCCTAAGCCAAAATCAGTCGCAGTTAATTGCTGAAGTTAGCAGCGATCGCCAAGGATTAGTAACTGAACATTTGTCGAGCTTAACAACAGCCCTTGTCCCTCTACAAGAAGCGATCGCAGTCAAAGACCGTAACAGTGTTAAAGCGTTATCGGAAAGAGCCTTGGACTATGTAGGTTTAGTCGAATCAGACTTTATTCAAGCCTTCCCATTTGAAGTTCCTGCCCAATATGCTCAATTGCCCCAACTCAAGGGACGAGCCCTAGTGGAGATATCCACCGAAAAAGGTAATGCCACGATTACAGTCGATGGCTACAATGCACCAGTCAATGCAGGTCAATTTGTTGATCTTGTTCAGAAGGGCTTTTACGATGGTCTAACTTTCACACGAGCCGACGAAAACTATTACTTGCAGACGGGCGATCCCGATGGTGCAGCCGATGGCTATATCGATCCTAAAACCAAAAAATATCGGACTGTCCCAATCGAAGTGCGCCTACCCGATCAAAAAGTGCCAACCTATGCCAAAACTTTTGAGGAACAAGGTTTGTCAGGCACATTACCCGTACTACCTTTCGCAGCCTTTGGAACTGTTGCCATGGCGCATCCTAATGATGACGCTAATGCTGGTTCATCTCAGTTTTTCATCTATCTCTTTGAATCAGAATTGACTCCCGCAGGCTTAAATTTGCTTGATGGAAACTATACCGTTTTTGGTTATGTCACCGATGGCAAGGAAACTTTGGATAAACTAAGACTAGGCGACAAAATTTTGACAGCCCGTGTCATTAGTGGCGCTGAGAATTTAATCAAGTAATAATCAATCAATGTGATGGGGCAAAGCCCTATCACATCGCAATCACAACCAGAGGATAACTAATTTAATGGGTACTCCCCGCAACGAGCCGTATATTTTGAGTTTGCCAAATCCTAGTAGTGCGATCTGCCTTGCTGGGACACGCGAGGAAAACTTAAAACTACTTGCAGAAACAACAGGTGTGCGGATAATCATGCGGGGACAAGACCTATTAATTGATGGCACGACAGAGCAAATCGGTCTTGTAGAACAGATGGTTAACGCACTGAAGCCATTGTGGTCACAGGAAAAAACGATCGCGGCTGTAGATATTAGAGCTGCTCGTGAAGCGATCACGGAGGAACGTTCTGGCGAATGGCGCGATCGGGCTACCATTTCTCGTAATCGTCGCGGTGACTCAGTGCAGCCACGCACCTATCGTCAGCAGCAATATGTGCAGGCGATGGAAAATCACGATTTAATCTTTGGTGTGGGACCTGCGGGTACTGGGAAAACCTATCTCGCTGCTGTTGCTGCGGTGAGCGCATTGCAAAGTAATAAATTTGAGCGGATTATACTCACCCGACCCGCAGTCGAAGCAGGCGAAAGTCTCGGTTTTCTGCCTGGAGACTTGCAGCAAAAAATCGATCCCTATCTCCGTCCTCTCTACGATGCGATGAACGAAATGATCGGTGCGGAGAAAGTCCCGCAATTAATGGAGCGTGGCATTATCGAAGTCGCGCCTCTTGCCTATATGCGCGGACGTACTCTCAGTAACTCATTCATCATTGTTGATGAGGCTCAAAACACAACAGCCGCCCAAATGAAAATGGTCTTAACACGACTGGGCTTTAAATCGCGTATGGTCGTCACGGGCGACATTACCCAGATTGATTTACCCCGCCATCAAAAATCTGGCTTAATCATCGCCATGAATATTCTGAAAGGAGTTGAAGGCGTTTCCTTTAACTTATTTGATAAAAATGATGTAGTGCGCCATCCTCTAGTCCATAACATCATCGCCGCTTACGAAAATGCAGAAGCAGATTAACATAAGAACCAAGATTTTTGTTAAACGTAGGGGCAATTCATGAATTGCCCCTACGTTTAACAAAAATCTTGGTTCTCATTTCAGAGCAAAGCGCTGTAAAAATATGAACCACGAACCAATTTCTGAAGATATTCACATCACTGTTAAATTATTTGCAATTTTTCAAGAGGTACTCGCTACCGATGAAATGCAAATTACGCTAGCGTCAGGTACTTCAGTGTCGCAAATATTCGATCGCTTAGCTAGTCAACACCCACATCTTGAGAAATGGCGATCGCTAACTCGTTATGCAGTGAGTCTCAATTTTGTCGAACCACAGACAATTCTGAAAAATGGCGATGAGGTAGCACTGATCCCCCCCGTGAGTGGTGGATAAACAAACAAAGCACAATACTGGCTTTGTTTGTTTTTGGGCTGATCAGCTCTGTCCAGACCAGTCAAGTAAGCCACTAAACTGATGCAGGTCAATAAAACTAAGCTGTAACAAAATCATCAGCAAGGGACCTTCCTGTCGAGCTTGCCAGCGTTTGGCAACTGCCAACTGCTCACGGTCAACGACAGACAGTTCTAGCAGGTGTCTCTCTAAATCTTCTTGGCGACTAGCGATCGCGTATGTCTGGGAGTGATAACTCATTGAAATCAAAGAACTAATTACTTAGGCGATTTGGATTAATAGCGTAGCGCAACTTACCATATCTATCAACGTCCGTCAAAGTTATTTTTTATCAGGGCATAAACTGAAAAATACGAGGTGTGGCAAGTCGCATCAAATCCCATGTTTTTGGTTTGACGAATCTTAATGCAAGTAACCTTAGTTGTCAGATATAGCAATGAAAGAGATCGCTAGGACAAATCAAAACCCAAATAAATAAAGGCGGCGCGAAGCGCCGCCTTTATTTATTTGGGTTTTATGTCCTAAGCAAAACTTTCATTGCTATATGTCAAAAGATTTTGACAAAAACTAACTGATATAATCTCTAAAAGCACATACTAAATTTAGTAAACTTTTAACATTTAAAAATTACTGCATCGTGTGTCTTAGCAATTATCATTACAAAAATCGGTTTTGAGGCAAGTCCGCTGACAGCGGACTTGCCTCAAAACCGATTTTAGGGTTTGTAACGCTGTAAGCGTTACAAACCCTAAAATCGGTTTCATAATTTAGAATTGATTACAGTTGTGCATGTGTCTAAATTGCTTTGCTTTTGATCTTGGGCGCTTCTAAATAATTTGTTTGCTTTAGCAAAATTTCCCTACATGGACAATTCCAAATTTTCTGAAGAAATATCCACGAAAGACTGGCAAAAGCTCCAGCAGGAAGTCAAAAGCCTACGAATGCAAGTCAGCCGACTTCAAATGGAAAATAGCGATCTGGAAAACTCATTATTAACCGCAGTTGAACATGGCGATCTGGTTGAGGCAGAGCTTCTAGATGTTAATAAAAGACTAAAAAGTGAAATCATTGAGCGCAAAATGGCTCAAGCTACTTTGCAATCGATATTAGAAATTGTCTATCGAGATAAAAGTGATCTCGAAATTATGCTAGCGACTAGCACTGAGCATGGTGATGCGATCGAATATGAGCAATACAATCGCGCTGTCGAGACTATGCACCAAAGTGAGGAGCAGTTTAGATCGATCGCTGAGTCAACCAGTATGGCCATGCTGGTTAGTAGACTCTCTGATGGTGCGATCACCTACGCTAATACCAGTGCTGGCACAATCCTCCAAAGAGAATCCCACGATTTAATCCAGCGATCGATAAAAGATCTTTACTACTTACCAGCAGAATGGGAGGTTTTACAGCAGCATCTTTTGCAAAACCAAAAAGTGCGCGACTATGAGATTCGGCTATGCAAAGCTAATCAAGAACCCTTGTGGGTGCTAGCATCTGTGCATCCATTATGGCTAAAAGGCGAGCAAGTTTTATTAAATACTTTCTACGATATTACGCTGCTTAAAAAGACAGAACTTGCCTTACGCGAGTCAGAAGCTAAACTCCGAGAGCAAGCTAATCTCTTAGAACAACGAGTTGAGGAACGTACATATGACCTCAAGATTGCCAAAGAAGCCGCCGAGTCAGCAAGCCGTTCTAAAGCCGCCTTTTTAGCAAATATGAGTCACGAGTTGCGTACTCCTCTAAATGCGATTCTTGGTTTTGCTCAGCTTATGCTCTATGACCAAGAGTTAAATGAGCAACATCAGACAGATCTCCAAACTATCTGTAATAGTGGCAATCATTTACTGGCGATGATTAATGACATTTTAGAAATGTCAAAGCTGGAAGCTGGAAGTGTCCTTCTTCGCGAGAAGGAATGTTCGCTATACGACATTGTAGATACCGCAAGAGATATGTTGTATCTGAAGGCTCAAGAAAAAGATTTATCCTTCGATGTGAGCATTCAGCCCGATGTTCCTCCCTATATCTATACCGATGAAGGTAAATTACGCCAAATATTAATCAACTTAATCGGTAATGCGATCAAATTTACGGATTCAGGACATATTCTTGTGCGTGTAGAAGTTCGCAACTTACCCAATAATATGGACAGAATAGTTGGAGAAGTTTCTGAGATTCCTCGTTGCTTGTGTTTTGAAGTGGAAGACACGGGGGCGGGTATTTCCGAAGCGGAGGTGTTAACCTTATTTCAGCCCTTTGTCCAAACAGATTCTGGCAAGCGATCGCAGGAAGGAACTGGACTAGGACTATCGATTAGTTATAACTACGTGAGGCTAATGGGTGGACAAATGTTTGTCATCAGTAAAGTTGGCGAAGGTTCTACATTCAGGTTTTATATTCCTGTTAAGTCTTTGGATCTGTTTAGTCTCGACTCTACGACTAAATCACTGCGTCGAGTAATCGGCATTGAGGGTAATCAGGGCTACCGCATTTTAATCGCTGAGGATATGCGTTTGAACCGACAACTCTTAACGAGAATTTTGTCACCGCTAGGAATAGAAGTGCGCGAAGTTAGTAATGGACAGGATGCGATCGATGTATGGCAATCTTGGTCACCACATTTGATCTGGATGGATGTTAGGATGCCGATCATGAATGGGCAAGAGGCTGCATCGGCAATTAGAGAAATTGAGGCAATGAGGAACATTCCCAATTCACAGAAAGTCCGAATAATTGCTTTAACAGCTAGCTTAGTTGATTTTAGAGAAGAGGATTTATTTCTAAATGGGTTCGATGGATTTCTCTCTAAACCATTTACTGAAGATAAAGTTTTTGAAAGAATGGCAGAGCATCTAAACTTAAAATATATTTATAAGTAGCTAGATTAACCCTACTAAGGCGACTTTTGAATTATTGGGTGGAAAGAAGTCGAAAGATGTAGCAGTAATACCACAGCACAAAATGGCTACGACATTTTGTGCTGTGGTATTACTGCTATAGATAGATGTCAATGATTGCTTTGCTATACTTTGGTATGGCGAACAGCGGATAGAAGCCCATACTCTAAGCCTTCTACAAGAGCTTTACAAGACGCATCGATTATATTATTTGACACTCCAGCCGTTGACCAGCGCCTTTTACCATTACTGAATTCGATTAATACTCTAGTAACTGCATTAGTTCCAGAATCACTATTTAGAATGCGCACTTTATAGTCAGTTAGATAAAAATTAGCAATTTCAGGATAGAAGCTAACCAGAGCTTTGCGAAGAGCGATATCAAGGGCTGCGACTGGTCCATTCCCTTCGGCGGCTGTAAGATGCTCTTCATCATTGACCATCACCTTAACAGTAGCTTGGGAACCGACTAATCCGTTACTGTGAGTCGATTCCGTAGAGCAGTAAACATGAAAACTGCTAATTGTAAAAAATTTAGGGCGATCGCCTAAGGCTTCGCGAACCAATAATTCAAAACTTGCTTCCGCTGACTCAAACTGATATCCGAGTTGTTCGAGCTCTTTCGTCATTTGCAAGATTTGCCGACAGGCGGGATCTTCTTTGCGTAGACAAATGCCGAAGGTTTCGACTTTGGAGATCACATTGCTGATACCTGCCTGTTCAGAGATAACGATGCGGCGATTGTTACCGATACTTTCAGGAGCAATATGCTCGTAGGTGAGGGGATTGCGTTGTACAGCACTGACATGGATGCCTCCCTTATGGGCAAAGGCTGAAGCACCCACAAAAGGAGCATGGTCATCAGGCGCAAGATTAACAATTTCGCTGACTTGGCGAGAGACTTCGGTGAGTTGAGCTAATTTTTCTGCATCAATGCAGTCATAGCCCATTTTTAGTTGCAAATTAGGAATCACGGTGCAGAGATTGGCATTGCCGCAGCGTTCACCATAGCCATTAATAGTTCCCTGAACCATCGTTGCTCCATGCTGGACAGCTGCGATCGCATTAGCGACAGCCAAGCCAGCATCGTTATGGGTATGAATGCCAATTTGTGGGTTGCTCCCCCATTGACGCAACGAATCATTCACAACCTCCGTAATTTTTGCCACTTCGTCGGGCATCGTGCCGCCATTGGTATCGCAGAGGACAACCCACTCAGCTCCAGCATCAAGAGCTGCTTTTAAAGTTTGTAATGCATAGTCAGGATTGTTTTTGTAGCCATCAAACCAATGCTCAGCATCATAGATCAGACGGCGATCGCAACTTTTTAAGTAGGCGATCGTATCGCTGATCATGGCAAGATTTTCTTCAAGGGTTGTACGTAATCCCTCAATAACATGAAGATCCCATGATTTACCAAAAATAGTAATCCACTTGGTTTCAGCAGCAATAATTGGTACGAGCATCGGATCATCCTTTGCCTTGATTCCTGCTCGTCTTGTCGAACAGAAGACCACTAGCTCGGCACTACTAAGGCGATATTCTTGCATTCGTCGGAAAAATTCGCCATCCTTAGGATTTGCACCTGCCCAACCACCTTCGATAAAGGCAACTCCCATCCGATCAAGTCGAACTGCTATTCGCACCTTATCTTCCACTGACAGCGACAACCCTTCGCGCTGTGTGCCATCGCGAAGGGTCGTGTCGTAGATCAAAATGTTTTGATTTTCCATTTTTTTAAATATAAAATCCCAAACCAGTACGGTCTGATGCTCAGGCTTTACTGGTTATTGTTTATTTACCCATAGCCTTGACTAAGAAAATGCCACCAAAGTACAAAATGGCAACTGCACCAGCGAGCAAACTTTGGGTCATGGGATCAGTTGATGGAGTTAACACTGCGCCGAGGATGACTGCGCCAAGTACCACATAGCGCCACCCAGCAAGCATTCGGGTGGAATTGACAATACCTGTCATCGCTAATAAGGCTTGAATCACGGGGATTTGAAAGGCTAAGCCAGTACTAAATAACAGCAATAGTACAAATTCAAAATAGCGATCGATTGACCAAAACTGTTCAACAACGTCGCCGCCATAACTAATAAAGAAATTGAGGGCAGCAGGTATGAGTAACTCGTAAGCAAAGACAATACCGAGAACAAATAAAATGCTAGAGCCAAAAACAATTGGCGCAATCGCGCGTTTTTCTTTGCGGGTTAGCCCTGGCAGGATGAATCGCACAATTTGATACAAGATAGCAGGGCTTGCTACCAATAAGCCACTATAGCCAGCAACTTTGATCGAAACAAAAAAGTATTCCCCAGGTGCAAGTTGTAAAAATTTTACTCCCTGAGCAGGAATCTCTAATAGAGCCACAATCTTGTTTACGAAGGCAAAGCAACCAATGATCGCCACAAAAATGGCAATTAAGGCATAGAAAATCCGCGATCGCAATTCTTCGAGGTGATCAAATAAAGACATCTCGACATCTTCAATTACTTCTAGATCTTCATCAACAATTGGAGGATCGACAACAGCGATCGCAGCCTCATTTACGTCCTCAATGGATTGTGTGTTAGACAAATCCTTTGGTTGATCTGCTTCAGTTACTGTCTCTAGCATGGTGTCGTTACTAAAATCTACTTGTCGATTGCTTAACCCGATTGCTTAACAAACTATCAAATAATCGAAGTATATCGTTACTATAGCAACCAAACACAACTTCAAAACCCAAAAAGCGTGAGGCGGGGCAAAGCAGCCCCTCACGCTTTTTGGGTTTTATGTTAAATTTCTGACATTTAGCTAGAGCGAAACAATAAAAAATGGTAGGTTAAGTAAGGGCAAGGAAATATTACATGTTGCAGTTCACCATGTTAAATTTCAGGGGCAGTAAATGGCTTCATTCAAAATTTTAGGTTTATTGGCGATCGCGAGTACTGTATTTTCCTTAAATGCAGACTCTCTGACAGCACAAGTGACAATTGGCAATAGTTCTCCCAATGCCTTGTCTCCAGCTCATCAGATGCTACTGGAAATGCAACAGAGCAATGCTCCTGCCGTTGGCGGCGGCAGTATGCAGTTGTTACGATTTACAGATAGGGATGTTTCCTTTGCCCCTTTGGAAGGGTTAGATCGTCTTTTCAATTGGCAAGTTTCAGAGGAAGAGGGCGTTGCACCTGAAAAAACTATGGGCGATCGCGTTGAAAAATTCAAGTTAAATCAGCGACAGCAAATAGTTTCTGATAGCAAGATGTTTCAAGCAATTAATCGCATTAAAAGCCAGAATTAACGGCAGTGCTTTGCGCTAAAACACGTAAACCTAAAAGCTGTTTCGCCCGCTTAGTGGGCGAAACAGCTTTTAGGTTTGGGTAAAACATTTGCGCCGTGATCTGAGACAATTAAAATTATATTTTTTTATCGATTTAAATCGACTTAATTTATTTGTTTTTTAGATAATATAACTAGCTATGTTTGACATTCCAGAACTGAACTCACTCGAAGAGGCGACCCCTCAAGAATTAGCAGAAATGATCTCTGAGTTAGAGCAGTTTCGCGAAAGAATTGTAAATGACACCCTCGCTACAGCACAGCGAGCCAAAATCATGAAAAGCCAAGCTCTAGCGACTTTAGAGCCAAACCTAGCCAAAATTGATACTACCCTCCAGACACTTCGCCAACAGCAAAGTAAATCCTAAATAATTTTCGCTAAAGATTTGGTGGGATGAGATTAGTGCAGTTCGTCGTGTCTTTAGCGGAAGACTTTCCTTTAATTTCGTTATCGTTATTTAACAATGGATAATCCAGTTCTAGATATTCAATCAGCCAACGATATGCTGATTCAAAAGGTAAATGATCAAATCTCTCTTGGGACTTTCGACAATAGCGATCGTCAACTCCTCAGCCAACTAGTCGAAGGGCTAGGCGATCCTAGAGGGCTGGTCAGACTTAGGTTTGCCGAAACCATTGGAGAAATTGGTGAATTGTTTACTCCATTCCTAACAGAAGCACTAGCTAATCACCCCAATGTTGTTCTGCGTAGAGCGGCTGCTAAAACCCTAACAATCATTGCTGATCCAAGTGCAGTGCCAAACTTACTCTTCTCTTTCCTTAATGATCCAGATACGGTTGTGAGAAGTTCAGCGGCAGGTGCTTTAGCAAGAACTGGTGAGGCTTCAGCCTCAGCATTGTTAGGGATTTTAGAATCACCCGATCAACCTCAGGATATTAAGGGACAAGCTGCATGGGCATTAGCTTTTATCGGCGCAGATGCTGCGGAACATCTGTATATAGCCCTGAATTCTGATTCTCTAGATGTGCGTTGTGCAGTTATTGGTGCAATTGGTCATGTTGCGCAAGAGCAGTTGGATGAGAAGTCCTGCAATATTCTTATTTCAGCGCTCACTGATCCTGAGCCAATTATTCGGACTGAAGCTACTGCGGCTTTCGGTCAAGTTAATTATCCTCCAGCGATTCCGCATCTAATCTTAGCCCTACAAGATTCTGATTTAGGTGTTCGTAAAGCCGCAATTAATGCGCTTGGCAAGATTGGCAATGCAAGCGTCATCAAATCTTTACAACCATTATTAGATGATGAGCTAGAGGTGTTAAGAGTACTAGCAAAATTAGCGATCGCCCAAATTAATCGTCAGGAACAAGAATAAACAAAATAAAAAAGGGCGCTTAGCGCCCTTTTTTATTTTGTTGAATAAGCAATCGCTTGTTCTACATTAGCTGTCACGCTTTCGCATATTGTATCGATTGGTAAATCATTCAAGTCATGTCCAAATGGATTTTCGATTTCGTTGCCAATTTGTTCAATCCCTAAAAGGATAAAACTAACCAAACCAACTGCGATCGCAGTTAGCCAATCGATCTCCACAACAAGGTGGAATGGTAACCCAATGCAGTAAATCAAAATCAAGCGCTTTAAATAGATACAATAAGCAATCGGTAATGGGGTTCTCAGAATCCTTTCACAACTGGTTAGCCCTTCTACCAGAGCATTGAGATGACTATTCATAGTTACAAAATAATTAGTATCAATGCGATCGCTTTGCACTTGCTTTTGTAAATAGTCACCTAACCATAGTGTTAATTCTAAAGGAGCATGTTTAGCACTACGGAGCTTTACAATGTCTTCTTCAGGTAGAATTTCATCAAGATCCTTTTCGATTGCTTCACTACGAAGATGGAGTTTTGTCGCGATCGCAAAAGCGGCTAACAACTTGATCGATTTTTCTCTTTGCTGCTGTTCCTCTTCAGGACAGTTAGTTGAGATTTGCATTAATCTGGATAAATTGCGAATATTCACCACCAAAGTTCCCCATGCTTTGCGTCCTTCCCAATAGCGATCGTAGGCGGTGTTTGTCCGAAACACCAAGAGCAGTCCTAAAACTAGATTAAAGACGACATTGTTAGTCAGATCACCCAAAACCTTGAGAGAGATCTGTGGTTCATAGTAGTGAAAGAGCGAGACTCCAAAGGCAAATCCTGCAAAAATCAACACTCTTGGTAAAATAATCGGCGCAACGGAACCCTGAAACTTAAATGCAAGATTGAACCACTTCAAAGTCATAATCTTGATAGGCGTGAAAAATTGATAGGCTCAAGAATTGTATAATGCTTTGTAGTCTAAAGTTGGCACTAAGTGCCAACTTTAGACTACAAAGATTCGCCGCGTCGATAGAGTTCGCGGGCATAGTCTGTCCATGTGCCTTGTCCCCAGTAGCGGAAGCAGCTAGTTTGGACTAGGAGATTGTAGAGCAGAGCTTGCTGGTAATCCGATCGCTTAGTAATTGATGGATCTTGAGCTACCAATTGATCGTATTTTTCATGGAACTTGGCACTGAGTTTATTCATTGGCTCCAATACATTTTCATAGCCATGTACCCAACTCATGCTATTTGTCCATGATGCGCCATCCATATGAAATTGATGGTCACTTGCTTTTAGTTCAGTAATTGCTTGTTCAACGGTAGCTGTACTGAGATTACTGCGATCGCCGCTTTGATCGACCTTATTCCAGACTTTATGCTGTTGCACTGCTTGCACGACTGGGTAATCAAGGGGACTTACGCCAGCCGCCTCGATCATTTCCAGATATTCAGTTCCATTTAGTCCGACAATACCTGAACTTCCACGACCATTATTTTTAAGTTGATCCCATATCAACGGATAGTCGCGAGGGAATTCATTCATCATCACGCCGCCATTCTCACCATCGGCAATTTGCGACACGAGAGAAGGTACGGAAATATTACCAAGCATCTGTCTACTCCGACCTTTTGCCTCATGATAAGGCTGCATCTGGGCTACAAGCTTTGTATCGGAGCCTTGAGTTTTAATTAGAGCAGTGATACTAATCGATTCGCCTTGGGAATTCATGGCAACGAGTCGATTAGGCAAATATTTCTGATCTTGGGTGAGTCCTGAGCCATCAAGACGTTCTACAGAGTGTTCCTGAACCATCAACCAACGATAGCCGCATTCTTTGAGGGCTTTAATGTATTCATAGAGTGTGTCAGGATGATTAGGAAGATGCATCTCAGGCGGTGAGAAACCTTTAACACGTTTTAGAGCATCAATACCAAAGATCGAAGCAAAATGACTTTGCCAAGCTTGAATATGTAATTTTATATCGGGAATTGGCGTGGATGGAATTACTGCATGACTCCACATCGTGCCAAGCCATTCTACATAGGGCTGATATTGGCGATCGCAGGTAATGCGCTTGAGATTATCCAAAATGTCATGGCGTTGCATTTGCTGCAAGCCCCAGAGCAGATTTCCTGAATAGTCCAACATAATCCGAGGATTGCTGCCCTGAGAGACTAATTGGGGGATAAAATCTCCCATACGGCTGTAACACCATGCAAACACAGAAGCGTTGTGATTATCACCTTCGCCCTGATGTTCAAACATATTTTGCAGATTACAAATTAGCGCTCCATTTGCTCCTGCGGGAATGGTCGGCTGATGCATATGCAATGCACAGGCAAAGGCTGAGGTAATCTCTTCAAGGCGAAGATTATTATTAGGTAAAAACACTGGTGCATCATCTTGCACAGCATGTTGAATTACGTCTTCATTTCCGCAAATGACTGGGAAATCAGAGGCAACAAAGCTTGATGGGATAGCTGTAATCAAAACTTGTAAAACCTCAATAAATTTATAACGGATTTAAGAATAGCCTCGGCTATTCTTAAATCCGTTATATTATATTCTGACAGTACTTGAGATTAAGAATTAATCAATTAAGTAAATGGTTTGCAAAGCAAACCATTTACTTAATTAGGAAGCAGGTAGTTCGCCAGTGACGTTGACCTTGAAGGCTTTGACTTCATTAGCTTTAGGTAAAGTCAAGGTGAGAATCCCATTGGTGTAATCAGCTTTAACTTGTTCATGTTCGATCGCTACAGGCAAAGCAAATACACGGCGGAATTTGCCATAGCTCATTTCACTCCAGTAATAGCCTTTTTCAGATTCTTCCTTACGTTCGACATGGCGTTCACCAGCAACTGAGATCGAATCCTTAGTCACTTGAATGTCAAGATCCTTGGCTTCAATTTCAGGAAGCGAGAGCCTTAAAGTTAAATTGTCGCCATCATCTCGTAGCTCACTAGCAGGAACCCATCCGCCTTTTGCAGTTTCCTGATCTAATGGTGCAAACTCACGGAATAAGCGATCAAATTGACGACGAACTTCTTCCATTTCTTGGAAAGGTTGCCAACGTACTAACATAAATATCACCTTTAACTATTTCAAAACAACGATGGAACGTTCAGAAGTAGATTAAGAATTAAGTTGATGTTTCGTACTTCGATTTCGTTCACAGGTTTATTATGAAATAACTGCAAAGCTATGAGCAGTAGGAGAACCACACTTCAAAAGTGTGGTTCTCCGCACAGTTATCTCCATGAACAAAAAAGTGCGATCGCACTTTTGTTCATGGAAAATTAAACTCAACAATAGTTTTAAAAAGCAGAAACTGGCTACGCCAGTTTCTGCTTTTGATTTTTAAGTTTTGTAACGAGTCGCGTAGATTCCGCAGTGACTGATGACAGGTGAATAAATGAGTCAAAAGCTGAGTCCATAAATGAGCCTTTTGAACTCAAAATTTTTGGCAATCTATTAAACATCAGTTGAGGAAAAGGTATGAGACTATTTTTAAGCAATGGCTTTGTCGTTATTGTCGCGATCGCATCAGCTTGTACTAATTCTTTGGACGCGATCGCTATCAATGCTAATAATTATGTCCCTGCTCACAACGATCTACCTCAGTCTTCTTTAAGTCATCCTACGAATATTTCTGTTATTTCTCAAAACAACCCTCGTCTACCCCGTCCCAAGGGAAGTCGATAAATTAATTTGAAAATCCTGAATAATTTTGATAACCTTTATGCTCTCTGCGGTTGCTTCTTGGATGAGATTTTCCTGAGATATCCGCCAGCGATCGCTACGGGAATTGTTAGATAAAGGGCAGTTGTAAAGAACCAAGAAGGTGCGGGTGAAGGGTTTGTATAATGCATCAAGATCCCCAAACTCGTGGATATAGTCCCAGTTAAAGCCGCATTAAAGATTTCATTTTGTTTCGCACAGTGAGCCGAGAAAAAACCTCCTGCACTGGAAAATGTTAGTCCAATACAGAGATAGATAATTAAAAATAGATTGCTTGAGAATTCTGATTGCATCTGATAGGCACTTTTCCCTTGAAGCGTAAGCAATACAGTTGCGATCGAGTTAAAGAAAAAACCTGCAGCTTCTGAACAAATAATATCTAGCAAAAATCCATAGATTGCGGCTCTAAGATTAAAGCGACTACTTAATTGTGTGAGTAATTGGATTAGGAAATTAGATTTTTTATTTCTGTCAGATTTTTCCGCAGATTCCTTGATTAGTGGCTTTGATTCTGTAATCAGGACTCCTTGAGAATATTTTGTTTCAGCAATCAAGTTTTGCTGAGATCCTTCTAGCATATCAGGTGTAATTTCTTGCCTGTAAATTGGAGGAAGTGGATTTAAATCTACTTTATGGCTCCAGTTAGGAATGTCGGAGCTTGATTCCTTTCCATAAATTTCTAGGGTGTTGATATTGGCGATCGCTAAATTTTGGATGCCCGTGAGAACCATTGACACGTATTTTGACTGTTCTGGCACTTTTACCGATTCCAATAAAATCTGTAGGCAATCTTCTTTAAGTCGAACTGAAGCAGTTACGCCGCGACGTTGGAAAGAGCGATTCATCAAGATTGCAATGGCTTTTATATTTCCTCTTTGAGCCTGTTCTTTGAGATTGCTTCCCTTCTTAGGATCTTTAGCTTGGTCTTCCATATTAGCGAACTCCTTTCTTTGCTATTTTACGCATGATTTTTTGTTGGGACTGTTGGACTTCTTCCCAGTCAGGATAGAGTGCTAGAGCGCGATTATATGATTTTAGAGCTTCGCGATCGCGCCCTAATTCTTCTAAAACCAAGCCTTGACTATACATAGCACGGGCATATCGAGGATCGATTTGGAAAGCTTTTTCGTAAGCGACAATCGCCTCTGGATAACGTTTTAGTTCGTACAGTATTTCTCCGCGTTGATGCCAAATATATGCATAGTTGGCAATCTCGATCGCTTTGTCGATTGCTTTTAAAGCTTCTTGATTTTGCTTGGTATAGCCAAGTGCTAAGCTACGGATATACCAAGCAAATACATGCCGTGGATTGATTTCAATTGCGCGATCGGCTGATGCAAGAGCTTCTGAAAATCGACCTAACCGACCTAGTGCGTCGCCTCGATTGGCATAGATATCTGCAAGGCGTTTCTTCCCTTTGCTACCTAAGTCGCCTTTGGCTTGAATTGCTAAATCATAATCTGCTAAGGCTAAGGTGTAATTCTCTTGATAAAAGTATGCTTCAGCGCGATTATAATATGCCAAAGCATATTCAGGATCAAAGGCGATCGCTTGGCTATAGTTGTCGATCGCTGAGTCCACATTGTTTAGAAAGAAGTTAGCAATTCCTTTATAGTTATAGGCTACCGAGTTTCGTGGATTTTTGCTTAATATGCGATCGCAATCGCGAATCACGCCTGCATAGTCTTTACGTTCATATTTTGCCTTAACTTGAGAGATGTCGCCATCATAATTATCATCATTACTGGCAACGGCGCTAGATTCAGCACTACTATTGCTATAGCGTCCAGCTAATTTATTCATACTCTGAGGTATCCAATAACTAGCCGCGATCGCTGTGGCAACTCCGACTAACCACAAAATCGGAGAATGCCAATGCCAAGCCCACCATTTCCGACTATTTTTATTGGTGCTTTGCTTGCTTGATAGATTCTCATCTGTTTTTGGAACTAGATTAAGTTTTTGGAAATAGCGCACTGTAAAGAAGACGCTACCAAACAAGCCAATAAATACAGCTAGAGAACTGAGCCAAGTATGGAGAAATAGCAAACAGTTAAAAGTGCCATGCAGAAGAATCGCGGCAAATAATGCTTTGAGTGCAATCCATGGGCGATGCTGATTAGCGCTTTTTGCTTCTGCGAGAATGCTACCCATGATGACACCTGCGATCGCGTGCATCGGCAAGCTTACAAAGGCTCTGGCTTGAGCAATGTAATGCCCCATTTTGCTATGCAGCATAAACACATACATAATGTTCTCAATGCAAGCAAATCCTAAGCCAATGCAGACCGTTAACATAATGATGTTAGTTTTGGTCTTAAAGGATTCGCTTTTCTTGAATGCTGCTAGTAAAATCAATAGCTTCAGGGCTTCTTCAATGAGTGCTGATAGGATGAATCCTCCTAATAAAGCATCTGGCAAAGAGAACGAAGGAGTATCTATTGAGGTAGTCATCTGTTGGAAATAGTTTGCGACCTTATTCCCAGACAAAATATACGCGCCAACTCCTTCAATAAATCCCGCAGGAATGATGCAAGCCATTCCCATCAAGAGTGCTTTGAACTTGTCTTGATAGGGCTCACTAATTTGGCGATCGCATTCATAGAAGTAACAAAGAATGGCGATCGCGGGTGCGATCGCGACAAAGAAACTCCAGAATAAAGACATAAAATTTACCAACACGTCTTTGTCATATAGTTAATTCTAGAGAATCAAAAGCTATGCAACAAAAAATGTTGATATGTTTTACATAAAGCCTTACCACCTAGCCTTTATCCCACAGAATCGAGTGCCAATGTTTCTGCGATCGCTTTTATTTTCTCGCTCAGTCTATAGTAGTGTTATCACATAAAAATATCATGCAGTCTTAATATGCCAAGTCTTAGCCTCAAGCCATCGCACAAGCCGATTAAAAATTACTATGAAGCTTTGGATCGCTATGGCAAGTTAGGCATAGTGCATGAGGGTGCGGTGCTGTCAGCTTTTCAGCAGTTGTTAGAGTCCTGTGGGCGACAGTTTGACTGGACTTTAGAGCAGCAATTTGCGATTAAGCGATCGCAAAAACAGCCAATTCGCATTGATGGGGCATTAGTAGATATTTATCGTTTACCGCGTGCTTATTGGGAAGCGAAGGATAGCAAGGATGATCTGAAGAAGGAAGTTCAGAAAAAATTTGCAGTGGGCTATCCCAAAGAC
Organism: Pseudanabaena sp.; assembly: GCA_044354985.1. GTDB lineage: Bacteria > Cyanobacteriota > Cyanobacteriia > Pseudanabaenales > Pseudanabaenaceae > Pseudanabaena. Next base: position 8,678 of record JBIKYZ010000006.1, on the reverse strand, counting down.
AATATTATTTTTCAGCAACCCGATCGCGCCATTCTTTATCAGGATGGCAAGTTGGTGATGGATGTGGACATTACCAAAGAGCAGGAATTGGTGGATGTGGTGCGCCAGTTTTTTGAATATCGTGCGCCTGCGATCGCACAATGGGAAAAGGCTGCCGAGGAATTTGGCGATCGCGTGAAGGATCATGCTACGGCTTTGCTGGAGCTAATCCGTACACAGGAGAAGACTAACAAAAAGTTTATTGATGCGTTTGCGGCATTTATGCAGCTTTGTCGGCAGTCAATTAATCCCAATCTGGCGGAGTCGGCGGTTGAGGAGATGTTGATTCAGCATTTGCTAACGGAACGGATTTTTCGGAGTGTGTTCAATAATCCTGATTTTGCTCAGAGAAATATTATTGCGGTTGAGATTGAGAAGGTGATCAATGCCTTGACTTCTAAGCATTTCAGCCGCGCTCACTTTTTGAGTAGTTTGGATCGATTTTATGGGGCGATCGAGGAGACGGCGGCTACGATTGATGATTTTTCGCAAAAGCAGGATTTTTTGAATACGGTCTATGAGAAGTTCTTTCAGGGTTTTTCGACTAAGGTGGCGGATACGCATGGGATTGTGTATACACCACAGCCGATTGTGAATTTTATGGTGAAGAGTGTGGAGGAGATTTTGCAACGGGAGTTTGGCAAGTCTCTGGTGGATAAGGGTGTGCATATTCTCGATCCGTTTGTGGGTACGGGAAATTTTATTATGAGGGTGATGCGCGAGATTGCGGAAATCCAGAAGTCGGCTTTGCCTCACAAGTATGAGCATGAGTTGCATTGCAATGAGGTGATGTTGCTGCCCTATTACATTGCGTCGATGAATATTGAGCATGAGTATTTTGAGCAGACTGGGAAATATGAGTCATTTGAGGGGATTTGTTTGGTAGATACGTTTGAGGATCAGCGTATTGAGCAGTTGGGTCTGTTTACGCCTGAAAATATGAAACGGGTGGAGAGACAAAGGGAATCAGATTTATTTGTGGTGATTGGGAATCCTCCGTATAATGTGGGACAGTTGAATGAGAATGACAACAATAAGAATCGTAAGTACCAGACTAAAACCAAGACTGGGATTGATGATCGTGTAGCGGCTACCTATGCTAAAGCTTCAAAAGCGACTTTAAAAAACAAATTGTCAGATCCTTATGTGAAAGCAATTCGGTGGGCATCAGATAGAATTGGTGAAGAGGGTATTGTTGCTCTTGTGACAAATAACAGTTTTCTAGACCAAATTGCATTTGATGGAATGCGTCAGTATCTAGAAAAAGACTTTGATCAAATATATGTATTTGACTTGGGCGGGAATATTCGCAAAAATCCTAAATTATCGGGAACAACTCATAATGTTTTTGGTATTCAAGTTGGAGTAAGTGTTAATATTTTTGTAAGAAAGCGTTAGAGGCTTAATTAAGTATGCAATTTGCAAGAATTACAACTAATCCTCAAAAAATGGGCGGTGTGCCATGTATTCGCTCCTTGAGAATACCTGTTACAACTATCTTTGATATGTTTGCTGACGGAATGCGAGATCAAGAAATCTTACAAACATTCCCTGATCTAGAAGCAGAAGATATCCAAGAGGTTTTACAGTATACGGCTATGAAATTCAGAGTAAGCTTAGAAGCGCAAGGGCTTAAAAAACTTGTTCAACAATCTGTTGAGGAAGCAATGAATGAGTTTTTGCAGAAAGAAAAGTTTACTTTCTCAAATCTCTAATCACTTAATTTTTAAGGAAACTAACATGACAAAACATATTTCTAATCATTTCACCATTGAAACAGAACAAGAGGATGATGGTCGCTGGATTGCTGAGATTCTCGAAATTTCGGGCGCTTTGGTCTATGGAAATAGTCAACAACAGGCGATCGCTCATGTTCAAGCTTTGGCATTACGGGTTATTGCTGACAAGTTGGAGCATGGAGAAATGGCTTTTGGGTTGACTAGCTTTGACTTTGTGGCAGCGTAGGAATTTATCATCATGAGTCAATGGTCATCTGCAAAAGCCAGAAAAGTATTAGCCGCATTGGAAAAGATTGGATGGAATGTAAAGCGTCAAACTGGATCGCACAAGATTTTAGAACGTGACGGCTGGGAAGATTATGTTTTTGCTTTTCGAGATAGCGATGAAATAGGGGCAAAAATGCTTGCCCGTATAGCTAAGAGAACAGGATTGAAACCAGAAAATCTATGAGAAAGGCTAAGATTTATTATGCGCGGATGGATGAGTTTTGGCGCAAGGAACAAAAGCTAAGTAGCTTAGAAAAGTTTGAAAGTATTCAGGATGTTGATTGGAAAGAAGTTGAACCTGATAGCAAATATACTTGGCTAACTGAAGATTTGGAGAGCGATTTTTCTTCTTTTGTCCCCATAGGTTCAAAGGAAGAAAAGAAAGAAAAAGGACAAGATGCAAAAGCCATATTTCAGCTATTCAGTCTTGGCATTGCATCCAATAGAGATGAATGGGTATTTTCTTTTGATGAATTTGATCTACAAAATAAAGTAAAACGATTAATTGAGAATTACAATATTGAAGTTAGTCGATATTCTCAACAAACTTCACCTGTTGATATTGATCGTTTCATAAATGCAGATCCAACATTTGTTAAATGGACAGATAGACTTAAGGCAGCATTACAGCAAAGAGAACTAATTAGCTTTGATATCTCTAAGGTTCGTAATTCAATTTATCGCCCATTCATTAAAAAAGCTCTTTACTTTGATCATTTACTCAACCAACGAAGATATCAGCAACATTTAATATTCCCAACACCTGAAACTGAATTGGAGAATCAGGTGATTTGGATTAAAGTTGGATCTGAGATTGCAATGTTCGCGCTTGCAGTAAATCACATTCCTGACTTGTTGCCTCAAGGTGGCTCTCAATGCTTTCCATTCTACATTTATGATAAAGACGGAACTAATCGCCAAGAAAACATTACCGATTGGGCATTAGAAAAATTCCAAACCCATTATCAAGATTCCAAGATTACCAAATGGGACATCTTCCATTACACCTACGCTCTACTCCATCATCCCCACTATCGCCAACGTTACGCCGCCAACCTCAAACGCGAACTACCGCGCATCCCCTTTGCACCAGAATTTCAGCCCTTTGCGATCTCTGGAAAACGCCTCACCGAAATCCAAATCAACTACGAACAACAACCCGAATATCGCCTCAAACATATCGAAAACAAAGACCTCCCCATCGATTGGCGAGTCGAAAAAATGCGCCTCAGCAAAGACAAAACCCAAATCAAATATAACGACTTCCTCACCCTTACAGGCATTCCCCCAGAAACTTTTGAATACAAACTAGGCAACCGTTCCGCCCTAGACTGGATCATCGATCAATACCAAGTCAGCACCGACAAACGGAGCGGCATCACCAACGATCCTAATCGTCTTGATGACGAAGAATACATCGTGAGATTGATTAAGCAAGTCATCACCGTTAGTTTGGAAACCGTTAAAATTGTCAAAGGTCTACCAGATTTAGGACTACCAAAGGATTAACATGATAATTACTTTGACACCAGAACAAGAAAAATTCGTGTTTGAGCGAGTACAAAGCGGTCAATACAAAGGTGTTGACGATGTTATCGACTTTGCATTTCAGCTTTTAGAAAAATATGAGTTGAAGAAGCGAGAGGATGAACTCAAACAAAAAGTGATCGAGGAAGTTCGTCAAAAAGTTCTTGTAGGAATGGAAGATATTCGACAAGGAAGAGTTGTTGATGGAGAAGTTGTGTTTGAGCAGCTACAAGAATGTTTATCTAAAAAATCACAAGAGAGATTTGCTTTGCTTTTATCGCAATTACCGTAGATCTAAAATATAAAGTACAATTATGAAAATCATTGGTTTTCGTCTAAATTAACTGAACTAACATCTAAAATATGCATCTTTATAGAAGCCGCTAGGAAAGTTTATTTATCTTTATCAAGAAACTTATGAAATTTTTTAAAAAGCATAATTCAGCGATCGCTTACCTACTCACCTTATTTACATTGACAAATGTAATAGGATGCAGTCAGGAATCTCCCCAAGCAAAGACCGCACCAAATACAACAACTCCAGCAATAACAGCTTCACCAGTAGCCGCTATTGCCACAACTCCAAAGAGAACCTTTACGCCTGAGATTGTTAAGTCTTACGTAGAAGGCTGCCAAGCATCGGGTGGTACAAAAACATATTGCAACTGTTTTATCGGGAAAATCAAAGTGTCATTCAGTCCAGATGAATTTGACCAAGCTGGTGAGACCTTCAAATTAAAAGGCAAGATTCCCGATGCTATAACCAAATCCATGAAAGCATGTGAACCTGCTCCAGTTCCTATAGTAAAACCAACGGCTCCTTCAACAAATCAACCACAAAATCAGTCAGCACCTTTACCTGCGCCTGCAAACGATAATGCAGAACAACAACTTGCACAGCACCTTAAGAAAATTGGAGCAGTTATGTATGGCACTTATTGGTGTCCATACTGTACTAAACAGAAAAAGCTGTTTGGAGAGGCAATTAGTGAAGTTCAATATGTTGAGTGCGATCCAAGAGGGAATAATGCAAGCCCAGAGCTTTGTGAGAGTTTTGGTGTGAGGAGCTTTCCTACTTGGCAAATTAATGGTCAATCTTATAGCGGAAGTCGCGATCTTAAAGATATTGCCACAATTTCTGGCTATACAGGCTCTCGCAACTTTAAATATTAAAGTCTATGTCACGCATTAACAAGCTTATTCAGACGTTTTCCAAGACTTCCTATGGGAGATTGTTTATTTCGACTATGCTTTGCATTGCTACGATAATTACAGTCTTAGGAATCAGTCAAGTTAATTGGACATTACTATTCCAACCAGTTCAAGATTTTGTGTTTCAGGTGGATTCTAGCTATCACAATTGGTTTAGCCAACAGACAACTACAAATCCATTTATATTAGTTCCATTAGCATATACTGGTGGTCTGATCGCGAGTATCTCTCCATGTATATTAGCTTTACTCCCAGTTAATCTCAGTTATATTGGAACCCGTGAAATTACATCACGATGGGATGCTTTTATCAAAGCTGGTGGCTTTGTGTTGGGAGTGGTAACTGTTCTTTGTATACTTGGACTTTTTTCTTCCCTTGCTGGGTTTGTAATGATTAAATATCGAGGATACATTCACACTCTTGTGGGAATTATTATTCTTTTAATGGGATTAAGCCTCTGGGGTGTTTTTCGCTTACCCTTACCTCAAACAAACTTTAGGTTGCCTGCTCTTGGTTCTTATGGAATTGGTTTAACCTTTGCTCTCTTAAGTTCTCCCTGTTCTAGTCCAATTCTATTCGCTGTGCTGGCTGCCGCCGCCACTTCAGGCTCTCAGCTTTACAGTGTTTTGGCTATGATTAGTTATGCCTTGGGTTACACTACAATTATTTTCTTGGCAAGCTTATTTACGGGTTTGGCGAAGCAGGCGCGATCGCTAATGAAGCATTCTGAAATGATTACCCGCATTGGTAGCATTGGCTTAATCCTAATGGGAGGATTTTATCTGATGACAGGTATGCAGTGGATTGTAGCAGTATTAAAGATTTAGTCTAGACGAATTCCAGATATATGTTTGATTGTTAATTTATATGTGTAAAGCCCTATGAGATTTACAAAAAAGCATAATACAACTCTTGTCTATCTCCTGATCTTGTTTGTATTAACAAATATGCTTGGGTGCGATCGCAAATCACCCCAGATAGATCCAACAATTGCCAGAAGTGATCCAACAATACATTGTCAAAAAGAATCGGCAACGAGTTTTTTAGTGATTGGCGGAGGTGGCGCTCCCAATAACAACGAAATTGCACTAGAAAAGAATCTACTGTATTTTCAGCGATCGCTTTGTGAAATGGGATATGCACCCAAGCAAGCAAAAATCTTTTTTGCTAATGGTAATAATGGAGATGCCACGATTAGATATATTGATGAGTCTAATCAGGAGCGATATAAACCGCCCAACATCCCCAATCTTAATGGAAGTTCTACTTACAGAAATTTAAAGAGTTCTCTTTTAGAAGATCAGTCTATAAAGCCTGTGTTTTTCTATTTTACAGGGCATGGCTTGCTAAACAAAAAGAATAATAATGATAACACTATAATTTTATGGAATGAGCAATATGTGAGCGTCAAACAATTGGCAAAAGTCCTCGATCAAATGCCATATCAAAAACCTTTTGTAACAATGATGTCGCAATGTTACTCTGGCTCATTTACTAACTTAATTTATAAGAATGGCGATCGCAGACAGCCAATAGCCAAGCAACGACGTTGTGGCTTTTTTGCAACTATTAAGACTTTACCTTCAGTAGGATGCACTCCTGAAGTTGATGAAGCTGATTATCAAGACTATAGTTCGAGTTTTTATGCTGGATTAACGGGAGTTAATCGCGTCAATCAACCCGTTCCTTCTGCTGATTATAACCTCAATGGCAAGGTCGCTTATAATGAAGCCCATGCCTATGCCAAAATCGATGATAAAAGTACGGATTTGCCAATTTCCACATCAGAGACTTGGCTTCAGGATAGAGCATCTCAAAAAGATCGAGATGTGATTGTAAATCAGCCGATCGCATCTTTGTTAGTCAGCGCTCGTCCTGAGCAGCACTTCGTGGTTAGTTCCATAATCAAGATGCTTAATATCAATAGTTCTCTATCGTTTAATCAAAACAAAAAAGTTTTAGCATTAATACTAAATGATGAAATCAAACAGACTTATTTGGAACGATTGCGAATGGAATTAACTAATATTGTTATGGAGCAGCAGATTCGCAAATTAGGCGATCGCAATAATATTAATATTATTGATCGCTTAATTGAATGTGAAAGTGGATCTTGGGAGAATAATTCTTGAGAGTTGCTTTTTAGAGCGATCGCAAGGTGGGAGGTAAATGTAGAATCAAAGCTATGCCAAGATTTTCTCCATAGAATTATCACACTACCTAAATCTGATGAGAAGCTAACTTTTTGCTCTGAACTGGTAGCAATATTTTATGGTTGCCAACTCGATCCTTGTTCTCAAATAGTAGATATCTTAGCCAAGACAGAAAAAAACTTCTTACAAGCTGAAGCTGATAAGAAAGGGCTACAATTATGTTTATCTTGCCACAAGCTGACTAAAGGCATTAAGGGAGAAACACATTTTTTCTGTGGGTTTTGTGGACAGACTTTAATTACAAAATTGAGTTTAGATGCATAGCTCAATAAATGTAAGAGGTATTAAAAAACATAGAATTATTTCAAACACTATCTCCAAATCCTTAGATCAAAGTGATTTCGTAGAGAAGAGATGTAAATAAAGCCATGAGTATTAATCAAGCTCAATTTGAGAAACTAGTAAAAGAGTTAGATAAGTTTGTTCATGAGCAACCTCATAAATATAAGTTACGGGTAAAGTTACTAGCTAGTTTAGGATATGCCTACATCATCGGGCTAATTATTTTTCTATTAGGATTAGCAGGAAGTTTGATTTATCTGGGAATATTCTTTCGCCTACCAATATCCTATGTTTTTATCAATGTACTTGTTAATTTCTTGCTAATTTATTTGGCAATTGCGGCAAAATGGTTATATAGCAACGCAAGAGATAGATAGGACAAATCAAAACCAAAAAGATGAGTGGCGGCGCGAAGCGCCGCCACTCATCTTTTTGGTTTTATGTCCTAAGCAAAACTTACATTGCTATAGTAATTTATATGTGTAATATCAATTCACAAATTTGATATTCTGGATTGCATTTCCATCTTGGTCGTAATCCTTGACATTTTTGACGGTCTTTTCTCTTTGCTGGTTAAGAATTACCTTCTGGCGCTGAAAACCCTAAGAGATCCCCCTCAATCCCCCTTTTTAAGCTACCGTGTACACACAAGTCGCGAGAACCAAGAACTAAAGTTCTTGGCTGAAAGCTAAAGTCAGTTAAAACTGACTAATCCGTGAAATTCAACCCGTTTCAACGGGTTTTAGCTTTTAGCCCGCAATTTATTGCAGGGTATTCGGGATAAGATCGCACAATTTGGACTTGTGTATACACGGTAGCCCTTGTAAAGGGGAGGGAACAAGGTTTCTTGTCTTCCCCCTTTGCAAGGGGGAATTAAAGGGGGTAAGTCCGACTTATGTATACACGGAAGCTTTTTAAGGGGGGCTGGGGGGGATCTAGACAATTCTTAAATGGTTTCTTAACTGACTAAGACCTATTAGCTCATTAATTTCCTGACTCTTTCTACTTTGTTTCGGTGCATTTAATTCTGTAAAAAGCGCGATCGCATTTTCAAAATTATCATCATAACCATGCTCCCGCATCTCACGGGCAATCAGAGCTTCTTCTACTAATACCTTAGCCAGATCTAACTTTGATTCTATCTTTATCAATATATCTTTTGCTTGCAAACAGAACTCCTTCGCCTTAGGTAGATCTCCTATATTTCGATATATTTCTGCAATTCCATGCATTGCCTTACCCTCTAGCAGTTTGTGACTAGTTGCATGACTAAATTTTGGACTTTGGACAAGATTGAAGCAAAGAAAGAGCGGGATTAAGCGAAAAGGGATAATGAGAGTTTCAACTTTCAACCGAAAACAAATCATTATCCCTAAACCCATTATGCCAATAATTGTCA
>JBIKYZ010000216.1:0-8720 GCA_044354985.1 Pseudanabaena sp. | reverse complement strand
TGACTTATTTGCGGCTGTTCGCTCGATTGTCAATACTGGAAAAAGAAAAGGCTTTTCCGCTTTTGAGTCGATTCTTATCGCTTTGAATCCTCTCAAATCATTGTTTGCTATAGGTTGAGCAATTACAAAAAATCTTCTTAGCCGCATCGAAAGAGTTACATATCCTAAACATGCGTTTTTGTAAGTAAGTACGTCTACTTATTTAGCCTAAACAAGAAATATCTAGTAGGTGTTTTTCTGCACCTTAGACTAAATTCCAACGGATAGTCGTGACAATTTTGCTGTGATTTTCTGCTTAGACTTAAGGAATTACCCAAACTTTATAAGCGCACACTACAAGATCAAAAGTATTCCTTCTTAATAATTATCTAATCATTTAAGTAGTTGCTTCAGGATCAAACAAAAAAGGCTTTCCAGAAAAGCACTTGCTATTAACCATTACAGAGGGTTTGAGTCGAATTTTCGTATTTATATTTAGGGAATTCAACAAAGTTCTTATTCTTTCAATTCTGATTGAATAACTGCTTGATTTTTTAAGCGCAATACTATCTGGAATTTTATACCAGTGATCGGTATCGGGCATAAAAACTAACATTTCACGAGATGGCAAAACAAATCCAACAGAGGTAACGTCTATTTCAAAGGAACTATTATTCACAACTTGGACTAACTTAACCGAAACAACAACAGGTTGATCTATAAATGCATCTCTTGCTGTGATCTCAAGATTAATTTTATCTTTTTGTTGTTCTCTTAAAAAATTTAGAGTAGAGAGTATCGCACCATACAGCGCAACCATTCCAGTCACAACATACAACATTTTCTGAGGTTCTACATTCCAAGGCATTTTTGTTTCGCCAATAAATTTTTATTCGCCTGAATATTGGTCAGAAGTTTATTAAATGATAATAACTATTGTTTTACGCTGCAACACAATAGTTATTATTTGTGCTTAGCAGCAGGTTTACTATCTAACGCATATTAGTAAAGAAGCACCCATTGGGTGCTTCTTTACTAATATGCGTCTTGTAACTCGTAAAAATCTGGGGTAACGTAATCCTTTCGCATCGGATAGCCGATCCAGTCTTCAGGCATCAAAATCCGCTTAAGATTTGGATGACCTTCGTAGATGATCCCGTACATATCAAAAGTTTCGCGCTCTTGCCAATCAGCAGTTTTCCAGATCCAGTAAACCGATGGACAACGTGGATCGGTGCGCGGGAGAAATACTTTGATGCGGACTTCTTCTAAGCGATCGCTTTTATTAATGCCCTCATCAGTCAGCTTAGCGAGATGGTACATACTCACCAAACTATCACCAGCGCCAGCATCATAACCACATTGACACATCATGTAGTTAAAGCCATAGGCATATAGCGCAGTTGAAAAAGGCAGAAGAAACTGGCGATCAATTTTTAGAATTGGTACGCCTTGCTTATCCAATCCCAAAAACTCATGGTCAAAGCCATTGCTGGTAAGCCATTCCGACACGGGAGCGGTTGCTTCCGTTGTTGCTAATGCTGCTTGATTCTCATTATCTGCCAACGGTTTCGACCTCCTTTTGAGCCATTTGCAAAGCGGGTAAAGGAATACCAGATTCTACCAATTCCTTGGGTGGAGCCATACGGCTGGGCATTTCTAGGTATTGTCCTGTCAGAATTGGACTTACGACCTTCATTTCATGCTTAACAGCATAGTAGCGATGAGTACGATTAAGATTGGCTCTTTCATTGAATCCTTCAGTCCCGATCTTTTTCCGCAATTTGATAATTGCATCCATAATCGCTTCAGGGCGAGGAGGGCAACCTGGGATATACACATCCACAGGGATCAGCTTGTCAACACCACGAACTGTCGTGTAAGAATCGGTGCTGAACATGCCACCCGTAATTGTGCAAGCGCCCATGGCAATTACATATTTCGGTTCTTGCATTTGCTCATAGAGACGCACTAACGCTGGAGCCATTTTCATGGTGACTGTCCCTGCGGTGATAATCAAGTCAGCTTGGCGAGGGCTAGAACGGGGCAATAGTCCAAAGCGATCAAAGTCAAATCTGGAGCCAATCATTGCTGCAAACTCAATGAAGCAACAGCTTGTGCCATAGAGCATGGGCCATAGGCTAGACATTCTTGACCAGTTATAGAGGTCATTGAGAGTTGTTAAAACGACATTATTCGATAAGTCTTGGGTAACTTGAGGAGTTGCCGCAGGATTGATAAGGCGTTGAGTTTGTTCTTCGATACTAAAGTCCAAACCAACGTTTTCGGATTTCATGACCATTCTAAGGCTCCTTTTCTCCAAGCGTAGACTAGACCTAATACAAGAATACTAATAAAAATAAGAGCTTCCACAAAGGCAAGTAAGCCTAGTTTACTAAATGCAACTGCCCAAGGGTATAAAAATACCGTTTCTACGTCAAAAATAACGAAGGCAAGTGCGAACATATAATAACGAATATTAAACTGTATCCAAGCTCCGCCAATGGGTTCACAGCCTGATTCGTAGGTGGTACGACCTGCGGCTCCTGACTGTTTTGGGCTTAACAGAGCAGACAGTCCTAGTCCCGATAGTGGGACTAGCGTACAAACAATGATGAATACCAGTAAGTATTCGTATCCGCTTAAAACCAAAATTTATTACCTCTTCAAGCTAGCTTGACTAAAATCTAATTTGTAATGAACCTTAGCTCTTCTACTCATTAGGAGATCCTAGGTACATTATATGGGAGGGATGGTAGATGAAAATTTGTTACAGACTAGAAATTTTTCTATGGCTTGGCTTATATAATTGAAACTTATGTCAAATGCTGTTGATTTTGAGGCTTTAGCAGCGATCGCAGTTTTTGATTTACCTGCAATTATCTGGATTTATTTATCCCAGCATATATTTCTTTAATCGTTTTTATTGCTGTTTTTACTACTAATTTTAAATTCATGTTAGGCAGTGCAAAGTATTGCCTAACATTAGCAATCACCTCACTTTAAATTAAAAAAATTAAAAAGAATTAGGAGAACTCATGAGTCAAGGTTTAGCGACACTCTTGCGTGTAGGCACACAAAAATCTCATTCAGCAGCAGAAAGTACTGATTTTATCAAATGCTTTTTAAAAGGCGTGGTTGACAAGACCTCCTATAGCAGACTTGTTGGAAACCTTTACTTTGTATATAAGGCGATCGAAGCTGAATTTGAAGTTCACAAAAACGATCCCGTTCTCAGTAAACTCTACTATCGTGAATTGTGGCGCGAAAAGAGTCTTGAACTCGATATGTTGTTTTACTTCGGTTCCAATTGGCGCGAAGAGTTTAAACCTACTCCAGCCTGTGAAAAATATCTTGCTCGTATCCGCGAGATTTCGGCTAGTGACCCTGTATTGCTAGTTGCTCATGCTTATACTCGGTATATGGGCGATCTTTCTGGTGGTCAGATCCTGAAGAAAATTGCTAAAGAGGCGATGGGTTTGCAAGACGACAAGGGAACAGCGTTCTATGAATTTAATGACATTCGTAATCATGGTGAATTCAAAAAGCGCTATCGTGAAGCCCTTGACACCTTGCCTGTAGATGCCACCACTGCTGAACGTATTGTCGATGAAGCTAATGCTTCATTCCATATGAATATGGCAATGTTCCGTGAGTTAGAAGGCAACTGGTTTGTTGCTCTAACTAAGTTTGGCTGGAACTCGCTACTCACAAAGATCAAGGGTGAGCCCAAAGAGAACAGTTCGGCTCGTCGTGAATCTAAAGCGGCTAGTTAGCATTTAGCAAACCCAAAAAGAAAAGCGCCCGCTACGTGGGCGCTTTTCTTTTTGGGTTTGCTATTGCACCAACATTCCTCGTCCTAGCCATAGCTCTAGTAACAAGATCAGAAAACCTATCATTGCTAAGCGTCCATTCCATACTTCTGCGGATTGGGTCATTCCCCATTCCCAACGCTCTTGAGGGTAAAGTTTAGTGTCTTTTTGAGGCTGAATAGTTTCCGAAAAGGTAATAGGGCGATCGCTTAAAGCTTTTGTCACGACATCAGCTAAAGCTTGAATAAAAATCGGATCAGTATCAGGAGCAGGAACTCTTGCAAATGTCTCAATCCCAGCATGTTCAGCAATTTCGCGATATTCCATATCGATTTCTTCGAGGGTTTCGATATGCTCGGAGACAAAGCTGATCGGTACTACTACCAATTCTTTTACGCCCTGCTCTGCAAGCTCAACGATCGCCACATCTGTATATGGCTGTAGCCATTCGACGGGACCAACGCGGCTTTGGTAAGCAAGCTTGTAGGGGTTGGTGCGATTAAGTTTTTGCATGATAAGAGCCGCGCAAGTTTCGATCTCTTTTTGATAAGGATCACCTGCTTCTTCGATGTAGCTGACAGGTACACCGTGGGCGCTAAAGAATATATGGGCTTCATTGGGATTTTTAACTTGATCAAGCTTGCTGGCGATCAGATTTGCCATTGCTTGCAAATAGCCTGCATTGTCGTACCAAGAAGGTACAACTGTATATTTAATTTTTTGTAATTCTGGATCGCGTTGCCAAATGCGATTTAGTAATCTAAAGCTAGAACCTGTGGTACTAATTGAAAACTGAGGATACAAAGGCAAAATCACTAATTCTTCGATCTTGTCACGTTTGATTTGGGCGATCGCCTCTTCGGTGAAGGGATTCCAGTAACGCATTCCAATATAGACATTTACATCATGACCGTTTTGCTGAAGCTGGGCTTTTAATGCTTGTCCTTGAGCTTCAGTAATACGTCGTAGCGGTGAACCGCCGCCAATTTTTTTGTAGTTTTCCTGAGATTTTTTAAAGCGTAGGGTCGAAATTAACCATGCCAAAGGCGCTTGCAGTAATGGCGAAGGCAAGCGAATAATTTCTGGGTCAGAAAATAAGTTATACAAAAATGGGCGGACATCCTCTAGTTTGTCGGGTCCACCGAGGTTCAGCAGTAAAACGCCTAATCGCCCCATGTCAATAGTTATATCCCTTTATAATTTATTTATCATTATGATCAAGTTTCACTAATTATAGCTAGCGTCAGGAACGTTATACTTTAATTAAAGAAGCAATTTTTAGTGACGCGATTTTACCGTGCCACTAAAAATTGCTTCTTTATTAAAATGCAAAGAGTTCTAAAGCTGCTTTAACCATGCGATCGCATCTTCGATACTTGTCACTTTTTCACCTTCAGGGCTGGCGGGGCGTTGCACCATAATTATCGGAATTCCTAATTCTCTCGCCGCCATAATTTTGGCATAGGTGGCAGCACCACCGCTATTCTTACTAATGATCGATTGAATTTGATAGTTCTGTAATAATTGACGCTCCTGTTCCAAACTAAATGGACCTCGATCAAGTAGTACTTCGCTATTGGGTAAATCTATATCAGGAGGATCGATAGAGCGTATTAAATACCAAGTTTGTGGGTGAATTTGCGATCGCAGCAAAAATGGCTCTAGTTGCTGTCTGCCTGATGTAATAAACACTCGATTTACAGATTCAGGAATTGCTTGCGCTGCGGCTGCAACACTTTCCACTTCAATCCAATTATCGCCAGGCACTCGCTCCCATTGTGGACGCACGAGCATAAGATGGGGGATTTTAGCAGCTTTGGCTGCGATCGCGCCATTCATAGTAATTTGTCCCGCGCAGGGATGAGTTGCATCAACTAGGAAATCTATAGCATTTTCTTGCAGGTAGTTCACCAATCCATCCGCACCACCGAATCCACCTATACGAACCTGTCCAATTAGAGTCGATGGTTTTTTGGTGCGTCCTGCAAGAGAACTAATTACTTCAAACTCATTAGTGATTGCAAGTTTCGCAGCGAGTTTAACCGCATCACCAGTGCCACCTAAAATGAGAATTTTTTTCATAACGTTAAAAGTAGTTTGTGGCGCGGCTTTGCCGCGCCACAAACTATGTGATCCAATTTTCAAGAGTCTCCTTAAGTTGCTGTCTGCGGATCGGTTTACTCAGAAAATCATCCATTCCCACCGCTAAACAACGATCGCGATCTTCAGTGAAAGCATTAGCAGTCATAGCAATGATCACTATATGGTTAGATAATTTAGCAGTAGCTTCGAGTTGGCGAATGCTCTCAGTAGTTGCATATCCATCCAATAAAGGCATCTGACAATCCATCAAAACAACGTCGTAATCTTTAGTCTGCATTAACTGCAATACCTGTTCTCCATTTTCAGCGAGTTCTGCTTGACAGCCTAGTTGAGATAGATACGTCATTATAACTTTCTGATTAACAATATTGTCTTCAGCCAATAGAACTTTTAAGTTTTTGAACTTTTCTAAGCCACCTTTCTCTTTAGAATTATTACGAAGATCAGGAATAACTGTACTAGAAGAAAAAGAATCACTTATAAAAACAGGAAGATAAATTCCTAAAGATAAGAATACTGCTTTTAATAATCGTTGCTCCTTAAAAGGTTTTGTCACATATCCACAAAAGCCTTGATTAATAACTGCTTCAATTTCACTTTGGCGATTTGCAGTTAACATCGCGATAAGGGGTAAATCGGCATAGTTCTCAATTCCATGAATTTGTTTCGCTAATTCAGATCCATTAAAACCAGTTAAGCTCCAATCAATTAATGCTACATCAACTTGCTTTTTTGAGTCTAGATAGGCGATCGCTTCACTAACATTTGATGTTTCATAAATTTCTGCTCCTAGTTTTGCTAGGTAATGACGAATTGCATAACGAGAATGTTGATTTGCATCATTTGCATCAATTACTAAAATACTTCGATTATTCAAATCTAGCGAATGATAATCCAAAGAATTGCGAGATTGAGTTGGCTGAACAGCAAAAGGAAGTCTAAACCAAAAACAAGTACCTTTTCCGTCTGTAACAGGGCTGGATACGCCAATCTCACCTTGCATTAACTCTACCAACTGACGACTGATCGCTAATCCTAATCCAGTTCCACCAAAACGACGATGGGTGGAAGTATCAACTTGCGAAAATGGTTTAAAAAGCTTGTTCTGATTAGCGGGATCAATGCCAATACCTGTATCGATAACAGAGAACCGTAAATAGATTTGAGGTTGTGACATTGTTAAAGTCTGCTCAAAAGCGCGATCGCGTTCGACTTGCACAATGATTTCACCTTCAGTAGTAAACTTAACGGCATTACCAATTAAATTCATCATGATTTGGCGAAATCTAACCGTATCAGCCATTAGGAAATTAGGTAAACCTTCTTCAAAACAGGCATTAAGTTCCAATCCATGATTATGCACTTGCAAAGCAAAAAGTTCAAGGATTTCTTCTATGCATTGCTCTAAATTAAATGGCGAATTTTCTAATTCCAATTCACCTTCTTCTAACTTTGATAAATCCAAAATACGATTAATCAAACTGAGTAATAGATTGCCACTCAGTCGAATATTTTCGACAAAGTCCTGCTGGCAGTCATCTAAAGATGTACCAAGCAATAGGTCGGTCATTCCCAAAACACCATTCATGGGAGTGCGAATTTCATGACTCATATTTGCCAAGAAGATACTTTTAGCTTTGGCAGATTGCTCGGCAAATTGTCTGGCAGCTAATAACTCTTGTTCTTTACGTTTTAGTTCTGTAATATCACGACCAACATAAACAAAGCTGTCATTTGATTCAATACTGTATTCGATTTGTTGGTTCTGTATAGTTGAGCAAGAAAATGCGATCAAAATCTCTTCTTTGTTTTTCGATACGCATAATATTTCAAGGTTTGTAAAATAGCGATCGCTATCTAGAGATTGTTCACTAACAGATTGATTCTCAAGATGACTTTGATGAATTAATTCTAGTTGATTGGGATTTTTAAATAATGAAGAAATCGAACGATCAATTAGCTCTTTTTGGGTATAACCAAATAAATTGATAGCCGCAGGATTTACAGTTTTAATTCTGCCTTGATGATCAGTAACTATCAACGCATCTGCCATTGCAGAAATGATTTTATCAATATATTCATTTGATCTTTGCAAGGCATGAGCCATTAAATCAGACTCATTTGCCCTTTGCATTAATGCTTGAGACATGATCATTATATCTGTGACATCTTCAATACAGATGATGATGTTTTTATCTGCCTCTTCTAATTCATTTGTTCCAATGATATAAAAATCAAAATAGAGAGGTTTATTGGGATTAGTAGAACGACAAATCCCTTTAATCGTAAAACTAGTAGCTTGGTTAAGCCAAATACTATTAAAAGATTCTTCTAAACCAATTGTTTCTGGAAATGCATTCCGAATATCCTTATTTAGCAATGGCTCGTAGGGATACTCGGAAAATCGCTCGGCTCCGAATGAAGTATCAGTAATCAGAAGCTGGCGATCAACCATAATGAACGATCGCTCTGAAGCAGTGAGAAGTTTTTTGAGGAGTTGTGACTGTTTCATAGCAGCTCATGAGGTGAAAGAATACCGAATTGTTATTTGCCTAACATGTTTTTGATCATAGAATTACAAATATTTAACAGCAGAGATTAAACTATTCTAGCATTAGCATTTGACGAGCTAGTTTTTGGAATGTTTCATCTACACCTTCACCTGTTTTAGCTGATGTTATATATATAGATATGTTGAGATTAGGAATGAAAAATAAATAACTTATGCATTTTGAGGAATGGCTCTATAGTTCCATTTAGGAAGATATTCATCAAAAACAATAGGTAGATTTTCTTTGAAACCATCCATAACCTTTCTACCCTTGT
>JBIKYZ010000471.1:0-2574 GCA_044354985.1 Pseudanabaena sp. | reverse complement strand
TTAACAAAACTTTGAATAATTTCCAATTCAACTTGTTTTGTTTTTTGCTTTTCATCAAAGAGAGAAAATAATTTACTTTCTTGAATAATTAAGACAACATAGCCATCCTTAGCCAGATGCTTTTGGAAAATATCTAAGTAGATTTGTGTAGAAGTCGTTCGACGGTCATACTCCCAGAAGAAACAGTGAGAGACAACGATAAAATCAAAAAACTCTACAGGTAAATTGTCAACTTTTTGTTTGTAGTAATCGAACAAATTAGAACTATCTAATCTCCAGAAAGTATTACTAGATGGATGATTATCCGAAGTGTATTCTTGCCAAAATTCTAAACCCGTTTTTAAGAATAAATCTTGTTGTTCCAATGCATGATAGTTTATATGCATCGAAGTTTCTAAGCCATTCTTATGAAGACGTTCAATTAAGCCCGCTAGTCCATATAACATCGTTCCATGTCCTGCGGCAACATCTAAAATCTTTAAGTTGTTTTTTAGTTTGCCAGAGCGATAAATTAAAAACCACGCAAGATAGCTACAGTAAGTATTATCTAAGAAATACTCTAATAAATATACATATTCAATTAAAGGATAACTGTAATCAGGATCTTTACCTAATTTAACTTTTTTAAGTTCTTGATAGGCTAATCGAATTTCATCTGGATTACAGTGATTAAGATGCCTATTTATATAATTTGCTAGCTTAGATTCTAACTCATCAAAAACTTCATTATCAATCCCTGTAAATTGTAAAAATTCAGTGTCTCCAGATTCAAATTTAAATTTTGTCTCGTGACAAATGAATCTAACAATTTCAGAATCAACTTCAATTATGTCATTTGCTAACTTTGTTGTAACAGGTAGAGCAACTAAATTTTGACTCTCATGAATTTCTGATACTCGTTTGCGTAAGCTTAGTGTCTCCTTTTTATAAATATCTAAACTAGAAATTAGTCTTTGATTTTCCAGATATAAAGATTCTAGAATAGAAAGATTAGCATCTGATTTTTGGATTTCCTGAAATATTTTTTCGGCAAGCTTAAACTTTTTCCCCTTTAAAGCAGATGAAAACTGGTAAGAACGCCACCAATTTTTAAACAAATTAATCATTAGTCATACCCAAATCCGTTTTTTCCTTCCCTTATGTCTATATTAGGCGAAAAGTTAACCAAATCACACAATTCTTTCTTGAATATCTCATATTGTTCTGCTTCATTGTCATACCACCAAGCATATTTAGATTGCAAAGTGATCGCTTCTTCACGGGTACTAGCGACTAATGACTTCTTTTGGTTAGCATGAAAAGGTTGAATGACAATTCTTTCGGCGATCGCTAATTTTTGTAAAAAGGCTTTCTTATCTTCAGGTAGTGTGGGTAAAAGTGGGGTGATTGTAACTGAATATTTGGCACTAGAAAGACTATGTTGAAGCTTACCAAGCGCTTGTAATCTGGCAATAATACTCGGTGACTTTGGTTCAAAGTCTTTTCTTACCGATTCGCTACCTGTAGGAATACTAATATTAATTCGTAGGTATTGCAGCTTTTGCAAAATATCAATGTCTCGGACAATCATCGGACTACGGGTCTGAATTACCAGTATTGGCTGAAATTTGGTCATCACCTCTAAAAGTTGCCGCGTCAGTTTTTGCTTTGACTCAATCGCTTGATATGGGTCAGTAACGCTACTCATATAAATACGAGGTGGAGTATCTGGGTGTTTCCTTTTCCACCGAGCTAACTCTAATTCAAGTAATTCAACAGCATTTTGTTTGATGATTACCCAGTCACCCCATTCCTTCCTAAGCTTTTGATTTGGGCTAAAGGCTGCTGCATAGCAATAACTACAACCATATTGACAGCCTTGATAGGGGTTTAGAGTAAAGTCGTAAGAATTGATAAATCCGCTTGCCTTGGTAAGCAAAGATTTCGCATCTTTAGTGTAAATTGCAGCTTTTCCGAATAGCATAGTTGTCTATCCCATTAGTTTAGATAGCCAGTAATTAAGAAGTCTGTACCAACTTGTTGAAACTGCGATCGCTCTAGACTCATCGCATCAGTCATCATCATTAATCCTAGATCATCAATAGGACTAGGAGCTGTAAATCCCCCAATTAACTTAGGCGCTATAAAAGCATAAACTTTTTGTACCATTTTAGCCTTAATAGCAGCCGCACCTAAACGCCCTCCACATTCCCATAAAGCTGTATTGCAGCCACGCTTACCCAATTCTTGCATCACGAATTTAGGAGATATGTCATCTAATTCGTGAACTTCAACTTGGCGATCGCGTAGCTTTTGCTTTAGTTGAAGATTAATATTAGGTAAAGTGATTAGCAAAGTTTTTTCGGTATCTGTAACTTTCCATAAATTAGCTTCATCAGGAAGATCGCAGCTTTGAGTTACTACTACTCGCAAAGGGGAATGTACACTCAATCCATGGGTATTTAAATGGGGATTATCAAGTCTAACTGTATTACCACCCGTAATAATTGCATCACATCCCACACGTAGGTCATGCACTACATGCCGAGCCTCTGAACCAGTAATCCAATAGCTATGCCCTGAAGTCGTCGCAAT
>JBIKYZ010000215.1:0-8746 GCA_044354985.1 Pseudanabaena sp. | reverse complement strand
ACTCCAAATAACCGTTTAAATTCTGTCGCTGATAGATTTTGACTGGCTTCGTATTTCATCGCTTAATTTGAGTTCTGATAAAAAGCTTATAAATCTAACATGTTTTTGGTTCTGCAAGAGGTCTAATGCTAGCGGCGGAATGTATCGATTCCAGAGCACCTGTAAATATTGAGGAAAAGCGACGAACGACTACACGCATTGCCATGCGAGTACCGAGAAGCTGCTACGGGGAACCAATTATTTCTCGCCTCTCTTGTGAACATGGATTAACGGTAACCATTATTGCGGCACTTCTTGGCGAAAGTCCAGAAGATGACGGCTGGTTTACCTTGGAGCTTACTGGAACAACACAGCAGATTCAAAGCGGAATCATTTATCTAGAAGAGCTAGATTTAGAAATTTGGGATAAAACGGCTGTCGAAGACGAAAGCTGGTAAAAAACAAAAAAGGCTTGCTAAGCAAGCCTTTTTTGTTTTTAATTTTGCTTGGAACTCAGATGCTAAATCTATTGCTGCCAGCCCTAGACCTAGGCTATAAAAAATCCCTTCCAAGTAACATCAGTAACTAAACAATGGGCTTAAGCCCATTGTTTAGTTACTTGTTGGGCTGAGGAGTCATACGCAAGTATGGCTTGATGGGATTGAAACCTTTAGGGAATTTGGTCTTAGCTTCTTCGTTAGAAACTGAAGGCACGATTACACAATCATCACCATCTTTCCAGTTAGCAGGTGTAGCCACGCTGTAATTGTCGGTAAGTTGTAGCGAGTCAATTACGCGCAAGATCTCGTCAAAGTTACGACCAGTGCTAGCAGGATAGGTCAAGCTGAGGCGAAGTTTCTTGTTGGAGTCAATGATAAACACCGATCGCACGGTCAAGGTATTACCTGTTGCCGAGTTGGGGTGAATCATGTCATAAAGTTCGGAAACTTTTTTGTCTTCATCAGCAAGAATCGGGTAGTTAAGGGTAGCATTTTGAGTTTCTTCAATATCTCCAACCCATCCTTTATGGGACTCAACGCCATCGACGCTCAAGGCGATCGCCTTAATATTGCGCTTATCAAATTCTGGCTTGAGCTTAGCAACCGTGCCTAGCTCGGTGGTGCAAACTGGAGTGAAATCTTTGGGGTGAGAAAATAGAATCGCCCATTGATCGCCGATCCAATCATGGAAATTAATTACGCCGTCGGTGGAGTCTTGAGTAAAATCGGGTACGGTATCGCCTAAACGAAGTGTCATAGTTTTAGTTTGCTGTTTGAGTTCAGTCTTATTTGTTACAAATCTAAGATACAAGAATACAGGAAAAACTGCTAGCCCTATAGGGCGGTATTCCCATCGCTTTACTGTAGATTATGACATAAAACTGATAAATTAGAGATAGTGCTTTGCACTATCTCTAATTTATCAGTTTCGATTATTGACATTGTGCAATCTTTACAGGAAACTTAGTAACTGCCAGTTAGATGCTTACGCTATTTAAATTCGTCAGCTAAAAGCTAATACCTAATAGCAAAATCTCAAAATACCAATTGCGGAACTGGCGGAATTGGTAGACGCGCATGTTTCAGGTACATGTGTTGAAAGACTTGGGGGTTCAAGTCCCCCGTTCCGCATTAATCAGTAAAAAAGGCTCGCATGGCGAGCCTTTTTTATGACCGAAAGATGATCGCTTGATTGCCACCTTTTTGTAATTCGTAGGGAACTTGGATGATTTCCGAGCTAATTCCTTCTTTGGCTAATGTGCTAGATATTTCATCAATGTAGGGCGATCGCGCTTGAGCCAAATTCAATAATGGAAAAACCCTTACTTCTTCAGCGATGCGACATAGTTCGCGGATTGATTCTAAATGGAATTCAAAACTGAGATGCTCAGAGTAGAGAAATAGAAAATGTGAACATAGTGCAAGCTGAAATTGGCGATCGCGAAAGTCTAATTTTGGCAATTCAGCGTTAAGATATCTACCTGCGATTTTGCCATGATCGTAATCTTCGAGAAATAGAGAAATTGCTTTCTCACGATTTGCACGTAAATCTTCAGGGGACTTGTGATAGCTCCAGACCCAGTTATTTGGTGTATTGCGAACCTGTTCAATAATGGTATCTACGCAAGCATCAAAGCGACTTTTAATTTCTGTACCTGTAAATTGATAAATCGGATCGATAGATGTAACTTGATAACCTGCGGCAGTCATTTCGGCATTAAAGCTTGCTGGCCCGTCACCGATGCCAATTACGGATTTAAAGCGATCGCTTTCCGTAAGCGCAAACATTAACTCATATTCAGTTTTAGACCGTCCAAACGGCACAACGCGATCTAAGATCATCATGATTTATAGCTAGGGTATAGTTTTGACTGATTTTATCTTGGTGCTTTACGCCATCCACTAGCGATCGCCTCAGATTCTGTACAAAACCATCTCTCTCCCTTGCTTCCATCAATGTTGGTTATAGCATAATCTTCCATATTCGGCAGGTGATAAAACTTGTCCCCTGTATTCACTGAAATATTGCCTTTAATATTGCAACCACGCACAAAGTTAGTCACAGGAGAAATTGAGCTAATTCCTAAACCAATCAAAAATATTACAGGTAATACATTCTGTATACCTTTACGCATATCGCGTTTGTTGGTTTGGGTATTGCTATTTATGCGGTTACCTGTAGATTGCTTATTAGCGGTTTGGCTAGAATTACGAGATCTTTGATTTGATACTGTGGGTTGGTTGATAACACCTTGAATTGAGGCTTTAGAAGCCCGTATTTTTCCATTGGCTTCAGTAGCTTTTTCGTAAAAGATAGTATCTCCCACTACAGGGCGACGACTAGCCCCTTTTAATACGCTTATATGTAGGAAAACTTCTTTACTGCCATCATCAGGTTTAATAAATCCAAACCCTCGATCATCTTTCCAAGTAGTTAATTGCCCCTGACAGGAAAAAGATTGCATAAAATATCGTTATTTAGTCTTATTTCTAGATTAACCCAAAATGACAGCTTAGATTTCCAAGAAAAATATAAAAAATGCAGACGATATATTGTATCGTCTGCATTTTATGAAAATTAATTTAAAGTAGTTGTTTTTAGAGCAGTTGTAATTACAAAGCTGCTGACAACTTCAAATCACTGGTTTCCAAAATCTGTTGTAGCTCTTCAGCATCAACGGTTTCACGCTCAATTAAATCGTGAGCAATCTTATCCAAAACATGACGGTTATCAACAAGAAGTTGCTTGGCTCGACGATAAGCATCAGCCACTAAAATACCAACTTCTTCATCGATAGTAGCTGCGGTTTCTTCAGAGAAGTCACGCTCAGCAGCAATGTCACGACCGAGGAACATATTGCCATTGGAGCGACCAAGAGCAACAGGTCCAAGCTTATCGCTCATTCCAAAACGCATTACCATTTGACGAGCAGTCGAAGCAACTTGTTGAAGATCGCTAGATGCACCAGTAGTAACTTCTTCATCACCAAAGACAATTTCTTCAGCGATGCGACCACCGAGGGCAACTGCCATCTGGTTTTGCAAATAGGCGCGGCTTTGCATTCTTTCTTCAGTAGGCAAGAACCATGTCAAACCACCAGCACGACCGCGAGGAATAATCGTTACCTTTTGGATTGCGTCATAGTCGGGCATCAATGCTCCAACCAGAGCATGACCAGCTTCATGGTAAGCAACTAATTCTTTACGCTTTTCGCTCATCACGCGATCTTTTTTCTCAGGTCCAACCAAGACGCGATCGACAGCATCATTGATTTCATCCATCGAGATTTCAGTCAAGTTGCGACGTGCAGCAAGAATAGCAGCTTCGTTCAACAGGTTAGACAAATCAGCACCTGTAAATCCGGGGGTACGACGGGCAATCTTTTCAAGATTAACATCCTTAGATAGTGTCTTGCCGCGTGCATGGACTCCGAGGATTTCGAGACGACCTGCGAAATCGGGACGATCAACAACTACTTGGCGATCAAAACGACCAGGACGTAGTAAGGCTGCATCCAATACATCAGGACGGTTAGTTGCGGCAACAATGATGATGCCTGTGTTACCTTCAAAGCCATCCATTTCGGTGAGCAATTGGTTCAAGGTTTGCTCACGCTCATCGTTACCACCACCGAGTCCAGCGCCACGCTGACGACCGACGGCATCAATTTCATCGATGAAGACGATACAAGGGGCATTAGCCTTGGCTTGCTCGAATAGGTCACGTACACGGGATGCACCCACACCGACGAACATTTCGACGAATTCGGAACCAGAAATACTGAAGAAAGGTACACCAGCTTCCCCTGCAACCGCACGGGCTAGTAGGGTTTTACCAGTTCCAGGAGGTCCAACAAGCAGTACGCCCTTAGGAATCTTTGCGCCAACTGCTGTGAAGCGATCGGGATTTTTGAGGAAGTCTACAACTTCAGTAAGTTCAAATTTGGCTTGCTCAATACCAGCCACATCAGTAAATGTAACTTGGGTTTGAGGCTCCATTTGCACACGGGCGCGGGATTTGCCAAAGTTCATGGCTTGATTGCCAGGTCCGGATTGAGCGCGGCGTAGTAAGAAAAATAAACCGACTAATAGCAAAATTGGCAAAATCAAGCTGCTTAAGGTTTGCACTAAAGCACCGTCAGTGCGACGAGGGGCAACATCTAGCTCAATGTTATTTTCTCTAACAGTTTTAGTAAACTCAGGGTCGTTAGGCAGATTTACGCGAACTTTTTTCTTGCCTTCAGGACCACCAGGTACTGTCACTTCTGCAAAAGAGCGATCAGGACTAAGGGTGATTCTGGAAACACCTGCTGGTTTTTTTCTGACTTCTTCGATTAGCTTGCTGTAGCGCCATTCACCTTGGGTGGCTGGCTGACTATCGAGCAGGGTTGTGCCTAAGGTAATTACGACAATGCCAAGCAGTGCGTACAAACCAAAATTTTTCCACTTTTTATTATTATTGTCGTTTTTATTATTGCTTTTCACTACTACCGCTCCATCGATAAAAGTGTTCTTAGATGATTTTGCCAAGAACGAATGATTTAATTAACTAATCTTAACGCAAGCAGTCTAGGATCTGTTCAAGTCAGTGCAGAATCCGTCTTTGGATCGATAGTAGGGCGATCGCATCTCAACACGCCAAAAACTTTATCGCCCAATGAGCGGACGGAAATACTTTGGGATTTGTTGTTTAATTTTTTCGTGCTCAAATACAAACTAAGTTTTTTGTTAATGTCCCTTTGCGATCCTTTCAAATTCGGAAAAACAAACTGACAAACAGCAAAATCAAGCTGCGAAAGGTTTGAGATAATTCGCCATCGGCACGACGGGGGGCAACATCTATTTCAATATTATTTTCTGTAACAACTCTGATCAAATTGGGGTCGTTTGGCAAATTCACGCGAACTTTTTTCTTGTCGTCAATTCCGCCAGAGATCGTTACCTCTGCAAAAGAGCGATCAGGACTAAGGGAGATTCTTGAGACACCCGCTGGTTTCTTTCTGACTTCTTCGAGTAGCTTGCTGTAGCTCCATTCTCGCTGTGTGAGTGGCTGACTATCAACGGGATTTGTTGTTAATGTAATAACGACAAGACCTAACAGTGCGTACAAACCAAATTTGTTCCACTTTTTATTGTTGCTTTTCACTACTAAGGCTCCATCAATAAAATGTGTTTTCATTTGTGGGGTTATGTTAATGCGCCATCAAACCGCCATCAAAAGTTATAAGGTGTATTACGCGATCGCTAACGCACCCAGTGATCTAATTTTAGATGAGAGTTGCGGCGCAACTCTCGTCTTGGTATAAAAACGAAAATAGTTAAAAATATGCGTGTTGTCTTTTTTGGGACTCCTGATTTTGCAGTTCCTACCTTAGAAAAATTATTGTCTGAGCCAGATTTTGAAGTTGTGGGCGTGGTTTCCCAACCTGATACTAGGCGTGGTAGAGGCAATCAAGTTAGTCCGCCGCCAGTAAAAGCTGCCGCGATCGCCCGAAATCCCAATCTAAAAATTTGGCAACCTGATCGCCTCAAAAAAGATAAAACTGTACTTGAGGCACTGGAGGCGCTTGAGGCTGATGTATTTGTAGTAGTTGCCTATGGACAGATTCTCTCACAAAAAATACTGAATATGCCGAAGCATGGGTGCATTAATGTACATGGCTCACTCTTGCCAAAATATCGTGGTGCAGCTCCGATCCAATGGGCGATCGCTAACGGCGAA
Source organism: Pseudanabaena sp. (assembly GCA_044354985.1). Lineage (GTDB taxonomy): Bacteria > Cyanobacteriota > Cyanobacteriia > Pseudanabaenales > Pseudanabaenaceae > Pseudanabaena. The sequence goes on along the minus strand of JBIKYZ010000215.1, from coordinate 2,545 downwards.
AAATTTACAGGCATTACAACCATGCAAATGGATGCAGGCATCGACACAGGTGCAATGTTGCTCAAAGTAGAATTAGAAATCTTGCCTGAAGACAATACCGATACCTTGAGTGTGAAATTAGCTAACCTTGGCGCAAATTTGTTAATTGATACTCTGCGGCGATTAGATGCTATTACGCCTGAAGCTCAAGATGATGCTTTATCTTGCTATTCGCCGATGATTGGGCGAGAGGATTGGGAACTTGACTGGAATCTAGAGGCGATCGCATTGCATAATCGTATTCGTGCTTTCTATCCAAATTGCTACACAGATTTTCGTGGACAAAGATTGAAAATCACGCAGACAGAAGTTCTTTCTGAAGGAATTAGTCTTGATACTGTGGGGAAAGTGGCAGAGATTCGTAAAGGCAAAGGATTTGTGGTGCAGACTGGCAAAGGGCTATTGTTAGTTAAAGAAGTGCAACCTGCGGGTAAGAAATTGCAGTCAGGTTGGGATTTTGTTAATGGTATGAGAATAGCGATCGGTGAATCTCTTCCATAAAAAAAGCCAAGAACTCAAGTTCTTGGCTAAAAGCTCAAGTCTGCTGAAGCAGACTAAAGAATTATTCTAATTAATCCGTTTCAACGGTTTTGGGCTTTTAGCCCGCACTTGATTGCAGGAATACAGCTTGAGTGTATAGTGGCGACTTTTTTATGGTTTCTTAGCTGGAGGACTACTAGGTGCTTGGGCTGGATTCGTGAATGGAGCCTTTTGTGGAGAAAGAGCAGCAAGACGCTTTACCTCGTCTTTAAATTCAGCAGGAGCTAACTCTAAACCTTTATCAAACAGTTTCTTGGCTTCATCTTCCTTGCCTTGGATTTGTCTTAATTGTGCCTTACCAACATAAGGACGGAAGTCTTTAGCGCTTTCTTTGATCATCTGATCATAAGTTGCGATCGCCTCATCAATGCGATTGTCTTGACGATAGACCTCACCCAAAATCCAACGGACTGAACCAGTATCCACAGCATTGGCTTGGACTTTATTGGCTGTTTCCGCTGTCTTAAGCGTATCTTGGAGAATGCCGATCGCGGCTTCAGGGCGCTTGTCGGTTAGCTCGATGCTAACGATACTTTGGAGTGCAGGGATATATCCTGGCTTGGTGGTCAAAATCTTGCGATACTCTGCTAGAGCATTTTTAGGATCTTTGAGTTCAATGTATGTCCGCGCCAAGGTCATCCGATATTCTGGCTGATCAGGAAAAGTATCTGCAAGGGTTTGTAATGGTTCAATGGTTTCTTTCGTTTTGCCAAGTTGGTTTCTGAGATTTACAAGACCAATCAAAGCAGTTTGATTTTTAGGATCGCTTTTTAGTACGGCTTCAAAACCCTCGATCTGGATTTTGATCCGATCTTGCTCTGAGGTATTTGCGTTGGCGTTATTAGCTGCTTGCGGATTAGGTGATGAAAATAACCCACCGATCAGTGGTGCGATCGATACGCCCAAAAACGAGAGCGTAACTACGATTAAGACACCATTAATAATCCATTGCCTTGCTGTACGTTGTGTCACGATATTTACCCTAAATGAAAAATACATCATAGTGTAACCCAACTATAAAACCACAGGGTAGTTCTAAATAGATAAGTATGGGCGGCGCGAAGCGCCGCCCATACTTATCTATCAGCAACCACAGGGCAAGCCAGAATTAACCTCAACAAAAATCGCTGTATAATCAAAACAACCCATAAGTTCAGGAGCCAAAGCCGATGGTTAGCCAACTGAGCAAGCCTGACATCATCTATCCTGAAAGTGACGGGAAACCTATGGCAGACAATACTAGGCAGTTTCGATGGATTTTGACAATCCAGCAAAATATTGACTGGCTATACAGTAATGATCCTCAAGTATTCGTTGCTGGCGACTTACTTTGATATCCCGTTGAGGGACAAACCCAAACTACTGCGGCTCCTGACACGATGGTGATCTTTGGTCGTCCTAAAGGCGATCGCGGATCTTACAAACAATGGGAAGAGAATAATATTGCGCCTCAAGTTGTCTTTGAGATTCTCTCACCTTGCAATAAATCTGTAGATATGGCAAGAAAGCTACTTTTTTATGATCGCTACGGCGTTGAGGAATATTACATCTACAATCCTGACAATAACGATCTAGAAGTTTTGATTAGAAATGATGGCAGTTTGGATCGCATTCCCAAATCTCATGATTGGGTCAGCCCTCGATTAGATATTCGCTTTGATCTGACCAATGAGCTGCAAATTTATCGTCCAAATGGAACTAAGTTTTATTCTTATATCGAAATCAATACCATGCTGGAGCAAGAATGCTTACGAGCAAATCAAGAGAGTCTCAGGGCTGAGCAAGAGTTTTTACGAGCTGAGCAAGAACGCCAACGTGCTGAGCAAGCCTCAGAACAACTTAATGACTCATGTTACGCAGAAGCCTAAAAAGGTTTCAGAGACTGCCATTCCAAGTGAGATTGCTGCAAAGCCTTGATATATAATTTGGATTTGAGAGCGAAGTGATTGAGCTTAGAATTAAGTTT
>JBIKYZ010000463.1:0-2589 GCA_044354985.1 Pseudanabaena sp. | reverse complement strand
AGGCAAATATCGCAGACTCAGCAAGGATTATGAATTTTATGAGAACACCTCGGAGTCCTTTATTTACCTAGCTTTGATCCGCAAAATGCTTAGAAATCTTACTGCTGTCAATTCTTAAATGCTTTCTCAGACTTGCCGCAGCAGGACAAACATTCCCAGTAGCACAACTTTGGGAAGACGCTATTTAATTAATGTGGGAATCGGGAAAGTAGCACCTTGCTGATAAGCATCAAAATGTAGCTTGAAATATTGCCACGAAGTCATTTCCTCACCTTCAATCTTTTCAGATGGTGCATCTTTGAACATAGGCACACGAGTTTCGATTTCTTTTTTGAGAATCGCTGGTAGCGCATTAAAATCTTTGACTTTTTTACCAGAGGCACTGTAAATCAGATTGCCTTCTCGCTGTCCCATTTTCATCCAAGGCAGCCATGGCCCCACGCGATTCCAAGAGAGGACTAATTTCGAGACAGTTGTGGTTTTAGGGTCTTCGAGATCGGCAATGGGAACCGCGAGCTTAAATAATTCTACGGAGTTGTACATTGGGCGATCGCAATATTCTGCGAACTTAGGATCATCAGCCAGAGGATTAGGATAGTGACCAAATAAATCGAAAATAAAAGTTGCCGTATCGCCTTCCACCTCGGCGGGAATATTGCGGCGAAATGTACCTTGAATAGGGCTATTCGCCACATGCACTACAGGCAACATCTCGCCAGTCCAAGGATTTTGCCAATGACGGATCATCTCTCCAGTTTCAGGATCGAGATATAGCAGCACTTCGCGAGAGGTAAAGTCCCAAGCCCCATCACCCTTATCGATACATCGCCCCACACTCATACCGACAATTTGGAACAGTTTGCGCTTTGGCTCATTTGGCATAAATGAATAGAGATAACCACTCCAAGCCAAAAATGACGGCGTGCCATCAGTTGTACATCTGGTTTTGACAAACTGCGTAGCCGAAAATTCTCTCGTTTCTGCAAACATTGATTTTCTCGCTATTTTAAGGTTTTGATCACTTATCGCTAATTTTCATTGTACAAAATTTATGCAAATTAAATAGTTTATAAGGCTAACTCTTTACTTAGATAGGACTTACGCATCTGCCCTGCAATAAATTGCGGGCTAAAAGCTTAAACCTGTTGAAACAGGTTGGTTTGAGGCTTTCTTTAGTCAGTTTTAACTGACTTGAGCTTTGAGCCAAGAACTTTAGTTCTTGGTTGATTTGCGTAAGTCCTATTAGAGAAAGCAAAATGCCGCTTAATGACATCAATTCTTGGCTTCCAATTTAAAGGAGCATCTCAACTCATTGTCTAGCGAGTTGTAATCAGATTATCTGCGGCCAGAGATGACCTACCTCAAGGATCAGTGTTGCAGCCCATACAAAGATACTGATGCCAGCCGCTGCTGCTGCAATGTCCTTAATAATACCAATTTGCATATCCTCTCGTGGCTGAACAAAATCACACAAAATTTCGATCGCGCTATTTAATAACTCTGCAACTAGCATCATTCCTGTAGCTAGCAAAATCAAAGTAACATCAACCCATTGCTGAAGAATAAACGACAAGATAAAGACAGGAACTGATAAAACAAGTTTATAAGCAACACTAAAATCAGAGACTGCAAAATGAAGTCCTGAAAATATGACTTTTAATTTTTTTATAGGATCATATTTAGATTTGGGTAGCTTATGCATAAATTTATAGATAAGGAAGCTAGAGGCAGTCACCCATATCTTAGTATTTAAATGATAATTAACCCTACTTGGTAATAACTATTAAAACGACTGAAACTATTTTCCAGACTGGGCTTCAGTATCTTGTCTTAAATTGCTATAGCCAGTTCTCAGACTAACTTCCGAAATGAGAAAAGATGAAATGCTGCTTGATTACGTCAAATTTGGTGCATTCCCAATAGTCAATATGGGAAATAATTAATTCACCTTTGTCATCCAGAGTCAGATCGCTCCAGCCAGTAACTGCAATTCTCGGCTTCCAAGGTAAAGGCGCATCCCAACTCATTGTCCAACGTGTTTTGATTAGATTTTCAGCACGCGAAATTTCATGGAGATCAAGCTTGAGATTTTTAAACCAAAAGGTAATAAAGCCAATCATCTTTTGATATTGCTTGATTCCGCGAAAGTTATAGACAGGATCTTTAAAATAGACATCTTCGCTATAGATGCTATAGGTCTGCGCTTCAGGGAATTTTGCGTAATCAGCTTGCACAATATCGAGAATGTTGGTCATTTTGCGATCTCCTTTCAGAAATAAGTATGTTTAGTGTTAGTGAGAATTAAGATAAATCTATATTTTATAGCGCCAAGCTCGAATTGCTAAATCTACAAACCATCCCAATTTATCAGTTTCTTGAGTTTTAAATTCTTGCCACCAACCTGTAGGATTAGCAGAAACAAAATCTGGAAATAACTCTTGAAAAACAATAGGATTTTTGTACATAACTCACCTTACGCAGATAGAAAATCCAGAGATTTGATTTAGATAAAAGAGTCTGAGAATGTATACTGAAACAAAGTTTGAACGTAATTGCTTCATCGAAACTAAACCAAGAGTAGCACATAGG
>JBIKYZ010000475.1:0-2590 GCA_044354985.1 Pseudanabaena sp. | reverse complement strand
GCGGATTCCTGAATATAGTTACTTCCATAAGTTAGGTCTGACTATTGGCTCTGGTTCAGTCGAATCTTCGATTAAGCAAATTGGGCGGCGTATTAAGATTTCGGGTGCTCAATGGAATCGAAAAAATGTCTCTCAAGTTTTGAAGCATCGCTGTGCTTATCTCAATGATATGCTTGATTCTTGTGAGTATAATTACTCAGTGCCAAACTGAGATGCTCCCAATGTTTGCCCTTGTTGATAGCTATAACCAATGGATAAGGCAAATTCTTCCACACTCGATCTGATCAATGGCTGACGGAAATTCAGGTCAAAGAGATTACTATTGCCGCGAATATTTAGGACATCAAATGGAGCTTGGGTGATTCGATAGTTACTGGGAGAATATCGCAATGACAAGGTTCCATTCATGGGATTGAGTGGAATATTGTATGAGAGATCGTATTGATTAGAGCCTCCCGTCGTCGTTCCGTAATAGGAAGCCGCTAATGTGTCGCCATTGCCAGAGAGGTTCCGAAAGAATAGTCCTCCACCGTAACGTTCTGAACCCACGGCGGGAGGAGAGAAGTTATCGATACTAGCAAATCCACCAAACTGATTTGCTTCTTTAACTGTAACCACAAGAATACTGCTATCGGGCTGACTTCCTGATTTTAAACTTGCTTCAATATCGCTAAATATGGGATCTGCTCGTAACAAACGCAACTGATCTTCAAGTTTGGCAGTGTTAAGAGGTGTACCAGTGCCTAATTCCAATCGCGATCGCACATAATCGGGATTGGTATTTTTTAAGCCAACTATTTCAATTTTCTCGATTCTACCTTCAATAACTTTAATAGTGACTATGCCATTAGCAGTTTTCTCTGTATCAACTACTGCTTGTGAAGTTATGTATCCGCGATCTGCATAGATTTGTGTAACTGATTGAGCTATTTTTTCGATCTGCTCAGGAGTTACTTGTTGCCCTTCTACAGTTTTGGTGATCGCAGCTATCTCGGCACTAGTTAAGATTGTGCTACCAATAATTTCAACTTTTTTGACTGCGATCGCTTGAGCAATTGGTGACGAGACTACAGGCGATGGATTTGGTGGGAAAACGCGCGAATTAATCTTCTCTGCTGCTGCCATTTCTACAGAACCAAGGAGCATAAAGCTCACAGCGAAGAGATTTGAGCGATGATGACTAATTAGTTTGAATAAGCTCATGCTAATAATATCAATTTTGGATAGCGACAGTTCATCAAAGAATAACTTGAGATTGGAGATTTGAGGCATATTTTTTCACTTCTTAGTGTTCAATACACAAAAGTTAATACGATTTACAACATTTCTCGTATGTTTCAATGTTATAAAAGTTTTTTGTCATGCGCTCACAGTTCTATGATTTGAAAGATTAAGATCTGGTATAAGCATCCTCTCAATTAAAATAATTAAAAGCGGTTAAAATAGCTAAGAATAGTTACAAAATAATATTCATTTCAACTTATAACAAAGGAGAAGCTCAATGTCTTTAGTTGTCAAGAGTAATTTTACGCAAATTAGACGAGCAGCGATCGCATTGCTATTGATGCAACCCTTTGTTATGGGAAGTGATGCTTTTGCTCAGTCAATTGTGCCAACTCAAGGTATCGGTAGTTTAGGAACTCAAGTAGCTCCTGATGTTACTAACTCACAACAATTAAATATCACAGGTGGCACACAAGCCGCCGCAAATCTTTATCACAGTTTCCAGCAATTTGGCTTAACTCAGGGAGAGATTGCCAACTTTATGTCCAACCCTAGCATTCAGAATATTCTGGCGCGGGTTACGGGTGGTAATGCTTCGGTGATTAATGGATTAGTTCAAGTTACGGGTGGTAACTCTAATCTCTATTTATTAAATCCTGCGGGAATTATTTTTGGTGCTAATTCTAGTTTGAATGTTCCTGCGGCGTTTACGGCGACCACTGCTAGTGGAATACAGGTTGGGAATGGCTGGTTTGGTGTAAATACTGGGATTGATGATGTCAAGAAGTTAACTGGTACTCCTCAAGCTTTTGGCTTTGCTAGTTCTACTGTGATACCAACTAGTGAACAACCTGCTGCGATCGTTAATGCTGGTAATCTCACTGCTAAAGAAGGACAGAGCATTACTCTCGTAGGTGGTTTGGTGATTAATACAGGCACAATTACTTCACCATCAGGCAAAGTCACGATAGCTGCATCCGCAGATGGGAAGTACGTCAAAATTACGCCTGCGGGAAGTCTACTGAGTTTACAACTACCGATCGCAGATCAGAATCAATTAGCACAGTCAAATGTTCAGTCTAAGGATCTCCCAAATCTACTGACTGGCTCAGCAAACCTTCGCAATATGACAGGTTTAAATGTTGATGCTTCAGGTAATGTGCTTGTGGCTGGCACAGCAATTCCCAATACTGTGGGAACTGCGATCGCTTCAGGAAATATCGATGTGTGGAGCAATACTAACAATTGGACTTTGGACAAGATTGAAGCAAAGAAAGAGCGGGATTAAGCGAAAAGGGATAATGAGAGTTTCAACTTTCAACCGAAAACAAATCATTATCCCTAAACCCATTATGCCAATAATTGT
>JBIKYZ010000035.1:0-27109 GCA_044354985.1 Pseudanabaena sp. | reverse complement strand
GTGACAATTATTGGCATAATGGGTTTAGGGATAATGATTTGTTTTCGGTTGAAAGTTGAAACTCTCATTATCCCTTTTCGCTTAATCCCGCTCTTTCTTTGCTTCAATCTTGTCCAAAGTCCAATGGTAACAACCTTAATAACATCCTGATTGGCAACATTGGCAACAATATCCTTGATGGGAAGAATGGCGCTGATACAATGTTCGGCGGCTTAGGCAATGACACCTACATTGTTGATAATGTCAATGACACAGTTAACGAGTTAGAGAACGAAGGTATAGATACGATTCTTTCAAGCGTCACTCGCACTTTGGAAGCTAATGTGGAAAACCTGACGCTGACGAGAAATAGTACGATCAATGGCACTGGTAACGATTTAAATAACATCATTACTGGAAATAATCGGAACAACATCCTTGATGGCGGATTTGGTGCAGACACGCTCATTGGTGATCGAGGCAATGATACCCTCATTGGCGGTTTTGGCACAGATACGCTTGTTGGTGGTTTTGGTAATGACACCCTATTCCTCGGACTCAATGACGGAGCTACTGATACCGTCGTCTATAGCCTCGGTGATGGTAGCGATGTGGTACATCAATTCCTACGTGGATTTGGAGGCGATTTACTTCAGTTCAACAACATTGCTGCTGTTGATGTGCGTACTGTTGGTGGCAACACTCAGTTCCGCTTAGGTGATGGTGTTACTGGTAATGGAGGATTTGCGAATGGTTCGCTCTTGCTAACCTTAAATGGAGTCACTGGATTTGCATCTAGCAATATCAATGACAACATCTTAGCTGGTTCCATTCCTACAACCTTCTACTTCAGCTAGTCTCATTTAGACGATCGCTAGAAACTCCTACGCTTTATAAGCCTTAAAACACCCTGTCCATTTATGGACAGGGTGTTTTATTTTTTTGCGATCGCCACCCATCAAACAGCGATCGCAACTCATCTCAAATCAAACAGAGATTGCCTATTTTCTCAGAACACACTAAATGTTCAAAGCGATCGCCCTCTCATTCGATCAAACAGAGATCGCAACTCATCTCAAATCAAACTACGATCGCCTATATCTATCATCAAAAATCAGCAAGGCGATCGCACAAATAATCTCTACACAGCTATAATGAGTTTAATGAAATTCAAGAGGGTATGGTTATGAGTACTCCAGTTTTAGAAGCGGATCTAACTGTTAGCTCGGTAGTAAGATCAACAGTAAATGTGTTTGTAAAAAGTGAAGCTAATGGCAAGGTTAGTGCTATGGTCTTGGGATTGCCAGAATATCGCGTAGAAAGTCGCGATCGCCAATCTGCTCTGGCTGATTTACAAAAACTAGTTACAGCAAAGCTTATTGGTGCTGAGGTCGTTTCATTAGAAATTGAAATCCCTCAACCAGAAAATCCTTGGCTCCGTTTTGCAGGAATTTTTAAGGATGATCCATCTTTTGATCGAATGCAAGAAGATATAGCTGAGTATCGTCGCGAAAAGGATGCTGAGTTAGAGAATTACTATCATCAAATTGAGATGGAAGAATCTAAGGAACAGGTTCTATGACCTTATTGATTCTTGACACCGATCACATATCTTTGTATCAGCGAGGAGATCTGAATGTCATTAATCGCCTGAGTTCGGCTAATCCCAAAAATCTAGCGGTTACGGTTATTTCGCTTGAGGAACAGATGTATGGAAGACTCAGTGAAATTAAGAAAGCTAATTCTGCTATCTCTTTGATAACTGCCTATTCGAGATTAGAAATCACTCTCGACTATTTCAAAAGTGTTCAAGTTTTGCCATTTGACCAAAATGCTCATATATCTTTTGAGAGTTTGATACGTCAAAAGTTGCGAGTTGGAACTCAAGATTTACGCATTGCGGCGATCGCTTTGTCTATAAATGGGATAGTTGTAACTCGCAATCAAAAGGATTTTGGTAAAGTGCCAAATCTACAAGTAGAAAATTGGGCAGTTTAACAAATAAAAATAGAAACGCGATCGCCACCCACACCATCAAACAGCGATCGTATCTCATCTCTAACAGCGATCGCCTATTTTCTCAGACACGCTAAACGTTTAAAGAGATCGCCCTCTCATTCCACGAACCAGAGATCGCAACTCAGCTTAAATCAAACAACGATCGCCTATTTCCACACACTAAATGTATAAAGCGTTCGCACTCTCATTCCACAAACCAATAATCGCAACTCACCTCAAATCAAACAACGATCGCCTTTTTTCTCAGACACGCTAAATGTGGCAAGAGATCGCCCTCTCATTCCACAAACCAACGATCGCAACTCACCTCAAATCAAACAACGATCGCCTATTTCCACACACTAAATGTATAAAGCGTTCGCACTCTCATTCCACAAACCAATAATCGCAACTCACCTCAAATCAAACAACGATCGCCTATTTCCTCAGACACACTAAATATTTAAAGCGATCACCCACTCTTTCCCAAAACCAACGATCGCCACCCACACCATCAAACAGCGATCGCATTCTCACAAATTAGCGATCCTTGCACATTACAAGAAAATCATCCTTTAATCTTTATGCCTAAATACTTTTAGATTTGGAAGAAATTTCAAAACCTAGTTGAGAACACTAGAAACATACATCAAATCCCTGAAAGAAAATGTCATTTTATTTCGCTTCTTTTTGTAACAAATGCTGTTACAACATCTCAGTTAAAACTTTTTCTGCGGAGAAAGTATCGTATGGCGACCAAATTTCATAGGTTTTTCCATCTTCGAGAATAGCTGAGGTTTGTTCGTCTTTAGTTAGTTCTGTGGCTAAAAACTGGATGGCTTTAACCTTTTCAAAGTGGGATAGCTTTTGTAGTGATGGTAAGATTTCTGTTAATGTCATAGAAATACAGGAGAAATATTAGTTAGATTATAGTGCGATATTTTATCAAGTAAAAAAATTGCCCCTCAAGTTTTAAACTCGAAGGGCGCTGAGCGTCTAATCTCAAATCAAACAAAAATCAACAAGTTATATTGTTGCATTTAGTTCAGTAGCGTGTGTTAGCGGAGCGTAACGCACAAATAATTAGTATGAAAAGAGTTTGAGTGAGTTAACACCCCCTACTCAATTATCAAGCATCCCATACTCTTCCAGTGGGTTTAAACTCAGCATTAACTTCAATCTCCGCCTCCCAACCAGAACCAATGTACCAAGGCGCAGTCCTTGAACGGATATCATCAATACCAAACCATTGGCTTACAGAGCCAGATTTGTTTTTGAGCATATTAGTCCAAAGTAATTTAGCGCTACCATGTCCTTTATTCACATCCCAATTTTGACCAGTTAAAGTGACTTTAAATGACTCATCAGCAGTCAAACTGCGCTCCGCATTATCTGTAACATGATTGTTATTGTGCCAAAATGCCCAAGACCAATTTGAATGACGACTGAAGTCAACTTGTGACTCGTTGTACCCACCAAAAGTAGTAGATGCTGGATTCAAAGCTACAAGTTTATTAACACCACCAAGTCGTTCAGAAATTTCATAGGCAACATAAGCACCTAAGCTATGACCGACAAGATTAATATTAGATGATGCAATTCCCCAAGATCGGATAGTATTTTTAACGGATTCTGCTACTGTATCAATCCATGATGCAGCAGCATTCGTATATTCTACTGATCCTCCAACTCTTGCTCCACTCCAATCAACTGTTAAGACTTGGTAATCACCACCACTCCAAATACCGTCATATTCTTCAATTGCACCCGCTAAGTCGCGAAAATCTTCTGCTTTTCCATTCAATCCGTGAATCACTAACCATGTGGGTTTGTTCTCAATGTATCCAGGACTCTGAACTCGTTCAAGAGTAACATGACGTTCTACTCCATCCTTAGTAAAACCAACACTTGTTTTAACTGAGTTAGGAATTTCCCCTCTCAGGCTTAGATTATAAGATGTGTTTACTCCATTAGAGGCATAAACTCTTGCATAGTAGGTTCCTGTTCCTAAATTATTAATGTCAATTGTTTCTGATCTTGTTCCGCCCAAGCGAGATGAGCCAACAACTGTACCTGAGCTATTGAGTACTTCAACATCTGCATCTGCATTCAATCCTGTCAAATTAAGACGTAAATTGCGAGTGCCATTGAAGTAAAAAGAGTAATAGTCATTAGCGTCAGTGTTACCTACCCAGTCTTGGAAATTGTGAGTGGTTGAAGAACCCAAATTTACAAAGCGTGCTGAACTTCTAGAATTTCCAGCGTTGTCAATAGGGGTAAATAATGTACCAAAACTAAGATTTGCCGCACCGCCACGCTCATAGTATTCAATCGAAACATTAAAGGTTCCACCAGTTGTAGTGAAAGTGCCAAAGTGACTATTTGAAGCCTGATCAACCCACTTGTTAATAACGGTTTGGTTGCCAATACGCACCCTAACACCATCATCTGAAGTTGTCTGAATTTGGTAAGTACCTGGCGCAAAGTATCGTTGCGTAGTTACTCTAGCTGAGAAATTGTCGGAAGAGACAGCGCTGCCTGGAGAACCGTAGCCCCAATTACGAGAAAAGTTCTGATTGCCACTACCCAAATCTTGAGTAAGTACTGGACCGCCTGCAAGACTTAGATTATTGAAAAACTCAGCTTTCCAGTTAGTGCTAGATACCCTCGGAACATTATTTGTAGGTGGGGTTACAACAGGGTTATTCGCAGGAGGATTTACTACAGTTCCAACTTTGTTGCGCCATTGCCAGTAAGCCATGAGTGGACTCACAGTGACACTCAACAACCTATTTCTATCAGTCATAGCGCCATTAGTACCGCCATAAGCTTGACCATTCTGAACTTCGAGGTGCAAGTGATTTTGAGCGCCTATCACACCTACTGCTGCGCCAGCATTAATGCGCCTACCAACTGACAAACCACTTGTAGACTTCAAATGACCATAAACCCACTGACGACCATCGTCCGAGTTAATGCCTACAAAAATGTTCCCATCTCCAGAACCGCTAACCCACGCAACCGAACCGCCAATAGCTGCCTTAATTGTCGCTCCATTACTTGCTCCCATGTCAAGTCCAGCGTGCCATTTCCTAAACCCATTGAAGTAGCTTTGATCGTAAGCGTATCCTGCTGTCATTTGCACACGATAGCCAAAGACTGAATTGGAAAGATCGGTATAAATTTGCTCGATCCTGTCATCTGTTTTCCCACGTTGATCTCCACCGCCAAAAGGCGAATCTGGGCGAAACTGATTATCATCTCCACTTTGCTGATCCCATAGCGATTCACTGAAGGTGTTTAGCTCTCGATAATAACCTGTAGGTGTTGGAGAAGGATTCGGTGCTAGGTTAACAACAGTAAACAACTGCGGAACTTGTATTACCTGGTTTACATTGATTCTACTGGGATTAGAAATACTGTTACGTTGAGCAATGAAATTAAACCCATTGGCAGAGCCATCACCTAAAGTTCGTTGAGCGATCGCACTGAGGCTATCACCAGCCCTAATTGTATAGTTAGTCCATTGATAAGTCTTTCCTCCATAAGTAAAATTACCAGTCTGTGGAGTAGGGGCTTGTCGCAGGAGATGGTGTAGATGTCGGGGTCGGATTAACAAAGGTAAACAACTGCGGAACTTGTATTACCTGATTTACATTAATTTTGCTAGGGTTTGGAATTCCGTTACGTTGAGCGATAAAGTTAAAACCATTGGCAGAGCCATCACCTAAAGTTCGTTGAGCGATCGCGCTGAGGCTATCACCAGACCTAATTGTATAGTTAGTCCATTGGTATGTCTTTCCTCCATAAGTAAAACTGTTAGACGAAAATTCAGCAGCTAGAGATTGACCATAAACAGTAATAAACCCAGAGTCATTTACTGATTGAATGCGAGTTAAATCAGCGTTCCCAAGACTGTTCCCAAACACCAGATTTCGAGATAGCTCGCCCTCATCTCCTTGGGTATCTGTTCCTACACGATCATCTAGCCAATGAAAAGTTTCCTCTACTAGAATGCCTACCACACCAAGTAATGAATCAGTTGGTGCAGCATTAGCTTGAAATAATGAGTCAGACAGATAAACTGTTTGAGTAGAACTGGCGTATGCCCCAAAAGCGCCATTCATGCTGTCAGCAGACAAAACTTGCACTGAGGGTAATTGGCTAAAGCCTCCTACAGACCATTGCAATCGCACAGCCTGTATTTCCTCCATATTAGCCTTGTCCCCAAAAACTTGAACAAAAAGATCGGGACTAGCGGCAGCTTGTTGGAGTTTGGACTGCGCAAGTCCTAAAATATCTGGAAGTTGAGTAGCTCCAAAAACAGAAGCGTTCTCCCCATAATTTCCCAATCCAAAGGTTGAGCCTGCATTTTGGCTGTCAGACATAATATTTTCCCTGCTGGTGTAATTGTTTAGCCCCGTATTTCTTAGCTAACAAAATCCAGATTAGCGCTCTCCCCCGAGCATAACTGCATAACGGCAATTTCGTTATTGCTATGCGATCGCTGACCTTTAATGTTGCAACTAGAACAAGGTTATCCTAAAGAATTCAGTATGTAAACAGGGAAAGGTTATCAAAAAGTTATATAAAATTTATTTAGCGTACAAATTTAAGTTTTTCAGTATTTGTGACAAAGAAATCTGTGAATAGGCTCATGACAGTGCGATCGCGGATTTTGATATTTGCAGTCAGTGACATGCCTGACTGCAAATTGATTCTGCGTCCATTCGTCTCTAAGAATTGTTTCTCAAGCTGCACCTTTGCAGGAAATCGATAGGTTGGATTATTTTGGTCAGGTGGCAAAGCATCGGAACCAATCGAGATTAACTTTCCTTTCACATCACCAAACTCGGTGAAAGGGAAAGAGTCAATTCTGACATCTACAGCCATTCCTTCCTTAACAAAACCAATGTCTTGATTGCCAATAAACACCTTCACTACAAGCATCTCATCTGGCACGATTTTTAAGACAACTTCACCAGCATTCGGGTTTGCTACATATCCCAGCCCTGCTTTCAGGTCAAACACTGTACCAGATGCTGGTGCGCGGAGTTCTTGGTTTTTGAGGATCACTTCTGCTTGCTGGATTTGACCTTCTATTTCTGCAAGTCTCTTAGTATTGTCCACTAGAGCTTTGGTAAATTGACTATCGATTTCAGCAATACGTTTTGTATTGTCGGCAATTTGGCTAGTCAACTCCTTGCGAGTAATGTCAAAGGTATTATTCAGTCGCGCTTGTCCCTCAGCGATCGCTGACTGAATTCGCTGCTCTTCCAGTGACAACTGCTGAATTTCTGACTCCAAAGCGATTACCTGTTGTTGTTGTTTGAGGTATTGGACACGGGAAATCGCTCCTTCTTTAACAGCAGCTTCTAGATCTCCAAGAATTCTGGTATCGATCGCCAAGGTGTTTGCTTTACTCGCGCGGTTAATCCGAGTTTGATTTAATTGTTCGAGCGATTGAGCAATATTTGCTTCAGCAGCTTGCGATCGCGAGTCTAGTTCTGCTCTTGAAGCGATGAGACGATCCTGCTGATCACCTGTCAAATTTGCACCACTCCCATTAACCTGCATCCGATACAGTTGCATTTCTGTCATTAAGGCTTCGCGATTTCGAGCTAGGGCAAAGAATTCGACAGGGACAGCACTCACTGTTGCTCCATCAATTTCCGAAGTTTTTCCATTAAGGACTTCTCGATAAAACTGATTTTCTTGCTGGAGATTTTTGCGTAATTTTTGCAATGATTCAAGCTGAGACTTCGCTACAGTTTCATCAATCCGCAATAGTACTTCTCCTTCTGTGACTTTCTGTCCATCTTTAATCAATATTTCCTTAAGTACACCATTAGCAGGAATACGTACTTCCTTAACTGCTCCCTGTGGTTCGAGTTTGCCCTGAGCAGGGATTGATTCTTCGATTTTTGCTACGGAAGCCCAAATAATTGCCACCGTCACTGAGCCAACTAATGTCCATAAAATTGCTGGAATCCATTTAGGTGACTGACTCAAGGCTAAGGGTTGATCGAAATCACTTTTTTTGACGATCGCGCTACTAGATTTCTCCAGACCATCATTAGAGACTATATCTTCGGGAGAGATCTTGGTTAATTTGGGAGTTGGTTGATTACCGTTATTATTTGTCATGATCTTTTTACCTTTATTTTATCGTTAGTCTCAATGTGCTAAAACCCAGAAGTGAGTGGCGACGCTTTGCGCCGCCACTCACTTCTGGGTTTTAAGAATCACCTGCTGCTTCTTGTTGGCGATATAAACAGAAATAGCGATCTTGCAAAGCCATTAACTCTAAATGAGTTCCCTGTTCAGCAACCCTTCCTTTATCCATCAACAAAATCAAGTCAGCACTATGGATCGTGGCAAGGCGATGGGTAATAAAGAAAACCGTGCGTCCGCGAAACTCCTCTGCAAGATTTAGACAAACTTGACGCTCAGTATTGTAATCAAGAGCGCTAGTCGCTTCATCAAGAATCAGTAATTGCGGTTTTTGCAAAATCGTACGGGCGATCGCAATCCTTTGTCTTTGTCCACCAGAAAGAGAAGCTCCACGCTCACCGACTCGTGACTCATAACCTTGAGGGAGTTGCATAATGAAATCATGGGCGCAAGCAGTTTGTGCGGCAGCCACAATCTCATCGGGTGTAGCATCAGGATTAGTCAAAGCAATATTTTGCTGCACTGTGCCATCAAATAGCAATGTATCTTGCAAAACGACACCTATCTGTCGCCGCAATGAATAAAGCTCTACTTTGCCAATATCATACTCATCGATAAAAATTCGACCAGCCTCAGGTTCATAGAGCCGCGACATTAACTTAGTCAGTGTACTTTTACCCGCTCCACTAGTGCCGACAACGCCGACAAATTGACCATTAGGAACATCTAAATTGACGTTATTTAGCTGCAAAGGACCATTGGGATTGAAACGGAAATTGACATTCTCATAGCGGACTGCTCCTTTAATTGCAGGCATTGGAATATTGCGCCGACCTGCTTCTTCCTGCTCTTGAGGATGATTAATAATATCGCTGAGGCGTTCCAATGAAAGGGCGGTTTCTTGGAAGTTTTGCCAAAGTTGAATCAAACGTAAAAGAGGAGATGTCGTATAACCCGCAATAATCCGAAACGCAATTAGCTGTCCTAGAGATAGCTTGCCATCCAGTACCAAAAAAGCACCAACCCATAGCAGCAATAGATTAGAGAACTGATTTAGAAACTGACTCATGGAACCCGCAGTTGTGGAAGTTACGACGGTCTTAAATCCATCAGAAACATAGCGAGCATAACGACGTTGCCATTCCCAACGAGACTGCAACTCGATACTTTGCGCCTTAACTGTCTGAATACCTGAAACAACTTCTACTAAATAGGACTGAGTTGCAGCATTACGTTCAGCTTTACTGCGAAGTTGTGTCCTGACGATGGGGGCAACGATAAAGGTTAGCAGTGCAAACAATGGTACGGTTCCCAAAGCTACAAGAGTTAGCAACCAGCTATAGCAAATCATCACCACGATATAGACGAAGGAAAATACCGCATCAAGGACAACGGTAAGGGCTGTTCCTGTCAAAAATTGACGAATATTTTCCAGTTCACCGATGCGGCTCGATAGTTCTCCCACTGATCGCTTCTCAAAATATCGCAAAGGTAATCTGACCAGATGATCAATGGTTTCGGAACCAAGGGTTAAGTCAATGCGATTAGTTGTATTTACAAATAAGTAGGTTCGCAGTGCGGTAATTAAGGCTTCAAAGAAAGCGATCGTTAAGAGCAGGATGCCTAGAATATTTAAGGATGGCAGGGAGTTTTGCAGAATTACTTTATCAATAATCACTTGGGTGATCAGAGGATTTGCCAATCCCAATAACTGCACAAAGAAGGAGGCAACCAAAACGGTAATTAAGGGATTGCGATAACGCTTGAGGGAAGGCAAAAACCAAGATAGACCAAATTTTTGCTGGGGAGTATCTTTAGTCGGTTGAATTAGCAGAATCTGTCCCGATTCGCCCCAAAGATCGGCAAATTGAGCAGTTTTCTTAATGACTATTCCCTGTTCAGGAATGCCTAGTACCTGTTCGCGATCGCTAGTTTTGTAAAGTACCGCAAAGGTATCTTGCCAAGGTAATAAAGCTGGTGTGGGAACCTGACTAATCGCACTCGCAGGAATCGTTACCAACTGCCCATTGAGTCCCATTAGCTCAGCGATCATGCCGCATAACTGCAAAGAGATGCTTTGAGAACGATCATATTGATTGACGATCGCTCGTTTGATCACATGACGATTAAAGGGCATACTCCAATATTTAGCTAACATCTCAAAACAAGCCACTGACGCATCAATGGGGCCGCGCCCATAGATATATGGATAGTCTTGAGGCTTATGATCACCGCGATCGCTAACAGTCGGCAAATCAGGAGCATAGGGAATATCGAAGGCGGTAGGATGGGCTGGTAATTCGGTTACTATTTCCGTAGCAACGGCAAAATCATCGCGCAAGCCAATTAAACGCAAATAGCTAGACTCTGGAATCTCAAAAACGGTGCGATTTGGTTCAACTCTTGTTCCCAAAGGAATTGTGATATTTTGTCCGCCACTAACTAGCCACACAAAATCAGGATCAAGCGGCGGGATTGAATTTTTCCCCGCAGGTAAAGTCAGAACTCGCGCATCTTGCCATGCATTACGAGCCTGCTCTATAAAATCTTTAGGGGACTGAGCACGGCGATCCATCTCGATCGCAAATAGATCAAATACTTCTGCTGGTGAAACTTGGGAGATAAAAGCCTTCTTAAGAGGAGGAAAGCGATCGCAAAGTTGTAAAAAATCTGTTGCTTCTAAGGATAAAAAAGTACTTTCAACAGAAGCGATCGCCGTTTCGCAGGGCACATCACGGATCAAACTCGCCCATCCGATTACCGCGCCAGTTTTGAGGGTTTCTAAAGTCCTAGGTGATGTCGCCTTTGGTATTTGAGCCAATAGCCTTGCTTGCCCTTCCCATAGAAATAATACTTGCGCTGGCATAGTCTCTCGACGCAGTATCAACTGTCCCATCCGATAGCGCAAAGGCTGAAGGCGATCGCTTATTTCTTTGACGATCAAGAGATCAAGATTTTGGAATAGGGGGATACGCTCAATGAGATCTTGGATAGCATTACTGTTGGCAAACATAGTCGTTAACTTATAAGGAGCTTAGAGAGCAAAACAAGGTTGTAAAAGCAATGATTTTCACAGAGAACCAGAAGGATGTTTAATCATCATCAGGATTTTTTCGGCGAATTTTCCTCTTGTAAAAGCTCTTCAAACAGTTGATTGAGAAGCAACTGAGTAGTCTGATCATCAAACTGAGCAGGCACAAATTTTTCTAGTCGTAAAATCACAAACCATTCTTCTAACGCAAAAGGTGGATGGACTTGCAGGGGAAGGCTATGGCGCAATTTTTCCGCAATTACAGGAGGCAGTTTATTAAGCAATAATGGTCCAATCATGCCACCTGTTTGCGCTTCTACACCCTGAGAATATTGAGATGCAACCTCTGCAAAAGTCTGTTCACCATCTTGAATCCGAAAGAATAGTTCTTGCAAAAGCTCAGGATTTTTATGGCGAATCAGCGAATAGATCACCCGATCTAAGCTGGTTCTACGATTTAGAAAAGTTGATTCGAGACGATTTGCCCAAGTCTGATGCTTAAATTTTTCGACCTTAAACTCACGTAGAGCGATCGCCTTTAGTTGCTCGTCAGTAAGACTATAAGCCTGACAATAATTTTGGATGGCTTCTTGCGAAACTAACTTATAGCGCTGCTGAAATTGTTGCAAAGCCAGATTAATTTCTTCGGGTTCAAGGGTAATAGCAGCGATCGCACGGTCGATCGCTAGTTCTCGCTTAAAATTTGGTAACAAGCGATAGATCGCTAAAAGACTTCCAAAATTCCCTTCCTCAATTTTAAGATTGTCAATTGTCAAGTAACCCACCATAATTTCTTAAAGACAACTATCACAATTCCAGCCAGCAATACTGTAGTGATTTGAACATGACAGTCCAAATAAAATGAAGGCGGCGCTATGCGCCGCCTTCATTTTATTTGGACTTTGGGTGAAAATAATATTAATTTATATATATATTTCAGGACAAGCGCATCTTGATTAACTCTATAGTTTGCTTCTCTGGGGTTAGGTGATATTGTGTATATATTCGTTCAGTAAGTAGTAACCGAGAGGGATTTGTTTGACTCAGTCAATTAATCTACCCAAGCTAGACGACTTTTTGCAAGAGCTGGCCACGATACAGCAGCAAGGCTCAAAGCGAATTGCGTTTTTAGGTTCCCGCCATGTGCCATTAACCCATCAACTGCTGATTGAACTGCTCAGCTATGCTTTGGCACTATCTGGCAACAGTATTATTACCTCTGGAGCAACAGGTACAAATTTTGCTGCAATTCGGGGTGCTTTGCGAGCCGACCCCAATTTGTTGACTGTAATTTTGCCTCAAAGTCTTGATAGACAGCCTTATGAATCTCGCGAACAGCTAGAAAATGTGATTCATTTAATTGAGCATGGCGAGAATGACACTCTATCTTTGGCTGAAGCAAGTAGCCGATGCAACCAAGAAATCATTTCCAAGTGTCAGCAACTGATTTGCTTCGCGTTTCATGGTAGCGAGACTTTATTACAAACTTGTCAAGATGCTGAAGAACAACGCAAGGTTGTAACTCTATTTTATTTTGACTAAAGAATCTGAGAAATTGCCTAGCGGTTTTTAGATTGCGTTGATTGAATTGTTTAGAAATGAAGATTATGAGTACGACAATTAAAGGCAAAGTATTTGTCTTGGATGACAATATTGATACTGACCAAATTATTCCTGCGGAATATCTCACGCTTGTACCATCAAAACCTGATGAGTACGAGAAGCTTGGCAGCTACGCAATGATTGGACTTCCCGATCGCTATGATCGCTTTATACTTGAAGGCGAAAGCAAAACAATTTATTCTATTATTATCGCTGGTGAAAATTTTGGTTGTGGTTCTTCTAGAGAACATGCACCGATCGCACTTGGAGCTGCTGGGTTAGAGGCTGTGGTTGCTCAGTCCTATGCCAGAATTTTCTTCCGTAACTGTACAGCAACAGGTGAGCTATATCCTTGGGAATCGGTTGATTGTTTGGTTGAGAGCTTCAAAACTGGTGAAGAAGCAACCATTGATTTTGATAACAATCTCATCATTAATGAAACCACTGGCAAAACTTTTTCCTTGAAATCCCTTGGTGATGTGAGACCTGTCATTGATGCGGGCGGTTTATTTGATTATGCTCGTCTAACAGGCATGATTCCTACTCGTGTATAAAACCTATGTCCTATCACATTCGTATTCAAGATCGCCAAAACGATAAACTCTATGAAGCTGATATCGAAGGCGATCGCTATATTCTTGACTCTTTAGAAGATCAAGGTATTAAACTGCCTTTTTCCTGTTTGAATGGTGCTTGTACTGCTTGCGCGATGCGAGTCAAGTCGGGGAAAATTGATCAGCATGAGGTAATCGGCTTATCCAAAACATTGCAGGATGAGGGATATGCGCTGATTTGCTCAGGCTACGCTCAGTCTGACTTAGATCTGGAAACCCAAGATGAGGATGAGGTCTATCGGTTGCAATTCGGTAACTTTTTTGCCAAACGCAAGCGCCACTGGTTTCAGTTCGGTATTCCTATTGATCATGACTAAATAGTTTAAAGGGCGCGAAGCGCCCTTTAAACTTTGAATTATGCAGCACAGCCTATGAACTCTAAAACAGTAAAAGAAAAGGCGATCGCGAAGTCTCCACCGCGTTTATTCATTTTGGTTGTGCTATTAATTGCCTTTTTAACGCTCGCGAATATGGCGATCACTTTTGCGCAACCCAAGGATAAGGTAAGTGGCGAGCTCTGGGTTATTAATCGGGTTGTAAGTGGACAAACAGTCGAAGCTTCAGTTGTGAGTAATCCCAATATGACTGTGCAAAGAGTGCGACTGCTTGGTATAAGTGCACCTCTCAAAGAGCAATCTCCTTGGGGCGATCGTGCTCGCCAGAGTTTGTCAGATCTCATTAAAGAGCAGAAAGTAATTTTAGAGTTTGATGTCAAGCAAAAAGATAACTCTGATCGCTTGCTGGCTTATATTTGGAAAGATAATTTATTAGTTAATCAATATTTGGTGTCAGAGGGACTTGCGATCGCTGATTCCTATTCACCCAATGTAAAGTATGACGCAAGAATTAGTCGAGCCCAATCGAAAGCAAGGTTGCAAGAGCTAGGAATTTGGGACACCCAAAACCCATTACGCCTCAGTCCTAGAGACTTTCGTCGCCAATTAAGTAATTAAAAGGCGGCGCTTTGCGCCGCCTTTTAATTACTGGAAATCATTCATCAGTGATAGCTAGACTATAATTTGTGCCAGTGAAGTCAGCGCCTATTACGTTGGCATTTTTGAAGATGGTATTGCTAATATTTGCTCTACGTAAATTCGCATGGACTAACACAGCGTTAGTAAAATTTGCACCCTTTAAATTGGTGTCATTGAGGATTGCATCGGTCAGAAAAGCCTTGGTGAAATTGGTCTTCTCCAGTTTTGCCCCAGTAAGATCCGCACCTTCTAAGTTAGCGTTGGTGAGGTTTGTACCGCTTAAGTTTGCACCCATCAAGGCTGCACCGATTAAGTGCGATTGGCTCAAATCAATTCCTGCAAGATTTGCGTTAGTTAAATCGCAGCCTGCACATTGTTTGGTTTTGAGCAGTTGTTGAACTTGGACAGGGTCATAGGCTTCCAAAGGCATAGCCCACCCAATTCCAATCACAGCCAAAATTGCAACTAATTTAGTTTTCATTTTGCCCTCCTCATATACAAGGAATGCTATACATCTATTATCGCTGCAATTTATTTCGTATTCGTTCTGCTGTATATGTCGTCACTATTCTTAACCGATGATGGAATCGATAAAACAACCTGTGGGTTTAATTGTAATTTTGGGAGCAACGGCGACTGGCAAGACTAGTCTGGCGATCGCACTCGCCAAGCAGCTAAATGCACCAATTTTGAGTGCTGATTCGCGCCAAGTTTATCGTCATTTGGATATTGGCACAGCAAAACCAACTATCGAAGAACGTCAAGGCATCCCCCATTACTTAATCGATATTATTGAACCTGATCAAACTTTGACATTGGCGGATTATCAAGATCAAGCCCAAACCTTAATCGCGAAGTTTCATGCTCAGGGAGTTACGCCAATTTTAGTTGGTGGCTCAGGTTTGTATATTAAGGCAATTACCGCAGGACTAAAAATTCCTAGAGTCGCACCTCAACCTGAACTGCGATCGCAATTTGCGGAATTAGGACAAACTTATTGCTATCAGATTTTGCAGCAGGTTGATCCAGTGGGAGCTACCAAAATTCATGCTAACGATCAAATCAGAACTTTGCGATCGCTAGAGGTTTTTTATGTAACAGGGAAACCTCTAGCAACCCAACAAGGCGAGCAGCCACCTAGTTATCCCATTTTGCAAATTGGTTTGGATTGTGAGGATCTTGATGTTTATCGTAAGTTGGTTAGCGATCGTACCGAGCAAATGCTTGAAGATGGCTGGCTTGACGAAATTCGTGATTTACAAAATCATTATGGATCAGATTTGCCGCTTTTAAGAACCTTGGGCTATGGCGAAATGTCTGATTATTTAGCTGACAAAACTGATCTGGAAACTGCAAAACTACTCACGATTACCCATACCTGTCAATTTGCCAAACGTCAAAGAACATGGTTTCGTGGTTCGGGTAATGGCGATTTAGCAATCCATTGGTTGCGATCGGGAAGTAGTTGGAAAGAAGTGATCGCACTGTTATAAAAAAAGCCCTGCTACGCAGGGCTTTTTTGATTATTTGATTTTGTCCATAATCGAGAAAATCGGTAAGTACATCCCGACAATAATCGAACCGACCATGCCACCTAAGACAACGATCATCAGAGGTTCCATCAAACTTGTGAGAGCCTTTACCGCTTCTTCAACTTCATTCTCATAAAAGTCGGCGACTTTCATAAGCATTTTATCAATTTCACCAGTTTCTTCCCCGATACTGACCATTTGCAAAGCCATTACAGGAAATACTTCCGTTTTTTCCATTGCAGGAGCAATTTGACCACCTTCTCTTACCGCATTTCGCGCCGAGTCGATCGCATTAGAAATCACCAGATTACCTGCGGTCTCAGCCGTAATTTCGAGAGAAGCCAAAATTGGTACACCTGCACGGGAGAGCGAACCAAAAGTCCGCGCAAATCGAGCAACCGCAGTTTTAACTACAAGATCTCCAAACAAAGGCAACTTCAAGAAAACACCATCAAGATAGAGCTTACCAGCAGGAGTTGCATAAACACGGTTATAAACAAAACCAGTGGCAACAATAATAATTGGAATGATTAGTACTGAGGGACTCTTGA
Organism: Pseudanabaena sp.; assembly: GCA_044354985.1. Classification (GTDB taxonomy): domain Bacteria; phylum Cyanobacteriota; class Cyanobacteriia; order Pseudanabaenales; family Pseudanabaenaceae; genus Pseudanabaena. Next base: position 10,654 of record JBIKYZ010000035.1, on the reverse strand, counting down.
GAAAGTTACTAATATTTACCAATATTTGCGTAAATGCGGGTAATTCACCACCTAAGCTTTTAAAAACGCCATCAAATACAGGAATGATGAAAATACACATCGCTAAGAAGATTAAAACAGCGATCGAAGTAACCACAATCGGATAAGTCATCGCAGACTTAATCTGGTTATTCAAACGCGCCGAATCTTCGAGTAATGTCGCTAGACGGGCTAAAACATCATCTAGTACACCACCCGTTTCACCAGCCTGCACCATTGCGCAATAAAGCTTGTCAAATACCTTTGGATGCTTACGCAAAGCATCAGAAAAGTTAGTCCCCTGCTGTACATCATCCAATACTTCAGTGAGGGCAATTTTGAGTCTCGGATTAGAACACTGGTCGCACATTACCCCCAACCCACGAACCATCGATACACCCGCATTAACCAAGGTTGCTAATTGCCTAGAGAACAAAGCTAGGTCCTTGACTGTTACCTTCTTCATTGTGAAGCCAGCAAAATCAAAACCGCCTTTCACTTCTTTGATGTCTTGAACATAAAAGCCTTTCTGCTTCCATGTCTCACGGGCTTCTTTTAGTGATACGGCGACCATTGTCTGCTGTACAGCCTTGCCTTTCGGGTCTTTGAGATTTCCTTTAAACTTTGCCATTATTGCACCTTATTTAAGAATTATGGTTTGAAAACTATCTTGCTATCCACTGATTGAGCGCGACTTAATCATATCTGCTGAACGCAAATCTCCAGTTACTTTACGTTTCATTACTGGTGCGGGATTGGGGCCAACTACGCGCAATAGCTCTTCAGGTCGGGAAGTCTTAGACATCGCAGCTTCAAAGGTAATATCGCCATCCATATACAACTTTGCTAAAACCGATTCAAGGGTTTGCATTGACTCTTTACCACCTGTTTGGATAAAGCCATACATCTGCGCAGTTTTACCTTCCCGAATCAGGTTGGAAATCGCAGGTGTAACCACCATAATTTCCTGTGCCATCACCCGCCCAAATTGCCCTGGTTGAGGATTATGTCTTTGCACAAGGGTTTGGCTTAATACCGCAACTAGAGAGTTAGAGAGTTGCACCCGAATTTGACCTTGCTGCTCTGGCGGGAATACATCCACCATGCGATCTACGGTCTGGGAAGCGGAACTGGTATGCAATGTTCCAAATACTAGGTGTCCTGTTTCGGCGGCGGATACGGCAAGCTGAATTGTTTCTAAATCGCGCATTTCACCTACAAGAATTACGTCTGGATCTTCGCGAAGAGCCGCTTTTAGAGCATTAGCAAAGGTTTTAGTATCTTCTCCAACTTGGCGTTGGTGAATCACACTCTTTACGGATTCATAGACAAATTCAATCGGATCTTCAACAGTGAGAATATGTTCAGCACGGGTTTTGTTAATCGTTTGAATCATTGCCGCCAAGGTAGTGGTCTTCCCTGAACCCGTTGGACCAGTAACTAGCACCAGACCACGCGGCTTTTCACTAAGTTCGCGCACAATTGGCGGTAAGTTCAAATCATCCATGTCGGGGATTTTGGAAGAAAGTGCCCGTAGACAAGCGGCATAGGTTCCTCGATCTTTGTAAACATTGACCCGAAATCTAGCTAGTCCCTTAACTCCATAGGAGCAGTCTAACTCCCAGTTTTGTTCTAGAGCTTTCCGCTGATTATTATTGAGCATCGCAAAAATCAATCGCTGACATTCTTCAGGGGTAAGCGGATCGCGATCGGTGCGGGTAAGGTGACCGTTGATGCGAATGTAAGGGGGTAGCCCTGCGGAGATATGAAGGTCAGAACCTTTGCGTTCTACAACCTCTTCCATCAAGTCTTCAATGATGTAGTCCATTACCATAGCGGGCTATTCTCCTGATCTAATCCTAGTAAATTCATGATTCCCTATGTAGCTTATAAACAATGCGCTTCGCACGAACTTTAACCCTGTATTTGAGACTTGCGCGAAGCGCAAGTCTCAAATACTAATTTAGAAAGTTCTAGGCGTGGTGCAGTAAGGACATTCAATTGTTTCGGGTGTGAGCATAGCATCACAGTTGTCACATTCCAGTCCTTTACCTCTTCGAGCGCGTTCTTCGGCTTCTCGACCTTTGTCGGTATATACGACTCTGAGTACCTCATCTAGAGAAGTTGCGCCTTCTCTTACTAAGTCAAAAGCGTATGCCATTAGGGTTTTCATCCCTTCTTGGACGGCAATCTCCTTGATAACTTCGGTGGTAGCTCCTTTGTTGATAGCACTTTGCAAGCGCTCAGTCATTTTCATGATTTCATATACACCTGCACGCCCTTTATAGCCAGAACCGCTACATTTTGGACAGACACGTTGCCCTGGAAGCATGGCTTCACGGTTGACGACATTAGCTCGGTAGAAGGTCTTTTCGAGGTCGCTGCTGGGTAGACCGAAGCGATCGAGTTCTTCTTGGCTGGGATTATAAGGAATGCGGCAGTTGTCACAAATTCGGCGAAGGAGACGTTGAGCGAGAACACCAATAATCGCCGTGCTAGCCATAAAAGGCTCTACGCCCATTTCTTCGAGACGGGCAATGCTACTGGGTGCGTCGTTGGTATGTAAAGTAGTGAGAACTAAGTGCCCTGTTAGTGCAGCCTCGATCGCAGTTTTTGCAGTTTCAGCATCTCTCGTTTCTCCGACAAGGATTACGTCAGGATCTTGACGCAGGAAAGCTCGCAAAATACTGGCAAAGGTCATGCCCTTTTCCCGTAGCACTTGGCACTGAGTCAAACCAGGTAAGTTATATTCGACAGGATCTTCGGCAGTACTGATGTTGATCCCAGGGTCATTACATTCGGCAAGGGTCGAATATAGAGTGGTGGTTTTGCCTGAGCCAGTAGGACCTGTAACGAGAATCAGTCCATAGGGACGTTTGGCAAAGCTTTGCATCAGCGCTAAGCTTTCAGGATCGCTAATCAGCTTGTTAAGTCCAAGTTGAGTGTTGGAGTTATCGAGGATTCGTAGACATACTTTTTCCCCATTTTGGGTAGGACAAGTATTTACGCGAAAATCTACACGTCGTCCTTGGAAATTGCGCTTCAGTTTGCCATCTTGAGGAACGCGCTTTTCGGCAATGTTCAGATTAGAAATAATTTTGAAGCGTGAAATTACCGCGTTAATAATGTTTTTGGGTAAGCGCTTATTCTCGCTGAGAAAGAAATATTCGCGGAGTACGCCGTCCTTACGCAGACGGATGCAGAGGTCTTTTTCCTGTGGTTCGATGTGAATGTCTGAGCATCCTTCCTTAAGAGCTTTAACAAGGATTTTATCGACGAGGCTGATAATTGGTGCTGAGTTTTCACCCCCAACCATGAGCTCATCGCCTTGATCTGTATCAGCAATATCTTCACCGAAGACATCATCTTTAACTTGGAGATCTTCATCACTAATAGCGCCTTCAGCTTTGGCGCTTTTGTTGACTTGGAACTGGACAATATTGTCAAAGGTGCGATGAAAATCTTCGCGTGAAATAACTCGCCTGACAACTGTCAAATTTTTGAGCAGTCGAGCGATCTCATTTTGGACTTTGTAGCTGTCGGGCGAGACTAAAGCAAGCGTGATGCTTTTCTCCGTCTTAACTAGAGGTAGCATCTCGCAGTCTCGACAACTGGAAATTGGGATGATGTTGGAGTCGAGCAAGGTACTGAGGGAGGCAATATCAAACTTGTCAATTTCGACATCAGGATCGATTGGTTCGATACCATAAAGAACACGCAGTTCAAAAAGCTGTTGACGTTTGTAATATCGGGTAATGTCGGGAGCGAGTTGCTGCCCCAGAATTTGCTCTAGGACGCTAATAAATGGAACATTTTGTTCTTGGCTATCCTTGACAGCGCGATCGAACTGGTCTGAGGTTGCGTGTCCTGCTTGAATCAGTCTGCTCTCGAAGGGAGTGCGACCTCCCCGTTTGGCAAGAGCTTTGGTCCTATTTTTTAAGCCTGAGGCGGTAGTTGGCGCTTGATCTGATATATTCATAGCCCAAGAGTTCCTAAGAGTGCATTACCCAAGTGAGATTAGATCTTCACGATCGCAAAGTAATATTTTTAAATAGCGATCGCAAAGCAATGTAAGGCGATCATAGCTGTTTGCATAACTATATTGGGCAAAAATAGCACAAGTGTTTCATAGTTTTACAAAATCAAGCTAAAAATTTGAGTGATATAGCTATAGTCATTTAATGTTATGGCAAAACCAAAACCCTATAGTTAAGTGGCGGCGCGAAGCGCCGCCACTTAACTATAGGTACGGTGCTTTGGACCGTACCTATAGTTTATTTTTTAAGGGCTTGCCAACGAATTTTTGGGTTTTGGGCAAGGAGTTGAGAAATGGCGATCGCACCTTTTTTATTTAAGTGGCTAGGGTCAGAAAAAAGGTCGGCTTGATTTAGAATCGATTGAGACAGGTCGAGATATGTAAACCCTTCACGCAAAGCAAGCTCTTGCATTCTGCCATTGAACGTAGCTTCATGGCGGCTGCGAATTTGATCGAGATATGTTGCATGTAAAGGCATATTCACGACTAAAAGCTCAATATTATTGCGGCGACAAAAGTCAACTACATTTGCAAAAGCCTCGAACTGGGAGCCATTGGTTTCAAAATTCCGATAGTCAAGATCATAGTCGCCTGGGACTTGGGGGAATTTTTGGAAATAGGTGTTGGGATCGAAGGTGACATCAAAAGCAACAAAACCTTTAGGATCAAGAGCGGTGACAGTACTGGGCATCGTCGCGGCGAGCAGAGCGTCGCTGTTGCTAAGCATATGTGTATTGCGATCAAATTTCTTGACTAACGAAGTCCGAATTTCTTGACGCTTAGAAGAAGTGGCAAACAGCATATCAAAGGATTGGGCGATCGGATTTGAGGATTTAGTAGATAGCTCTGTTGGATTAGTTATAGGGTTTGGATTAACGCCTTTATTTTTAAGTTCTTCCTGTAATTGTTTGTAGCCAACGGATGCAGTGATTTCGTCATAGGTAAGGTCACTGCGGCTACTATTAAATGCTCTCAAACCATCTGCCCAGATAATCATACGCGGTAGTTGGTGCTGGGACAGGATTTGGGTGATTTGTAGATTTACAACCTTAGCGGTTGCACCATCAATACCAAGGTTAAAGACACTGATGTCTTTGTATCCTTTGTCGTTCAGTGTTTTTTCTAATGTTTTGGGTTCGAGCCCGCGTAATGCTCTGGAACTACCAACAATTAGAATTTCTGGCGATCGCTGTTTATTCGTGATCTGCCAATCAAGAAGAGCTAATTTTTCATTGAATAAAGCGATATTAAAATTAAGGGCAGATTTATTGGTAAGGCTCTTTTCGGGAGCATTATCTGGCTGGGTTGCTGGCAAATTGATCTTAGAATCAGCGATTACAAATTTGGTTGATTGATCGGGCTGATCGTAATTACTGAGAGTGCGATCAATGGCGATCGTTGTCCCAACGCCGATCGCTAAACTTGCTATACAAGCAGGTATAGAAAGCATTTTGGGTGATGTTTGCCCTAGCCATTTCAAGCTGAAGATAGCTTGACCAAACGCAAGCAGTTGTGACCCAGTATATCTACCTAATTTCTGCCAAGCATTAGGCTCTTCATCTTCGCTGATAAATGCAATGCTGTAATCTTCTACATTTTCGGCGGCAAATAACTCTTCTTCATTGGGGTTCGGGATGCCGATCGCTAACAAATCAATTTCAAAAGACCAACTCGGCTTTTTCTCGCCAATGACGCGGCTCGATACCGTTACCGATTGGAAATATTCCGATGCACTCACTGTTCGCAGAGTATTTAGCATGGGCAGTACCATCTCTGCTTGCAAAATCTCGGCGCGAGTCTCACACAACAAGTTGAGGCAATTATTTTGCAAGAGCAACTTCAGCTTAGTTTGAGCAAGTTTGGGTGCTAGTTGCGGATCTTGACGAAAGCTGGTGAGTAAAGCCGCAATAATTTCAGCAGCGATGAGCGCCGATGGAGCGATCGGTAAATCAAGACCTAACGCCCATGCATTTCCATGCAACTTAAGACGGTGGATACCTTCGGCATATAAAACTGAACTTTCTAAATCCTGTGTGCTTGGGGCGATCGCTTCCAATATCTGCATTGCACGGGTTACTTCTTGACCTTTACTGTAAAGATACAGGCAGTCACCTTTTTGTTTGCTATGTGAAAGTTTTATCCCTGCCAATTCTTCAGTCAAAAGGCTGATTGATGACTCTCGATCCAGATTTAGATTAGAAAAAGCAAGATTATTATTCGTCCCATTAATTTGATTATTAGTCAAACTAGAGGGTTGGCTTGCCTCTGCATCTGGATTTGCATCTAGATCAACATCTAGATTTGCATCTGGATTCACATCTGTTATTGGATTTGCATCTAAGGATGTTATTTCCATTGGCTGTTTGAAGAGTTCGGCAGGATGAAAAATTTGCTACAAGGTTAGCATGGCGACTTCACAACCTGACAAAAAGTTATTCATCCAAATGCTCAGAAACAGAGCGATAAAGCTCTAAAACATGGTGATCGAGCAGTTGGTAATAGACTTTGCGCTGGCTTTTGCGATAACTAACTAGACGCATGGTGCGTAAAACTCGCAATTGATGGGATACCGCCGATTCACTCATGCCCACTACTGCCGCAAGATCGTGAACGCATAGTTCCTGCTTTGATAAAACTGAAAGAATCCGCAGGCGATTGGGATCGCTCAACATTCCGAAAAATTCCGCCATATTCTGCGCTTTCTCAGTTGGCAAAATCGCATTAATTAAATCTTGTAACGCGGTTGGCTCGATCTCATGGAGATCGCAAGTCGGCAAGTTGTCAAGAGAAACCGAAGAGGAATTTAGCATTGTTACATTTTACAAAAAAGCGATCGCTTTTCCACATAGTATTTGACATATGAACGTATATTCATATATACTAATCTCAATTGTATAGGATTAAATATATGACAACTCTCACAGAAACCAAATGTGCTTGCCCAAAATGTAGTTGTATGGTCTCCCTAGACACAGCAATCATGGCAAATGATAAGCCTTATTGCAGCAGAGCTTGTGCCGATGGGCATCCTGAAGGATCTGCTGGCTGTAAAAAATCTGGATGTGGTTGTGGCTAACTACGTCTGTCGCCAGGCGTATTAGTACATAAAAACCAAGAAGAGAATGGCGGCGCTTCGCGCCGCCATTCTCTTCTTGGTTTTTTATTTTGTTGGTGACCGCTACAAAAAGAAGCAGGTGGACGTTGTCTATCTGCTTCTTTTTGGCTTTTGGTTAAGGTATAGTACAAATCATTAGCTTCACCAAAATTCAAGATGCTGAATTTAAACGAAATTATGTCGCTTGCTCGCCCGATCGCTTGGGGTGCGGGTGATATTCTGATGAAGTACTATCAAGAGCCTCAAGACTTAGAAATCAGGTTTAAGGGCGGCGAAGAAGGCAATGTTACTTCCGCAGATTTAGCCGCTAATGATTTTATCTTGAGCCAGTTAAAGCAAGTGTTTGGGACTGAAGACTTTGCCTATCTCAGTGAAGAAACTGAAGATAACACTGATCGACTTGGACATGAATGGGTCTGGATCATCGATCCGATGGATGGCACAAGTGACTTTATTCGTCGGACTAATGAGTTTGCGGTGCACATTGGCTTGACCTATCGTCAGCGTCCTGTTTTAGGGCTAGTTGCCACACCTGCTCAAGATCGCCTCTTTCAAGGTATGTTGGGCAATGGGGCATATATCGAGACTAGAGATGGCTTGCAGCAACGTATTCAAGTCTCTAATAAGGTTGAACTCGATCAAATGGTGGTAGTGGCTAGTCGTAGCCATCGCAATTATCAACTCGAAAGTATTCTTCAACAGTTACCCAAAGCTGCCGAAATTGCGGTTGGGAGTATTGGCGGTAAATTTGCAGCGATCGCATCGGGTAATGCTGATGTCTATATTTCGGTGTCAGGCAAATCTGCGCCCAAGGATTGGGACTATTGCGCTCCTGAAATCATTTTGACCGAGGCAGGCGGTCAGCTTACTCATTCAGATTTGTCATTGCTGTCCTATAACAATCTCGAATTGCGCCAGTGGGGAACGATTGTGGCAAGTAATGGTCATTGTCACAATGAAATCTGTCAAATTAGCCAAGATGCGATCACAACTATCAAAAATTAGGATTTGCAATGCACAGCCTACTTTTTGTGGCAATTAGTCAGTAAAGTAAAGAGACCTAGAAATTTAAGGAACAAGGTACTTAATCACCTTGTTTATTTCAATTATGAAATTACAAGCAATCCTAATCGGTGCTGTTGTGGTCGTTGGCGTAATGGCTGTCAGCAATCCTAGTAAAGAACGTTACATTGAGTACGCAACTGAGCAATTTTCCGAAACAGGCAAAACCTCAATTTGTACTGCCGATCTTCCAGTAGCTGCTCAGCAATCATGCAAATTTTTGATTTCTCAAGGCAAAGGGGTGATCAAGACATTGGTAGAAAACTCTACTAAGCAGCAAAATTTTGTAGTTTTCAGTCTCTATGCAACTGAGATGCCAAATAGGAAAATCACCACGATCGCCGTCTTTGGTAATTTCATTATGTTCAAATAGAGCAAAATCCATAAAAAAGGCGGTGCTATGCACCGCCTTTTTTATGGATTTTGCTGATCAAACTTTTCTAATGTTTTCCAAACTGATTGTAAGAGCTTATCTAGTCCTTTTTTGGAAGCAGCAGAAATAGCCAGAATTGGAATATCAAATTGCGAGGCAATCTCCTCAACATCCTCAGTCAACATCGCATCAATTTTATTCAGCGCCAGAATTTGGGGCTTATCTGCTAATCCATGCCCATAGGCAGCTAGCTCTTCTTGAATTGTGTGATACGCCGCTAGGGGATCATCTTGAGTAACATCAATCACATGAATTAAGAGCTTCGTGCGTTCCACATGACGCAAAAAGTCATGACCTAAGCCAATGCCATCGGATGCACCTTCGATCAGCCCAGGAATATCCGCAAACACAATGCCATCACCTGAGGGCTTAGAAACTACACCTAGATTTGGGACGAGCGTAGTAAAAGGATAATCGGCAATTTTGGGACGAGCCGCAGATACGACAGAGATCAATGTTGATTTGCCAGCATTAGGTAAACCAATAATCCCGACTTCAGCAATTAGCTTTAGTTCTAAATACAGATTAAGTTCTTCACCTGGTAATCCTGGTAAGGCATAGTCAGGGGCACGATTTTGATTGCTCAAGAAATATTTATTGCCTAAGCCGCCTTTACCGCCTTTAGCTACAAACAAAGTTTGGTCAACCTCAGTCAGATCTCCCAAAACTTCGCCTGTTTCTTCATTCATCACCACCGTACCGATGGGGACTTTGATGACGCGATCGCTACCTTTTTTACCAGTCATGTTACTGGGGCCGCCGCGCTCGCCATTTTCAGCTTTAAAAATGTTCTCAAAGCGAAAATCCAGAAGGGTTTGGAGATCGGTTGTTGCTTGCAAAATAACGGAACCACCATGACCACCATTGCCACCCGCAGGTCCACCCGCAGGTACATATTTTTCGCGGCGAAATGCAACTAGCCCATCGCCGCCATCTCCAGATTTCACATGTATCGTAACTCGATCAATAAAATGCATTGCTAACTCAATTACTTGCTCTGTCTAACAAAGACAATCCACTTAACATGCAGGATTATCTTTATTGGTCTTACCTTCTATTATGCAGTGCAGCAGGATAAAAACCAAAAAATCGGTTTTTATCCTGCTGCCGTCGGCAGAATTGGATAAAAACCGATTTTGAGCATGAGATACTTCCTTAAAACCAAGAAATAGTGCACGGCTTTGCCGCGCACCGCTATTTCTTGGTTCATTTATTCTTTGTTGATGTTCCCAGTTCTTACCCATCCTTCTTCTTTTGTGCTTTCATTTCTCACAAAGAGCCATTCGCGATCGGGAGTTTCTTTAATTACAGCAACTTTGGTATTAAAGTCTGCACCACCAACATTGCGAGCAGCCTGATTTGGATCTGCGCGAAACACTAGACCAATGCTGGCATTGACTTTACCTTGATACTTTGCGTCAGTGGGTTTTGGCTTAGCTTTGACCGTGGGCTGGGGAATTGGTTGCACTTTTATCTCAGCGATCGGCGATTTAGGAACAGGTGCAGCTTTAAGATCATTAGAAAAAATAGGTCTTTGTGGACTTTTCCTATAGGGCACAATGACGTAGTACCAGCCCGTCGCCGCAATTGCCCCTATTAAACCTAGGCTGAAAGCTAAACTTGTAGTTGATTTTGCGGTCTCTGGAAATCTCATTCGGTCATACCTATCACTATCAAATCACTTACAAAGTAGGTTAGCGATTTTATAAATTTACATACTACGCTTTGCGTTTTAGAGAAATCCAGTATATTTGTTGAAATTTGCTTTGCAACATTTTTAAACAATATTTTTAAACAATATATTTGGGATTTTTTAGTAGCTAAATGTAGTATTGCTATTTATCAAACCTCAACCCAACCAAAATTAGACCTCTTGCAGAACTGAAAATTAATCCAGAGCAGAGAAAGTTTTAGAAGCAACAAGAGCGACTTCAAAGTTATAAATGGCGGCAATCAAATTACAACGCAAACCAAAACGACGACGACGATT
>JBIKYZ010000214.1:0-8812 GCA_044354985.1 Pseudanabaena sp. | reverse complement strand
GGCAAATACTACTATCTTAGTACTCCTAAATCATTAGTGCTTCGATTTCTCATGCCCAATATTTGGGCATCTCTTAATGTGCCGTTCATCCATTTTTTGCTTCAATTTTTTCCAAACTCCAATCAATTATAGTCAGCCTTGTTAACTGTTCCTGCACAAAACCCCAAAGGCGACGCAAAGCCTCGCCTTTGGGGTTTGAGCGCAAAGCGCTGTAATTTGAGCTTAGCTATAGCAACACAAAATCCAATACGTGTGGTGCGGCGCTTCGCGCCGCACCTCACTTATTGGATTTTGGTTTGTACTATCTAACTCTTTTTTTGCTATATAAATTAAAAAGGCTTCCAATCGGGCGATCGCAGCATCTTGAAATGTTCGAGACGATAGTGGAAGTAACTGTCATCGAGTTTGCTGTGATTATGCACGATCGCCGACTTGACACTGATTGCCCATGACCAGATCTGCGCAACTTGCATTAAGGGTTGCATACATTTCAACTCAATGTCCTCAAGGGGTTGGGCTGATTGATAGCCATGTAAAAAAGCTTTGCGGACGCTAGGGCTGATACCTGCTTGCAAAGTGACTTGCAGAAATTTGGCAATGTCAAACGATCGCCAACCATAACCACATTGATCAAAGTCAAAGAGGGTAATCTCATTGGTCTCCGTAAAATGTACATTCCCACTATGGGGATCACCCCAGCAGACACTCCAAATGGGAAATTCTTTAGGTAAATGGTGGATTTGTTCTTTGATTTGGGCGATCGCATCATTCATATAGGATCTGGCTGAACCACGCAAAAACGGTGACAGATCTCGTAATGAGTCATCTAGTAAATATTCGATCGTCAAATGGGGACGATCAACATGACAATGAAAATTTTGGGCTGTGTTGTGCAGCTTTGCTAAGGTTTCCCCTAATCTTTGAGCCTGTACTTTATTTAGATCCCCAACAGCCACTTGACCTGTGGCATAGGTAAATAATGAAGCATAGCGTTTGCCTTCAAGGGCGGGAATTTCGATCGCTAGTTGTCCATCATTGGTGGTGAGAGGATAGGCAACAGGAATATAATTTTTGTGCAGAAACGCTAATAATTCTAGTTCAAATTCAATTTCAGCCTTAGATCGCCAATGGGCATGGGAAACTCGCAATACATAACGGATTTCTCCTGCTTCTACTAGATAGATATCACTCAGCCCCCGCATCCAAAATACACAACTAGTAATTTCGCCCACAGCATAGCGAGATAAAACACGATCTACCAAGGCTTGCGGTGCAAGGGTGGAATAGGTAATCGGAAAATGCTGGTCAGACATACTAGGGAAATGCTTTAGAGACCAATCCGCGACAGGCATAGCGATCAATAATTAGGAGGATTTTTAGCACTATTCCAGATATATCGCAGAGCTGGGATCAAAAGTGTTTGTCAAAAACCAAAAGTCGTTTTTTGTCGGTTGTTTTGGCATGATTGAAAATGCGGCGCTTCGCGCCACGTTTTCGATCTACGGTATTCTTAAATACTATGCAAAACTCCTCAACTCCCCAACCCAAAACATCCCCAACCGAAATCATTGTCAACGTTAGCAATGAAAATGTTTCGCGACGGGCGCGTGTGCGTGAACATGTTAATCCATTAGCCAAAAAATACAGCGTGGCGATCGCCCCACCAGTTTGGACAGAAATTTATGCTGATTGGTCAAAGCCGTTAAGTCTAGATATCGGTTCGGCGCGGGGACGTTACATTTTGCAAATGGCGCAACTTAAGCCCGATTGGAATTTTTTGGGTTTAGAAATTCGGGAGCCGTTAGTCGAGCGCTGTAATGAAGTGCGTGATGAACTAGATTTAAAGAATCTGCATTACATTTTTTGCAATGCCAATGTGTCGCTAGCAGGACTATTAACTAAAGACTCCTTGCATGAAGTCACGATTCAATTTCCCGATCCTTGGTTTAAGCGCCGCCAACAAAAACGCCGCGCCGTTCAACCTGAGTTAGTGGCAACTTTAGCGGAGTTACTTGTATCCAATGCCGATGTATTTTTGCAGTCTGATGTGTTGGAGGTAGCTGAAGATATGCGCCAACATTTCGATGCAAATGATAATTTTATTAATCTTGCTGGGGCTGGAAATTTTGCCGATGATTCGATTTTTCCTGAGCATATTCCCACTGAGCGAGAAAGTTCAGTAATTTCGCAAGGTTTACCCGTTTATCGCGCTTATTTCAAACGTAAAACTTAATGACCTAATTGTCGTTGTTTTTCTTTTGATGCCCCATTTTCTAGCCATAAGAGTGCATTTTCTTCTGGCTTATCAGGATTAACCCACATAATCTCATGTAATTCCTTGATGGATTTAGCAGCTTTATCAAATGGGTTTCTCGCTTTTTCGTCTAGAGAAATAACGATTTTATCAGTAGCGATCGCTGCTTCTAAAAGGTGGCAATCTTTCCACATTGCCTCTCGCGGTTTATCGCTTTCTGCAACTTTATCCAGTTTGTCTCTAAGTGCCTGATTAAAAGCTATATCTGCGCGATATTCTACCTTTCTCTTAGCTACCATGCTCGAACGCCACTTTTTTGCATAGATTGATTGGTGCTTGTCCCATTCTTCTTTAATGTCATCTGTGAGTACCATGCGATGACAAATAGTTAGGACTGAGTTAAGGAAATCACGGCAATTTTTAGATGTAGGAAAAGTTGCATTGGGCGCACCACAAGATCTTGCGATCGAGGCATCTATAACTAATAACTTAGAAACTTTTGCTTTCTTCGACATGATTTAGACTGCCATCAATTTAGATTCGGCAGCATCTAAATAACGACTCTCCTCTTGCAAAGAAATCTCGCTAAAGTCTTCTGGCCAGTCTCCAAAGGCTCCCGTTTCATCAAGTTCGGCTGTAGTTACTTTTGTAAAGCCATTATCGTCTTGACTAAACCAATGCAATTTTACTTTTTCAGCATCAATTTTATCTTCGGCAATAAGTGATTGCACTCGTCTAATTAATAACTCACTATGGGTTTCGACAACGACTCTAACACCTCGATTTGCGGCATCAACAAGGAGTTGCGCTAAGTTAGCTTGGGCGCGAGGATGTAAATGTATTTCTGGTTGTTCTAAATATACTAATTGCTCTGGTTCGGCAACTAATAAAGCTACAACTACAGGTAAGGTTTGCGATAATCCAAACCCTACATCAGCAATGCTCACCATATCTGTAGATTGACTATTTCTTTTGTTTTTTAATCTGCCAACACGGACTTCTACCTGTGTGTCATCAATTTGTTTTGTATCAACTTTCCAAGTTAAACCTAAAGTTTGAAGTGCTTCACCTAGTATTTTTAGACGCTTGTCTTTAGTGATTTTCCAAAAATGAATAATGCTAGCAGCGTAATTTTCAAATGTTCCAGTAAATTCACTATTTACAGATGCGATATGATAAGTTCTTTCTGGGTTACCTCTTAAACCTGGAACATGAATTAACTGACGAATTTGTCTCTCTATTGACTGACATAAACCACGATTATCAAATAAATTTAACAAGTCGGGATATTGATATGACAAAGATGGATATTGATATGAGTTTATAGAAAAATTTGAGGCTAAGAAGAGAGAATCAATGTACAAGAAACATTTAAATGTTTTAACTGAGAATCTATAAAAATCATTCAATATTTTTGTTGTGTTTTCCATTTTGCGTTTTCTAAATCCCTCTTCAAATTCTTTTTGTCTTAAATTATCTTTCTGTAATGATTGAACTAAATCTTGTGGAGCTTCTAAATACTGTGTTTTAATCTCAGGGAATCTATTCTCAAGTAAAGAGGATGGAATAAATTTAATTCCCTCTGATTCGTAGACAAGCATAAAGTCATTTAAGATCTCTTTTTCTTTTGCATATTTTCCTTGATAAAAATCCTGAAGATAGATAGGCAAAGAATTAAAGATCTGTTCATGGGTCATATCTGAGTTTAAAGAAATATTTATATTATTTCCTTTTTCACGTGTTGAATATGTAGAAGAAAATATCCTAATTCCTGTAAATTTATCCCCCTTTTTAAAAGTGTTTTTAAGTCTTTTTTTTCTGTCTAATTCTATAGAAACTGAAAAACTGTTTTTAGAATCAAGATATCCACTAGTATTACTCAATTCTTTTGTAAATATTTGATCCGTTGAAGTTAATCGAACATTTGCACCATTTATCTTTAAAGAACCTGCATCATAGGTAGATTCTAAAGTTTGTTTCATCAACAATAATGGTTGCATAATGCTGGACTTACCAGAACTATTTGCACCAGAGAGAATAGTTAAAGGAGCTATTTCAATACTGCATTCTTCTGCAAGTGACTTATATCCTGAAACAGAAATCTTTGTAATTCCTTGTTCGGGCTTACTATTTTGATCATCTTTTAATGTGCTTTTTGTTTTAGCCATTGACTTTAACTAGTAGAAAAACTTGGATAAATTCTTGTATATTTCAATTTTATAAGATACAAGCAAGGAGCTTAAGCCCCTTGCTTGGAAAGTGAGATATATCTGATTAACTATTATAAAGGTGGTAAATAACCCATTGCATCTTTGACGGCATTGAGGGTTTTAAAAGCGGTTTCAGAGGCTTTTTCGCGACCTTCTTTTAATACGTTATCTAGATAGCCTGACTCTTTGACCACTTCATCATACTTAGTTTGAATCGGCTCAAGATGCGCGATCGCCGCATCAGTCAACACAGTCTTAAAATCTCCCCAACCGCGCCATGTGGCTGCCTCAGTTTGGACTTCTTCCTTAGTTTTATTAGCAAAAATCGAGTAGAGTCCGAGTAAATTATTTGCTTCAGGGCGATCGCTATCATCAAAAGCTAACTCTCGCACTGCATCGGTTTTACACTTTTTGATTTTCTTGGCAATCTCATCAGGCTTATCTAGGATATGAATCCGACTCATTTCCGAAGGATCGGACTTAGACATTTTTTTTGTGCCATCGGTGAGGCTCATCACCCGCGCCCCTTCTTTGCGAATTAAGGGATTCGGCACTTTCAAAACTGGAGCAAACTGATCGTTAAATCTTCCCGCAATATCTCGCGTAAGTTCCAAATGTTGCTTTTGATCTTCACCAACTGGCACTAAATCCGCTTGATACAGCAGAATATCTGCTGCCATCAGTACGGGATAGTCCAGCAGACCCACACCCACATTTTCGCCTTGCTTGATTGCTTTTTCTTTAAATTGGATCATTCGCTCCAACCAGTTAAGTGGCGTGATGCAGTTGAGTAACCAAGTGAGTTCAGCATGTGCCGAAACATGGGACTGCACAAAAATTGTAGAAATGCTGGGATCAATGCCACAGGCAATATACAGGGCAGCAATGTCGCGGGTGTTGCTAGCTAAAGTTTTCGGATCATGGGGAACCGTAATCGCGTGCAAATCGACAACACAAAAGAAATTTTCGTAATCAGCCTGAGTCTCTACCCAGTTGCGAATTGCCCCCAAATAATTGCCAATATGCAGATTGCCAGTCGGTTGTACGCCAGATAGAACTCTTTTTTGCATGGGATTTTTAAGATCATAGAGATAACGCTTTGCGCTTCTCTTTATATTTAAATTTAGATTACAGGTTGATAATGTATAACACCATAGAATGGGCGCAAAGCGCTCACTCTATAAATTTAGATTACAGATTGATAATGTTTAACACCATAGAATGCGCGCGAAGCGCTCATTCTATGTATTTAGGTTACAGGTCGATAATGTGTTTACAGGAACAGGCGAAGGGAAAACGATCACTCGACAAAAAGGCAAGCTAACTTTTCCTAAATCCTGCTCAAAAGCTTTTGGTATTGTACCAATTAGCGTTTCGACTATACTCTTGCGCGGATCGGATGGCGCGACTTGATAGATCACACTTAGGACATCATCAGGAAACCAAGCTCGAACAAGCATAAGTAGCTCTGGTGCTGTCAGAGCGCGATCGCGATTATCTGGAGTCAATCTAATCCCCACCAAGCGATCGCTTTCAAAATAAATATTTGCCGTAAAGCCCCTAACATAAACCAACTTGCGATCGGGCAATGCATACAAGCCCTCGCCACCTGGTTGCAACTGGTGCATCGTATATTCATCGCGATGAATCGTCGCGATCGCAGCCCAGTTATTGTCCTGAGCATATTTAAAAAACTGCGGTTCTAACATGCCCAAATGTAAAGTATCAGGCTGTAATGGTGGATGTGCTCTTGTTTGTAGACTAGGTAATGTTCTTACTGTGCCTAATTTTTGATTGGCTGCATCGTTAGATCGCGCCGCAGGAGTTAAGGCGATCGCACTGAAGAAACTTGCTGAGATCGCCATACCAATAGATATACAAAAGTTGACTCTAATTGCCATACATGCACCTATACAGCATTACTGAAGATGGCTTAATTTTTCTGCCTCTACCTTAGCAAAAATTCTTGTTTGTTGTGGCAAAAGCCCAACAAACTAAACCTAAGAGATAGAGGTGATGCTTTGAATTACCTCTATCTCTTAGGTTTTTAAGATAAGGCGGTGTAGCGGTTTCATGCTATAGGTAGTAACTAATAGTTTCTTGGTATTTTGTTAGATCATGTCCCTTAACCCAGAGTCAGAGTCCGATCGCGGGAAAAATAAAGCTTCCTCTAAAAGTTTTGAGGCAATGCGGAAATTTTCCGAAAAATATGCAAAGAATACAGGCACATTCTTTTGTGTCGATCCTAGCGTAACTAATGCCGTTATTGAGGGCTTGGCTAAGCATAAAGAAGAGTTAGGCTCTCCTCTATGTCCCTGTCGCTATTATGAAGATAAGGAAGCTGAAGTCAAAGATACCTACTGGAACTGTCCTTGTGTGCCAATGCGCGAACGCAAAGAATGTCACTGTATGTTGTTTCTGACTGAAGACAATCCTTTTGTTGGCACGAAACAAGAACTCGAAGTAGTTGAAATTGTCTATGATGCCTAACCTCAAAGTACAAAATAGCGCAGCCATTTTGTACTTTTAATACCCTTATACCAATTCACAAAAGTGTGGCGACACTTTGCTCAATTTGTGTAAATCCTAAAAAATAGAGGTGATGCTTAGGCATCACCTCTATTTTTTATTGCTTGATTGCACCCAACAGATCTTTCCAGATTTAGCAAGCTCTAAGGCTTTTGATACAGATTCACTCAAATTTTGCCATGTCACTTGCTGATCAAACAGTAGCTTACTGACTTTAACTAAAGCCTGTCCTCTCTCATGACGAATTTTAGAAAACATCAGGGGATCGATTTTTTGATAACTGGCATTGCGCGCTTCTAGCATTGACTCATGCACAATGATGGCAACCTCTGAACCAATATTCATTTGCGCGTAATGACGTAAATGAGCAATCCCCTTTGCTGATGTGGCATATAAAGGTGGTAGACGATTTAAAGTTCGGGCGAGGACATCTTCCAGCCGAATGAATCTCAGATCCGATGGGGGAAAACTCTGGGCTCGGTTTTGGGTCATTCTAATCACTAATCGTTCTAAAGAATGCACCAAATGATGAGATTCCATCATATAAACGTCATATTCTTTCTGCTTAGATTCAGGAGCAACACTGCATTTTTGCTTAGACTGAGATTTACTAAGATACATCTGCGAATTCAGATGTCTTTGCCCAAAAGAGCCATATTGACCAACACGCGGCGATAAATTTCCAGAATTATATTTAGCGATCGCATTTTCTAAATTGTCCTCTAGAGCTTTGGGCAAATCACACCACATTAGATTTGTCCAACCTAGTCTGTCTTGGACATCCAGCAAAGCATAGGGAGCATTGGCTACTTCAATAGCTTCTAGTGGTTGAGGCGATCGCAATGGATCGCGGCGCACTGCTAACAAAGCCTGACGAGTGACTTTCGTGATATTTGCTTGCATAGCAATACATTCCTGCCTCATACTTTGCAAACCAACATCCGTCGATGCAAACATGGTTGGTAGTCGATTTAATGTATAGGCTATTACCTCGTCAATATTATATTTATGTCTAATTCCACTCCCTAAGCCCTGAATTTGAGCATTAGCTTCTCTGTAAACAAATTCAAGCAGGACATTGCGGCAGGATTCCATGGGATTGACTGAATATCTATTTTCTAGAGAGAGTGCGGCTTAGAAACCATTTAAGAATTAGTTTGATCTCCTCAGCCACTCTTTTTAAGCTGCCATGTACACACATCTCAGTTTGTCTGTGAAATCAAGGGAATTACCCCACCCTAACCCTCCCCTTGCCAAGGGGGAGGGAACAAGATTTCTGTTCCTCCCCCTTGGCAAAGGGGAATTAAAGGGGGTAAGTCCGACTGTGTACACGATAGCTTTTTACAGGGGGGTGAGGGGCATCTGGGGGATCTCTTAGAGTTTTTGTCGGCAGAAAGTAATTCTTAAATGATTGCTTAGGCGTACTCTCTTCATCTGTTTAGGATCGCTATCTTTTGGATAAGATTGGATTTTGATAAAGTTTGCTTTGCTTGTTACCGAAATCTATTCTAATTCTCAACATACTAACGCCATTTCGAGACTTAAGTAGATGAGCATAATCAATTACAAACCCAAATCTGTAAGGTTGTGCCCCGCAAAGGGTTAACCTTACAGATTTGGGGATTTTATGCATAGTTATACCAATTCCCAGAAGTGTTGTCACACTTTGGGAATTAAAAAACAAAACCTTACAATTGGACTTTGGACAAGATTGAAGCAAAGAAAGAGCGGGATTAAGCGAAAAGGGATAATGAGAGTTTCAACTTTCAACCGAAAACAAATCATTATCCCTAAACCCATTATGCCAATAATTGTCACA
>JBIKYZ010000461.1:0-2605 GCA_044354985.1 Pseudanabaena sp. | reverse complement strand
CTAGTTAGAAAGACCCTATCCTTTTCTAAAAAGTTGGAAAATCACATCGGAGCCATTTGGAATTTTATTCATCATTACAACGCTTCTTTGCCTGCTCGTTCATCCTTTCCTTTTTAGGACTACCAACTAAGTAGCTAGCCTTACGCAGATAAAATTCCTGCGATCGCCAAGGTGTGGGGCTTGCATGGGGGCGCAGCCCCTACAAAACGAGAATTGTTCAGACGGGGGCAATCCCCTCGTGATTGCTCATGCTAGCTGCAAGAGATTCATCATCTTCGCTCTGTGTAAATCAGTTACTAACAATAAAGAGGGATGTGCTATGCACATCCCTCTTTATTGTTTTGTAGAAGATTGTTCGCTAAATCTCTTCTCGTAACTAGAGTCTTGAGTATTTAACAACTTATCCCAGAAGGTGAAATAAAGACCATAATGGAATGTGTACTTGAGATGATGAATCGAATGATGGGCTGGCCCAATGAACCACTTACCTAGCCAATGATGAGGAAATGATAAAGGAAATCGATCAATCCCTAGATGATTTAATACTGCCCAGATTGTCATAGTCGTCAGCACTGCAATTAGAGTAATGAAATGCAATGGAATGATCAAGACAATACCGACTAAAAATAGAGAACTAATGATCGCCTCTAAGGGATCAAATGCAAAGGATGTCCAAGGAGTTGGATAACGAGATCGGTGATGACCTTGATGTAACCAATGAAAAAGTGAAGGGTGATGAAACAAGCGATGAGTGAAATAAAAATAGGCATCTTGTAGAATCAACACTACTACATAACTTATCCCTAGATACCAAAGTCCATACTGTTGAGGATCGCTGTAAATACGTGTGAGATTCCAACCATATCCCGATACGATGAATGCCGAGGCGATCGCAAACACAGCTGCCGAAAGTATAGAAAGTTCAATATCCCGTTTAATCGATTGCCAAGAAGGATTTGGCTGTAGCTTTTGTTCATCTGAAGACTGACGCATTGGCAAATAAAAGCATAAATACGTCCCCCCCGCCACCAGAAAATATCTGCCGAGAATAATTCCAAAAAAAGCAATACTATAAAACCAAAATGAGTGATCTAGCAATTTAGCCTCCCTATCTTTGTATCTTGCATTCACACTCCTCCACCGAAGTTTTCTATTAAATAAATCCTAATAACTTTAATAAAGTTATTAGGATTTATTTAATAGAAATTTGAGCTCAAAATCGAACCAATAATTTTTTCAAAGTGTTGCTTTGCAACACTTTGAAAAAATTATTATGGTTGGTTTGATCGGAAATCGCGAAACGTTGTGCTTATACTCTATTATAAAAAACAAATCTGACTAAGGAAATTAGCAGATAGCTCAAAATTGCATAAGCGATTATTGCGATTATGATATTCAAATCAAAAATGTTACCGCCACCATTGGACGTTGGGCTAATGAATAAAGTAGAAAATGGGGCTATAAATGGTGCTGATAAGTTATTAATGAATCTAGCAAATTCATTTTCAGTATTCGCCCCAGACAAACGTAAAACAAACCTTAACATCAGTAATATTTCTATTATTCCGCCAAGCCAATAAATAGTATTAACTATCCAATAATAAATACCACTGCGCTGCGCCTTTCCTAGACGATTTTCCTCTTGTCGAAGGCGAAAAGTTTCTTCGTCTTGTCTTAGATCTTGCTGCCTTTCAAGATTGTTCTCATCCCGCTGATTATCATTCATTTTAAAACCATTAAATTTTTTGTTGGGCTCAAAGCTAATAGCTTTTATCGTAATTCTTAAAAATTTGACTACACTTTTGAGAATTTAAAATTAAATCCAATCAGGATTTTTAATTCTCGAAATGGGAAACATTCTAAGGATTTGATATTAGTCCTACGGTGACAGACGGATGGGTGATGCTATGTGTGAATTGATTGAATACGACACAAATCTTTATCTAATTCAATTTCATCGCTATCTAGCTAATTTTTTCTTTCAAGCAATCTAACTTCCATACTCCATGCAACCATCTTACTAAGCAAGCATTGTAAACACCGTTTGCTGTAATAAAGCAGATGTAAATTGACTATAGCTGTAATGTCCAAATAAATAGCCCCGACGCAAGCGGCGAGGTTATTTACTTGGATATTACAGCTACTGAATTAGTCCAGCAATAATATTAATGCTCATTGCTACAATTGCAGTATTGAAGAAAAAAGAGAGAATACTATGTAATAAAGATAAACGCCTCATCGATCGCGAAGTAATCTGAACATCTGAAACTTGACTGGTCATACCGATTACAAAAGAGAAATATAAAAAATCCCAATAATCTGGCTCAATATCCTCAGGGAAATCTAGTCCTCCTGCTTTACAATCACTTTGAGTTTGGTGATCCTGATAATATTCATGAGCGTAGTGCATCGCAAAAATTGTGTGAACAAGTAACCATGAGCCAATAATTGTGACCACGGCAAGAAGTAGATGGGGAATTACAGCAAATACCGATCAAACCCGCCACAAAAGAACCTACCTCAAAGGCTCAAAGCAGATGCCACAATGATGAAACCAATTAAGAGCATCCTCATCAGTAATAGCATTAATAGCCATAGTGATAGC
>JBIKYZ010000213.1:0-8822 GCA_044354985.1 Pseudanabaena sp. | reverse complement strand
GCAGATGTTCATGCAACTTTTCGCGAAATAGGTTAATCTCTTTCATAGGGGTTTTATTTGCGATGTGGTTATCTTTTATAAAACCCCTTCCTGTCTACTTTTGCAACTTTTTGTCCTGTACTAAGACAAAAACAACAAATCTAATATGGAATACAAGCTATGTTGATTATGATGAAGAGTATCTCCGTACAAACTACAGCAACATTGAAGAGATTTCAGGTCGTCGATATAAAACTAGTGATTTAACAGCAGCCAAAGCTGGTGGTGATACATCGTATGAATGGAAAGGAGCTTTCCCAAGTAAAGGAAGATATTGGGCATACTCCAAAAGCAATATGGAACGTTTCGAGATTGAGAATCGAATTGTATACACTCGCAATGGTATGCCGCGTTTAAAGCATTACTTAGATGAGATGTCTGGAGTTTCTGCTCAAGATACATGGGTAGATATTCCACCCATATCTGCAAAAGCAAAAGAAAAATTAGGTTATCCAACTCAAAAGCCAGAAGCCTTATTAGAAAGAATCCTAAAATCTAGCAGTAATGAAGATGATGTAGTTCTTGACGCTTATTGCGGCTGCGGTACAACTGTTGCAGTTTCCCAAAGATTAAACCGTCAATGGATAGGGATAGATATCACCTATCAAAGCATTAGCTTAATCCTCAAACGCTTAGAAGACTCTTTTGGCAAAGGCGTATTAGAAAATATCACGCTTAACGGCATTCCCAAAGACATGAAATCTGCCGAAGCACTTGCCAACAAAGACGACGATCGCACCCGAAAAGAATTTGAAAAATGGGCAGTACTTACCTATTCCAACAACCGCGCCACCATCAACCAAAAGAAAGGCGCAGACAAAGGCATTGATGGTATTGCTTACTTTAGAAGCGAAAAAGATGATCCTGAAAAGATTATCTTGCAAGTCAAATCTGGCAAAGTCTCATCCAGAGATATTCGTGACCTGCAAGGTACAATCACCCGTGAAAGCGCCACCCTCGGCATCTTCATCACCCTGCAAAAGCCCACGAAAGACATGATCAAAGAAGCTAAAGAAGCAGGAATTTATAAGAGTCAATTTATGAGTGCCCCCGTTGATACAATTCGGATCGTCACCATTCAAGAAATTATCGAAGAACAAAAACGCCTAGATATTCTCCTTGCGTTAGAAGTCCTTAAATCGGCTGAGAAGCAAATGGAAGTCAAGCAAGGTGTGCTAGATTTGGAGTAAGCGAAGTTGGTAGCACTTAACCAACATCATCCCAGTCTATCTTTCGCCTCAAATCATTGCCACGCTTATAGGACAAACAACCCTCATGGTGCAACCTACCAACAACAATGCCAGCAGCAATACCAATCTCTGAGGCAAACTTAGCGATTGGGTGGATGCCATCCCGCAGATATCCATGCTTGTCTAACTGTAACCGCGTAAGGATTGTTTAATTGCAAAGCCAAAACCGTCGCCCGACCAATAGCAGTCATCCCTAAAATGCGATCGCCATTATCTGACCAAGTAAAATGTCGAGACCATTTCTGTTGACGCGGATTAAACAATTTGACATTACGGTTTGTTGCTGGATCTTCTGCATGAGTTTGTGTTCCTTTGTATGAGTTACAGAGGCGACAGGCAAGCCATAAATTTTCCTCGTCATCAGATCCACCTGCGGCTTTAGGAATAATATGTTCTATCTCCAAAATCCCCAAAACATACTTTTGCTGACTACAACAGTACCCACACCGTTCTAGTGCTGATGCTCTCACTCTTGCACGCACCGATTCAGAGATCTGACTCACTAGCTCAGAGGTTCCATTAACCCACGATTTACCGCTTCACTGAGAGCTGTTGCTTTACGCAATAAACCCTCTTGATAGATTTGCATTAAAGTTTGTAACTCCAGTCGCTCACTTTCAACTAAAAGTCCAGATTGTTGACGATCAAGTAATTCACTCAATCGAGCATCTTGAACTGGCTGCATTTGTAGCTGTGTTAGAGCTAACACTTGATTGTCAGAAAGACAAGAAACAGGCTCTAAATCAAAAACATTTGCCCTAGTTAGTGGTATAGAAAGTTGGAGCGTATCTGCCAAAATACTAGCCACGTCGCGATTAGCCAATCTCGCAAAGCGTTCGGCGCGTTGATAAATTTCATCGGGTAAAGTGATCGTGACTTGGGTACTCATGGTTAACCTTATCTCTACTTGAAACTATAGCATCTACACAATCTAAAACATGAGTACCTTATGTTTTAGTGAAGTCTCTTAATCGCAACCGCGCAAGCCTTTAACTCTGGTTGCTTCGAGTCGGGATCGGCTTCGGGATGGGTGAGTGCATTTGCCTCGGCATTATCCGCCCAAAGCGTCCCCCAATGCATTGGCACAAATAAAACGCCTCTGGCGATCGCCTCGGTCACCAGTGCAGGGAACTTGGAAGCACCGCGCCGCGATCGCACTTCTACGAGATCACCATTATTAATACCGAATTTGTTCGCATCCTTGGGATGAATCTCGATAAAGGGATTTGGGTGCATCTGACGGATTTTGTCGATGCGACCTGTGCGAGTTTGTGTGTGCCAATGTCCATAAAGTCGGCCAGTAGTCAAGATGAATGGATATTGCTCGTCGGGAATTTCAAATACTCCTTTGGAATGATAAGCTCCAAATCTAGCTTTGCGATCGGGCGTATGGAATTGGAGATCGGCGTAGAGTCGCTTATTGTGAATTTGGTCTTGTTCAGGATTTTGATCGGAAGCTTGCCATTGCATTACGCCTAGTTTCGCCAGTTTCGCGTGACTAATTCCTGTCATATCGCAGGGGCGATCGCGAGTGATCTGCACAAATTCAGAATGCACATCTGCCGAAGATTGGAAGTTGAACTTATCTGCAAAACCGAGGCGGCGACCAACTTCAGCAAAAATCGACCAGTCATCACGAGCTTCTCCAAGAGGCGGCTGAAAGGCTTGGCAGAGAGTGACGCAGCGTTCAGAATTGGTCATTGTGCCCGTCTTCTCACTCCATTGTGTAGCTGGAAGTAGAACATGAGCAAAAGCAGAGGTTTCGATTGGGTAATATGCGTCTTGATAGACCGTGAAAGGCGATCGCTTTAAGGCAGCTTTAGTCCGCACCAGATCAGGAAAACTAACGACAGGATTTGTCGCCGCAATCCAGAGAAAGTCAACTTCATCGGTTTCTAAGCCACGAATTATATCCCATGCAGTGCGTCCGACTTGACTGGATATTTGACCAGCAGGCAATCCCCAAAATGCTTCTAGTTCAGCACGATGTTGAGGATTAGCAACAAATCTATATCCAGGCAATAAATGCGCTAAGCCACCTGCTTCTCTTCCTCCCATCGCATTGGGCTGACCAGTCAATGAGAAGGGGCCAGATCCAGATTTACCAATTTGAGCAGTGAGCAAATGTAGATTAATGATGCATTGGACTTTTGCTGTGCCTTGAGTAGATTGATTGATACCCATTGACCAAATGGATAGAACTCGTGAAGTTTCTGCCCAATATTTAGCTGCTAGTTCTAGATCGTTAATATCAATACCACAACGTCGCGATACAAATTCAGGTGTATAGAGTTGCGTGATTTCCGCAAATTCAGCAAATCCATTGGTGTGTTGCTCAATAAATTCGCGATCGCACTTTCCCCATTGCAATAACAAATGAGCAATACCATTTAATAAATCTATATCCGTCCCAGGTTGAATCGCTAAGTGGAGATCTGCAACCTCGGCGGTTTGGGTACGGCGCGGGTCAACGACGATAAGCTTAACGTGTGGATTCTTTTTGTGATGTTTCCGAAAGCGATTGAAAATAATGGGATGACATTCGGCGGTATTTGTACCGATCGCAAATAAACAATCGGTAATATCTAAATCTTCATAGCAACAGGGTGGTCCATCGGAGCCGAAGCTTTTGGCATAGCCTGAAACTGCTGACGACATACAAAGCCGCGAATTAGCATCAAAGTTATTGGTTCCCAAACAGCCTTTAAATAACTTTTGAGCAATGTAATAATCTTCGGTTTGAAACTGTCCCGAACCATACATACAAAGGGCATCTGCACCTTTTGAGGCGATCGCATGTTGCATTTGTCTGACGATCGCATCTAAAGCTTCATCCCAACTGACCTGTCGAAATTCATCATCAAGGCGATCGCGCATCATTGGATGCAGGAGCCGATCTTTTTGAATCGATTCAGCAATAGTCGCGCCCTTGACGCAGACCATGCCTTGACTCGAAGGATGTGCGCGATCGCCTCGCACCTTAAAGCGATCGGGAAATTTGACTGTGGGTTGATTTGTTGTTTCCACGACTTCTAAGCCGCAACCAACACCACAGTAGGGACATAGGGTTTTGACGATTTGCGGTATAGATTGAGTAGAAGGGCTAGATGCAGACATAGACGGTTATTTAGCTATTGGCGAACAGCTACTTTTTTGCTAGCGAAACCTTTGACAGCATCAAAATAGCTGGTTTCCGTGAATTTAGAGTAGGGCATAGATTGTAAAGCTGCGATCGGATCATTAGGATCAAACACAGAACCATCGGCTAAAACAATTGGCGATTTATCTTCGTCGATAATCGGAATTTCTAGCTCCTTTGCAGCTTGCTGATAAACATCAGTAGCAAGCAAGTTGTAAATTACCTCTGCGTGATTCTCTGGGAAACTAATCAATCCCCAACGAGCCATTTGGGTCAGCACCCATAGATGCTCCTTGCGGGACGGCATATTGCCCACACCAAATTGGCAGAAGTCTTTCTCATATTTCGCTTCCATGTTGCTGACGCGATAGGGACCAGCAAAGCCTGGGCGAATATAAACGGGATCGATATTGAGGTAATTGGGGCTTGCCAATGTCAGAATTACTTCATCACGATTTTCTAATGGTTCGCAGAACTGTGCTGCTTCCAATAGAGCCTTGACAAGTTCCAAATGTGTATTGGGATACTGCTCAGCCCAATCTTTACGGACACCAAGAACCTTCTCTGGGTGTCCCCGCCAAATATCCAAATCGGTAGCTACCACAAAACCAACGTTACTATTGACAGCTCTTACATTCCAAGGTTCGCCAACACAGTAACCAATAATATTGTTTGCCATCAGGTTAGCAACCATCTGTGGTGGCGGAATCACAATCACATCTACGTCTTGATCGGGCTGAATCCCACCACTAGCTAGCCAATGCCGTAGGAGTAAGTTGTGCATGGAAGCATGATGTACCATGCCGATCGCAGGATTATATGCATCATTAGCAAATTTATCGATATATGCTTTAAGGGAAGCAAGATCATGTACACCTTCCTCTTTGAGCTTATTACTGAGGGTGATTGCATTACCATTACGGCTCAATGTTAGGGAAGTTACCACGGGGACTGGAATCTTATTTCCCATGCCGAGGCTAATGGCGAGGGGCATACCTGTAACCATTTGGGCTGCATCCAGACGACCTTCGCGAATGCCCTCAGCAAGATCGTTCCAGCTATTTTCCTTGGAGAGCGTAACATCTAGACCATATTTAGCAAATAATCCTTTCTCTTGGGCGATCGCAAAGGGAGCACAATCGGTAAGAGGAATGTAGCCAATTGTGAGATTGGTTTTTTCGATATTTCCCATACTGATCGCTGCTGTATTCTTATTTTTAGCGCGTTCAATTTTGATTTGTTTCTGGCGATCAAGGAAGCTAACAACTTCCCCTCTGAGTCGATAATAATTCGGGTGATTGACGGACTCAAGCCTTTTGCGTGGATGGGGTAAATCAACGGTAAGAATCTGTCCAATTTTCGCTTCTGGTCCGTTGGTCATCATGACAATGCGATCGCTTAGCAATAAAGCTTCATCAACATCATGGGTAATCATTACCGCCGAGATTTTACTTTCATCGCAGAT
The DNA here is from genome assembly GCA_044354985.1 of Pseudanabaena sp. Taxonomy (GTDB): domain Bacteria; phylum Cyanobacteriota; class Cyanobacteriia; order Pseudanabaenales; family Pseudanabaenaceae; genus Pseudanabaena. The sequence continues at coordinate 2,929 of JBIKYZ010000213.1, read as the reverse complement.
ATGCATTAACTTTTCTTGCAATCGACCTCTGGTCAATGCATCTAACGCCCCAAAAGGTTCATCTAGCAATAAAATCTTTGGCTTTATCGACAAAGCACGAGCAATGCCCACCCGTTGCTTCATGCCACCTGAAATTTCTCTGGGATATTTATCTGCCGCGTGACTTAACCCCACTAAATCAATATTTTCTTGAATAATTCGACGACGTTCTTCTTTCGGTAAATCTCTTAAAACCCGATTCACTGCTAAACCAATATTCTGCCTAACCGTTAACCAAGGTAATAGCGAATGGTTTTGGAACACCAACATGCGATCGGGTCCAGGTTCGTTGATTTCTCTCCCTTCCAAAACAATACCGCCAGCACTAGCTTTATCTAAGCCTGACAGGATATTTAGAACCGTTGACTTACCACAGCCTGAATGTCCAATAATCGAGACGAATTCGCCTTCTTTCATCTCAAAATAGACATCTTTGACAGCAACATATGGCTGCCCATTTTGGGTCTTAAAAACACGACTGACGTGATCGATTTCTAGGAATGCAGACATAATGGTTTTTAGATAAATTACGAATTACAAATTACGAATTACGAATTACGAATTGGGGATTGAGCGTTACGATTTAGCAATTAAGGAATCATGAACTATTAAATTGATAATTCGTAATTCGTAATTGATAATTCGTAATTTATTCCGCCTCATCAGCAAGGGCAAAACGGCTATACAGAAATTCAAGAATGTAGTTGCGAAGTGTGTAATAGCGGGGATCGTCAGAAATTGCTTTACGATCGCGAGGTCGAGAGAAGGGTATGTCAATAACTTCAGCGATATGGGCGGCGGGCCCGTTGCTCATGAGAACAACGCGATCAGCTAAGAATAAAGCTTCATCAATGTCGTGGGTGATCATCAGTGCAGTTACTTTATTTGCTCGCCAAATAGAGAGTAGTTCTTCTTGCAACTCTTCGCGAGTCATTACATCCAATGCGCCGAAGGGTTCATCAAGGATGAGGACTTCAGGACGAATTGACAATGCACGGGCGATCGATACTCTTTGACGCATCCCTCCAGATAGTTCTTTGGGCTTTTTGTTCATTGCTTCAGTTAAGCCCACTAAAGCAAGACTATCTTTGGCAATCTTCGTCTTTTCTTCTTTGGATTTGTCAGTATAAACTTGCTTTACTGCAAGATAGACATTCTCAAAGGCAGTCATCCAAGGCAATAGCGAATAGTTTTGAAAAACTACCATGCGATCGGGACCTGGACGCAGAATTGGTTTTGACTTTAAGCAAATCTCTCCAGCAGTCGGTCTATTAAAACCTGCCACCATATTTAGCAATGTTGATTTACCGCAACCAGAGTGACCGATCACACAAATAAATTCACCTTCATATACCGTTAAGTTAACGTTTTCGAGAACGGTATAGGGACCTCTAGCTGTTTGGTAAACTTTGGAAACTCCATCAATTACTAAAAAAGGGTCTTGATTTTTTTTCTGGTTGTTATCAGTAAGATCTAATGTCTGCATATTGCTATAGCGAGGTTTAATTGAGTGTTATACAGACAAGGGGCTTAAGCCCCTTGTTCAACAAGATGAATTTTACGAATCTGACTGGACGGCAAATTTACTAATGTAGTAAACCAGTTTGTCAAGCAATAGACCAACTAAGCCGATATATAACAGAGCAAGAATTAGTTCGCTCTGTTTGCCACTATTGTAACTATCCCAAATAAAGAAGCCGATGCCACCACCTGCGGTCAACATTTCCGCAGCCACGATCGCTAACCAAGATAAACCAACAGCGATGCGTAAACCAGTGAAGATATAGGGTGCTGCCGAGGGCATCAAGATGGTGATGAAGTAATCAAATTTGCCGAGGCGCAATACTCTTGACACGTTGCGATAGTCTTGAGGAACCTGCTGCACACCCACTGCCGTATTCATGAGGATCGGCCAAATCGAAGTTACAAAAATAACGAATAGTCCAGCCGCTTCGTTAACGTTTAGCCCAATTGTTTGCAGAGATTCATTCATGCCACTAAATGCTGCTAGAGCGATCGGCAACCATGCAAGAGGTGGAATAGTTCGTAATACTTGGAAGATTGGATCAAAAGCTCGATACAGAAAAGCATTTGTGCCGATCGCAATACCTAGTGCAATCCCCACAATAGCTGAGGCTGAGTAACCGATCGCCACGCGCCGAACGCTGATCATGGTTTTGACACCCAAGCCTTGTTCAATCGTTACTTTATCTTTGAGTTCTTTACGCGCAGGGCTATCAATTTTTTCTTTAGCATCGACATCATAATATTCGCGGTCAAAGAATGGATGCCAAATGTATGGTTGAGTTTCTTCCCAAACTTTTGCAGGTGGTGGTAATGGTGGCTTCTTGCCAGAACATAGTACTTGCCAAGTCGATAAAAGTAAGACCAGCGCTAACAATGGTGGAATTAAATATTTCGCTTGCTGTTGCAACCATTCACCTATGTTATTAAGCGTGAATTTAGAAGGTAAACTGCCGACTGCCATTTTTTTGTCTCCTAAATTGGAAGTGATTAATTTGACGTAAGTAGGGGCAATTCATGAATTGCCCCTACTTCGGTTACGAAAGACTGCGCTTTGCGCCTCCTTTTATCGATAGTCGATATTATGCTTTTTTGATCTTAAGTCCCTTCAGGTACTCGCTAGGATTTTCGGGATCAAACTTGACTCCATCAAAGAAAGTCTCGATACCGCGAGAAGTACTCTTAGGAATTGCCGCCTCTTCTCCAATCATCTTCGCAGCTTCTTTCCAGATATCTTCGCGGTTAACCTTGTCAACCAACTTCTTGGCATCAGTGTCAGCATCAAAGTAACCCCAACGCATATCTTCAGTCACAAACCAAAGATCGTGGCTCTTGTATGGATAGGAAGCATTATCTTTCCAGAACT
>JBIKYZ010000212.1:0-8829 GCA_044354985.1 Pseudanabaena sp. | reverse complement strand
AAAACTAAGATTGTTGGGGGCATTAACTAGCTGAGGTTATTGTTTTGGCTATCTTTTAAGCTCTATCTTTATTTAGTTACTTATATCTGTATTATTTGCTACTTTTTGAATTTGGAATTGCTGCTGACAAACTAAATTTATTGGCGATCGATAATGCTCAAGCCTCAAGCTTAAAAGTATCCTTGCAAGCTATGCTCATAAGACTGTGAGGAAACCATAATCCCTATAATGGGACACTTTTGTGTTTTGGTATTACTTAATTTGAGAATGGACGAAGTTAAGACTGATGGGAAACTTATGCGAATCTTATTGGTAGATGATGAAGAAGAGCTTGCTGAACCACTTCAACGGATTTTGACAAATCAGGGCTATTTAGTTGATAGCGCGAATAGTGGCGATCGCGGCTGGGAATTAGCGCAAACAGGTGATTATGATTTGCTGATTTTGGATTGGATGATGCCTGAGAAATCAGGAGTAGAAATTTGCAGCGCATTGCGTCAGAAAGGAGATAGTACACCCGTTCTCATCCTCACTGCCAAAGATACCCTTGACGATCGCGTCGCAGGTTTAGATAGTGGCGCTGACGATTATTTAGTGAAACCTTTTGAATTGAGGGAGTTACTCGCCAGAGTGAGGGCATTACTGCGCCGCGCCCCTTCACCAATAGCATTAGCTAGTGAGCCTGAAAAATTAAGTTATGGAGACTTGGAACTTGATCGCGATAATCAAGTCGTATATCGAGATCAGGTTGCGATCGCTTTAACCGAAAGAGAATATCAGCTCTTAGAGTATTTTATGTTTCATCCAAACCAATTACTAAGCCATGAACTAATCTCACAACATCTTTGGAACGAAGGAGAAGATGCCCCAACGAGCAATGCCCTAGCAGCGCAGATCAAATTATTGCGGCGCAAAATTGATCGCGATCGCCAAATTTCTTTGATCAATACTGTGTATGGCAAAGGCTATCGCTTTGGCTAGAAGCCAGATATTTTAAAAGGTTGGCTTTGCCAACCTTTTAAAATATCTGTAACGCTCGTACTTTACTTGATAAAGAAAACCTGATATTTTTTAAAAGCTTTGCTTAGTAAGGCTTTCAAAAATTGAAACCCGATCTAAGGCGAACATATGTAAAATGGTGTCGTGAGGGCATCAACGGAGTGAAAAATTGTGGGACAGGCTCAACTACCGCCGCAGAGACCGACTAACTCTACTTTCGCCAAAAATCTAGGGCGTGTAGGTGTTGGACTTGCGATCGCATTTACAGCAACTAGCTTAGGTGCTTTTTGGTATGGACGCTATTTTCTAAATGAGCAACTGTCGCCACTGTTACAAACCGAGCTTACCAAAGCACTCAAGCGTCCTTTACAACTAGGTAAAGTTGAAAGAGTTAGTTTTTCGAGCATTAGGTTTGGTAAGTCGATCGTGCCACCAACCGATAAGGAGGCAAACTTTTTAGCAGTTGATGCGCTCGAAGTTAAGGTTGATCTCTGGAGCTATTTGATCAGTCGCAAAATTGGTTTGGATGCGATCGCAGAGCAGCCACAGGTATTTCTAAAGCAGGACGTTACAGGTTTACTGCAATTACCCAAGATCACCCCACCAGAACCAACTACAAAAGAAGGCTTTGTTGATCTACGGACGGTTACTTTTAGTGATGCACAGGTAACGATCCAAACGATTGCCAAGGGAGAGTTGGTATCTCTTAGTCAAGTGCAGATTGATAGCAATTGGAAAATCGCTGATCTAAATAATCAGAGCTTGAAAATGAATGGTAAAGGTCGCGTAACCTTACCAAATCTTGCCGCGATCGCTGCTCCGCCCAATCCTGAACAGTTAAAAAAGGCGATCGAGACTGCCAATGCAGAAAAAGAAGGCAATAAGGGTAATGTAACTTTTGCAATTGATTGGGATCTGACCAGAGGAATAGGCACTGTTGATATTCAGTCTAAAGATTTGCAAGTTGCGGCAATCCAAGGATTTGCGGTTAGCTTACCCTTTGAGATTCAACAAGGTAAGCTTGATGCCGAGGCAAAAATTTCGGTAGATGCAGAAAAGACTACTCCTAGTGATTCGGTGCTAGCGGCAAATAAAATTTCTATAACTGCACAACTTACTGATGGGGCGATCAAATCTCCCCAATTAGTCAAACCAATCACAGAGATTTCAGGGCAACTTAGCTTTGACGGTACTGATGCAACTTTAAAGGAATTTTCTGCAAACTACGGTTTGTTGGTAACCACTGTCGATGGGACATTTAATCAGCAAAAGGGTTTTAATTTAAACTTTGCTAGTACCGTACTAGATCTGGCTAAAGGACTGGAAAGCTTTAATATCAAAACACCTGTAGCGATCGCAGGAGAGGTGAAGCTCGCTGGTAAACTTACGGGAACAACTCAAAAGCCCGCCCTGACACTAAACATTACTACGCCCAAATCCGTGAGCTTTGATCGGGTAACTGTCGATCGCTTTTTAGCCACCATTGAACTCAAAGATTTAAATACACTCCAAATCAAAAAAGTTCAAGCCGCCTCCACAGGTGCAACGCTCACAGGCGAAGGGCAAATTCGCTTACCCCAAAAAGATCAACCTGCGGAAGTCCTATTTACCTCAAGCCTCGTTGGCGTTGCCGAAGATTTCACAAAGCTCTATGGAGCAAAACTACCGATCACCATTGGTCAAATTACTAGTTCTTTACAAATTATAGGCGCTCTAGCAAATCCCCAAATTCTGGCTCAAATTGATGCTCCTAATGCTACCTATCCTGCGAGGGGAGAAGTTTTTCTGGCAGATGGATTAGCGACGATTCGGAATACGCGAGTGCGGTTTCCCATTGGCGAGATTGGAATAGCAGGTAGTTACAACATCACTAGCGGTGCATGGAAATCACAGCTAAATAGCAATGGAATTCCGTTATCGGCTTTTCTCCTAAATCAAAAAGGCTTTCTCGAAGGATTCATCAATCTGCGGAGCGATCGCGGTGGTTTTTCGTTAGCAGATATTACTGGTGATGGCACTGTGAACTTGCCACAGGGGCTAACAGAAATCCCCGATGCGATCGCTGCAAATCTGGTATGGGATGGAAAGAATCTGCTGATCCCTTCACTGCAAGTTGGTAATTATTTAACTGCCAATGGCAAAGTAGATCTAGCATTTCCTAATAATTCACTCAATGAATTTCCTACAGGTATCGCAGGACTTAATCTCGATCTCATTTCCCGCAATGTCAATATCAATCGCTTAGCAACTCTATCTAGCGCAATACCCGCTCAAGCCTCAGGGATTTTCAATTTTCGGGGCAACCTATCAGGGGCGATCGACAAGCTCAAAATCGCGGGAGCATTACAACTGGATAATGTCGATCTAGCTTCTTTAGGTTCTAGCTTCGCCAAGCAAGGAATTGTGCCTCCATCACGCGGTGCACTAGATTTTGATGGATCAATTAATGGTGATTTGACGGCTCCAAGACTAGTGGGGAACCTGCGCGTAGCCAGCTTAAAGGTTAACCAAATAGAACTTGACAAACTTACTTTTAACGGAGCTTTGAATGGGATTGGCAGCGTTATTCAAGCAACTGGAGATCTGCTACTAGCAGGGCTAAGAGTCGATAAATTAGCCTTTGATCCACGATTGGAAGGGAAGCTCAATTTTGATGGCAATCAAGGATTAAATGTTGATTTGCGCGGAAAGCGCGATCGCATTGCTGCTCGATTAGATAATGCATTCCGACCCATCGATTTTACGGTAAATTTGGGAGAATCTACAGCCACGGGTAGACGTTTTGAGAATAACCCTCAACGTTTACAAGTTGCTGTTAAAAACATTCCTCTTGCTCTGGCGGCTTCTCTGGCTGGGCAAAACGATGTGAGTGGCAAGTTGTCCAGTAATCTCATCGTTGATTTTACAAATAATCCCACTGCGATCGGTGAGGTTACGGTTGAGCGTCCTCGGTTTGGTAGAGTGGTTGCGGAACGTGCGATCGCCAAAGTTTCCTACGCCAACGGAGTTTTTGATATCAAAGACGGTAGTTTAATCGTCCGTCAGGGAGAACTTAGCAATGAGTACAAGTTCCATCTAACCTACAATCCCTTCATTGATGACCCAATTGCAGGTGCAGTCGAAATAGCCCAAGGTCGAATACAGGATGTATTTGCAACCCTCCAATGGGCGAATATCGTCGATGTTACTCAAGGAATTACCTTTACTAAAAATAGAGCTTCTGCATTGCAACCATTAGAAGCAATCAAATTACTAGGAGAACCTTTATATAAACAATTACAATATCTCACCCAAATTGAACTGCGACAAGAACAGCAAGAAACCGTTGCCTCGGCTCGCAATTTCAATCTGCCACCACTCACAGATTTTCGTGGTGACATCAAAGGAAAAATCACCTTTGGGCTGAATAAAACTAGTGGTATTCGCCTAGGTTTTGATCTAGTTGGCAAAAAATTTGAATATGGGAAATTTGCTGTTGACGATATCCAACTAGAAGGTAAATATTTTAATGGTGTATTTGCGCTTGCCAAGGCAAATTTTCAGTCTGACAAAAGCTATGGACGAGTCACTAACGCCAGCATTAGACTTATTCCATCCTCCAACCCATTGCTGGGTATTCGCGAACAAAGCGGCAAAATTGAACTCAAGGATTTCCCGATCGAGTCGCTTCGTCCATTACCATTTTTTAGTGCAATTCCCTTTGATTTGACAGGTAAAGTCAACGGCGATCTATCGATTACGGGGACTACAATTCTTGACACTAAAGTGGTTGGTAATTTGAGCTTGACTGATGGTTCCGTTAATCGTCAAGCACTTGATTTCATTGCTATAAAGTTTAACTATGACAAGTTAAATATCAATTTTAATGCCAATATGAAAACCGCAGGCAAAGATTCAGTAGTAGCTTCGGGTAATTTCGGTATTTTTGGCATCTTTGACGTAAAGCTCGATGTTAAAGATGAAGGGCTTAATTTCATCAACATTTTTAATCAACCTGTGCGCTGGGTGGATGGCAAGGGCAGTATTAACATCAGAGCAAATGGAACCTTTAGAGACCCTAAAATCGCTGGCAAGATGGTGATTGATAATGCCAAGGTCAAGGTTGCAGGCTTACCAGGTGACTTTACGCAGGTTCAAGGCACGGTTGACTTTACTCGCGATCGCTTGATCAGTAATATCACTAGCAACTTTAGCGAAGGCAAACTTGCTCTCACTGGTATTCTTCCAATTAGTAATGGGAATCTTTTAGCAGTTGATAGTCCAGAATATCAGCAAGCCCTTACGATCAATGCGGATAAGCTAAAACTGAATATTCGGGATATTAGTTCTGATAATTTTAATACTCGTGTGATCGTGCGGGGCTCTTTATTAGCGCCAGTGCTAACAGGCGAAGTTGCCTTGGGCGATGGTCGATTTGTGATCGGTGATGAAGCGGCTAATAATACCCAACTAGCGAATGACACTACAAACTCAGTAGATGTTGCTTTTGATCGCCTTGCAGTTAAATTGCAAAATATGCAGGTGACGCGCTTCCCGCTATTCAACTTCTTAAGTGAAGGAACATTGATCGTAAATGGAACCCTATCAAATCCGCAGCCAGAAGGTCGTATTAATATATCTCGCGGACAGTTTAATGCAATTTCAACAAGATTCCGTCTCGATCGAGCCTACGAAAACTTTGCAGAATTTAAACCCTCCCAAGGACTCAATCCATCTCTAAATGTCCGCGTTACTGGAGCCGTGGCTGAGATTACTCGTGTACCAATCAGCTCTGGTCGCCCTAACGATTTGTTCCGTCCAAATGAAGTCCCTGTTAGCAATCTGGGTGCACAACGTACTTTACGAGTTCAAGCTAGTGTAACTGGTACAGCGCTTGTACCAGATATTCGTCTTTCCAGCAGTCCACCTCGCAGTCAAGCCGAAATCATAGCGCTGATTGGTGGTGGCATTCTCCAACAACAAGGTGGCTCTGACCCTTCTTCAGCACTGGCAAGTTTTGCGGGTAGCACAGTTCTAACCTTCCTCCAAGATTCGATTGGCGATGCTCTTAATCTAGCGGAATTTAACCTTAGCCCTGTGACTACGAAGACGCAAGGTAGTGGCACAGGCACTTTGGGGCTGTCAGCTGAAGCTGCGATCGATGTGAGTAACAGCTTCTCAATCGCCCTCCAACGGATTATTAATGATTCTACCCAACCAACTAATTTCTCCGTTCGCTATCGTGTTGATCCAAATATTTTATTGCGTGGTAATTACGGCACAAATGGCAACACAGGTATCTCGATCGAATACGAAAATCGCTTTTAATCAACTTCAGTTCATTCGTCAATCTCCAAGTCTTGGCGTAGTCATTTGGGTGAACATTATCCCTTTCTTTGAAGATCGCCTCCACATCTAGTTTCTAGCCTTTACACATTTTCCTTGACAGTCTCAACAAAAAGGCAACGCGGAGCGTTGCCTTTTTGTGTTATTTCTTTTTGGTAGATTTGCTCACAGGAACTTCAACGATCGCATCCTCAATTGTGGTTACAGTTTCCTCTCCATCAGTATTAGTTACAGCTTCAACAGGTTCAGCAGCAACATTAGTAACTTCAACATTAGTAACTTCAACAGGCTCTACCTCAGTACTAATTACACTTTCTACAGGAGGTTTAACCTCTGAATTGGGTGACTTCAGGGCTTCATCAAGGACTTGACGCGCATTTTCAGCTTGCGATCGCGCATCGAGAAATTTCATATTAAGCTGGGCAAAACTTTTAAGAGTTTTAAAACCTTCCTTAATACTGTTAATTTGCTCCTCAGATACAAGTTCATCACTAAACAAAATATCGATTTGCGATCGCACCTGCATCGCATCAGAGCGCAACTCTTGGACTTTGATTTTTAACGTTGCGAGGTTGTTTAAAACTTGCACGGCTTGTGTAATGGGATCTTCACGATCTTCAGACATGGAAAGTTCTCTCACTTCTATAAATTGATCGGGACTAAAGCCATCGGCAAGATCAGTATCGAGTTTGCCTGAGTCCATTAGTTCCATTAGCTCTGCCATCGCCTTTTCCCGTGCTTTTGGCGAATCTTTGCCAGCAACGGTTAAGACAACTTCGGGACTCTGGGCAAGGGTATATCGGGCCATATTTTTTAACTTAATTTAGTTTATCTATAAATAATTTGGAAAAGTCTTGTTTTACAAGGCTTTTCCAAATTATTTATAGTTTAATAACGATCTTAACTTGTTTTTACAATGAGGGTTCGCGAAACGAGCCCTCATTGTAAAACAAAAGTTGCGCTCAAAGTTACGCTTTGTGTCTCATGCGATCGGCAAAACAAGTCCACTAAAATCCATGGTCTAGATAGAGTAACTCCCTGTCTAAGCAAAACTAGAAAATATTCGGGGATAGTCGTTCTTACCCATGGATTCTACCCTCTTAGATCAAGTCCGCCACCTATGCCGCGATCGCGCTGCCTATGAACACCTCAAAGCTATTTTGGTGCAGCAGGAGCGCGTCCACCAAATAAGCTGGGAAGAGCGTTATGAAAAACTGATCGCCGCACAGTCATCAGACTCACAAACGGATATTTTTAGCAATATTATTGCTAGGGAAAAAGCAATTGCCCAACTTGCTGATGCTATTCAGCGATCGCCATCTTTAGAGCTAGTTTTACAAATAGCTGTGCAAGTAGCCCAGAAATTACTCCAAGTGGATCGCGTTGCAATTTTTCGCTGTTACCCTGATGGGCGGGGGGAGTTTACCACTGATGCGATCGCTTCAGGGTTGACATCTCTTGCCGATATGCCCGAAAGACAGCTTTCACTAGCTCGGCACATGATCGAGGCAACTGATCCAGAACAATCTGCTCAAACCATCGACAGTATTCGGACTTCTAGCCTGTCGTCCCATATTGTGACGCTGCTCGAACAGATCGGCATTTCATCCTATGCTGCAAATAAGATCTATGCAGGACAAGATGTTTGGGGCACTCTAGTTGCTTTTCATGGGAATGTGTATCACAACAGTTGGTCAGAAAGCGATCGCATTTCTCTATCATTGATTGCTGCACAGATTGGTATTGCCATTTCCTTAACTAATTTGCGTCAGCAATCTCAAGAGCTTACTAATGATTTGCAGACTTTACAGATTGAATTAGATAATTTACAACAAACAGTTGCGGAGCTGGCTGAAAAATCTGCTAATTCGACTGATGATCAAACCATCAATCCAAACAATCAAAATGTGGTTGGAGAGAAGGAAAATAATGTCTTAAATAAAGATTTGGATTCTGGCGATTTAGAAATAGAGGTCATTCAGCTTGATAAAGATACAGATGTAGAAGAGAGTGAATTAGAAACAATAGTTAGTAACGCCGAAGAAACTACTAACTATAGAGACGACTTAATTTCGCGGAATGGATTGCCTCCGCTCTTTTTAGTCCCAGATTCTATACCTCCCATCTCAGATACAGATGAAGGAATGGAGGCTGATGAGACAGAGCTATTAGATGAGCCAGCGATAAGTTTCACGAGAGAGGACATCTCCTATGTAATTATGCCTGATAATCTTAAGGTAATTTCAGACATTGCTTCTGCACCAGACGAATCAGACCAAGATAAATCAGACCAAGATAAATCAGACCAAGATAAATCAGACCAAGATAAATCATTAGAGAATTCTGTAGCTGAGACTGAGGTGATTCTTCCAGAGACAATTATATTACTCATGTTACGCAGAAGCCTAAAAAGGTTTCAGAGACTGCCATTCCAAGTGAGATTGCTGCAAAGCCTTGATATATAATTTGGATTTGAGAGCGAAGTGATTGAGCTTAGAATTAAGT
>JBIKYZ010000211.1:0-8846 GCA_044354985.1 Pseudanabaena sp. | reverse complement strand
TTGTTTTGCCATGCACTTAATATCTTGTGCCGTAAATCAAGCGAATATGCTGACATATTTTGTTTAATTTTAGTGATGCTTTAGATTACTAGACTTGTGGCGTGTTTGATCGGTATTTGCTGTAAAACCCACAAGATAAGTGACGGCGCGAAGCGCCGTCACTTATCTTGTGGGTTTTAAATTGATATTGTGCCGCGCAAGAATGTCATAGCTTCACCTTTCAGTAAAACCCTAGCTCCGCGATCGCTAACTATAAGTTCGCCCGTTCGCGCTGATAACTGTTTTGCCTTGAGATCGCTCTTACTAAGACGCTTTGCCCAATAGGGAGTCAAACTACAATGGGCGGAGCCAGTCACAGGATCTTCCTGAATTCCAGCTTTCGGTGCAAAAAATCGCGACACAAAGTCATATGAACGATCAGGATCTGCGATCGCAGTAATGATAAAGCCAAAACCATCTAGACCAGCAATGCGTTCATATTGTGGCTGAAAATTTTGAACTTCGGACTCAGACTCTAATAGAACTGTTAAATAATCTTCGGCTTGCCCAAGAGTTTCATAAGGCTGATCTCTCAACATCTCTGCTAATAATTGTTGCGATCGCTCTGAGCAAGTTTTATAAAAAGTAGCGGGAAAATCCATCACGATTAGCTGCTCTTCAAAGCTAATTGTTAAGTCACCGCTCAATGTGGAGAAAATGAGTGGCAATTTGGGATCAATTACCTCTAGTTCGCGCAAATAATGGGCGATCGCAAGGGTGGCATGACCACAGAGCGGTACTTCTTGGGTCGGCGTAAACCATCGCAATTGAAAATGATTTTGTGAAGAATTTTTGTCTAAAGGCTTAACAAATGCGGTTTCTGAGAGATTCATCTCCGCAGCAATTTGCTGCATTTGAGCATCTTCAGGAAATTGCTCAACCAATGTCGTAGCGGCGGGATTACCGCGAAATGATTGATTAGTAAATGCGTCAATAATAGCGATCGATAGTTGCATAAGTAGCTGGGCTTAATCGTTAGTAGTAGCGCCCCTTTGGGGCGCTACTACTAACTAAGGGATTGCTAGTTCTGCGTTTATAACTTGACTGTTAGATATTCTGAAGAAGTAATCTTTTAATTCTGTAAATTTTGGCTCGATCGCCCCAAAAGTTAAAATTACAAACTTGTTATTACGACGCTGAAATCTACTGTTAGCTTGAAATTTAAGTTTCTGATTGCTAACTGTTACGGTTGATGTCCATGTAATCACAATATTCCCACTTGACTCAACTACAGGCGATCGCATCTCAAAATCATTCTGATCGCCATACATACCCTTAATCATTACCCCAAAAACATCACTCAAACGATTCTCAGGGATTTCGCTCGGCGGTACAAAAATATTGGTGGAAATTGTCGCTCGTCCCGCCTGTTCATTCCAAGTCAACAGTAACTCACCTGTTTGACTTTTATCAATCAGCTTCCATCCTTTCGGTACGTCCATTTCCAAAATCCCCGAACGATGTTTGTATGGTTCGAGTTCTTTTATTTCTAGTTCGGGTAAAGTACTGCTAGCGATCGCAGGTTTTGGACTAGGTGAACTAGTTGGTGATGGGCTTATAGTTGCAGTCGCAGCAGTTGTTGGCGTAGGGGAAACTTTCGTAGTATCGTTTGCTGGCATAGAAAAATTATTATTACCATTATCAGAATTACCACAGGCTGTAAATAAGCCTGTCGCGATCGCAGTGAGTAATAAAATTAATAGCCTTCGAGAGAGGAACATAATGTTTCGTGATGTTGCGTTCTAATCAAACCCAGACAATTTAAAAGCCTTGCTTTGCAAGGCTTTTAAATTCGCTCATTCATGGTTAACCATTGTGTCGCTAATCTAACCAAACTGCAACGCTTGACCACGCGCATCAGGATTAACTTTGCCATTAGCATACACGACCTGACCACCGACAATCGTAGTCACTGCCCAGCCTGTGAGTTCCCATCCAGCGAAGGAACTCCAGCCACATTTAGTCAACAAATCTTCATTTTTTACAGGTTTATAGTTAAGAAGATCTACTAATACTAAATCAGCGTCCCAACCAATCCGAATCTCGCCTTTGTTGGCGATTTTGTACCCTATAGCTACATTTCTGCTCATCCATTCACTGACCTGATGCACAGTACAACGTCCTTTCATGGCTTCCGTCAACATCAGCGCTAGAGAAGTCTCCACCCCTGGCATTCCCGATGGCACATTAGCTGGCTCTAGCAATACCGTCTCCTTAGAGGATTTTTCGGATTGGTTAGCTTGAATATCTTCACTGGCTGCTAGTCCTTTCTCAGCTAAGGTGTGCGGCGCATGATCAGTCGCAATAAAGTCGATTACACCATCTAACAGGGCTTGCCACAATATTTCTTGATCGCGGGGCGATCGCAAGGGTGGATTCATTTGCGCTAGAGAGCCAATTTTCTCGTAAGCCCCAATATTCATTAGCAAATGCTGCGGTGTCACTTCGGCTGTGACCCATGCAGGTTTTTCTTGACGCAAAAATTCTGCCTCCTCACCTGTAGACATATGCAAGATATGCAAACGTCGCTGATATTTTTTAGAAAGCTTTACGGCTAGTTTCGTCGCATTGAGCGCCGCTTGATTATCCTGAATTAAGGAATGCTTAGCAGGATCTTTACTATCACTAAATTCGATGCGGCGTTGAGCAATTCTGGCTTGATCTTCAGCATGAACCGCGATTAGGCGATCGCCCTGCGAGAAAATCTTATCTAACAGATCCTCTTGATCGATCAACAAATCACCATGCATCGATCCCATAAATATTTTGATGCCACAGGTAGGATTAGCTGTGAGCAAGTCTGGCAAAGCTGCGCCTGTCGCCCCAATAAAAAAGCCGTAATTAACTACGCATTTGCTAGCCGCCCGACTAAGTTTGTCATCCAACGCCGCCTGTGTAATCGTCAATGGTCGCGTATTCGGCATTTCTAAAAAGCTAGTTACACCACCCTTCGCGCAAGCATGACTAGCTGATCGCAAATCCTCTTTATGCTCTAACCCTGGTTCACGAAAATGCACTTGCGGATCAATTACTCCCGCTAGCAAAGTCAAACCCTGTGCTTCGATGATTTCCAAAGGCTGATCATCAGCACTTAGCTCAGTGGGATCGAGGGAAGGGGCGATCGCTGCAATCTTGCCATGTTGAATATATACATCGCCTACTAAGGTTTGGCGATCGGGCAGAATAATCGTGCTTTGTCGAATTAATATGCTCAAAATAAAATCCCTTATAAAATTCCTTTAATTGTTTCTTGTAGAATGCGTTAGTGCAACGTAACGCATTAATTAATAGCCAGCAATTAGTCAACAATGATGGGTTACGCGATCGCTAAACCATCCTACGTTTAATTCCCACAACTTTAGGCTGTGTTGCAAAGAACTAGATTGTCGGTAGCGCGGCGCAGCCGCGCCACCAAACGGAGTGGTTAAAAATTAAGATACTCCTTAATAATCTCAATTTGCTTTTCTTCGATCAGCTTTTGATCGGGATATTTAGGGAGTTTGGTATTTTTCATCGCTGATTCCATTTCCTGTTCTAACTTAGCGACCTCGGCGATGAGGGTGTCATAGGGTACTTCACCATTACGGATTTGACGGATAAATTGAGCATCACCTGTTATTTCCCGATTAGGAATCACACCCTCACCATTCAAAATCTCAATTCCAGATTTGAGGAGGCGATAGCAATGCCCAGAATGCTTGCTGTCATACCCCACCTTCTCCTCAATCTCTGCACGTTTGGAATTGCGATTTTTGCGCCATGACTGAAAAGCTTCGTATTCTTGCAGTGCTTGCCGATAGGTTTGAGTATTGTGCAGCAAGGTAATAAATTCATTGGTTGACCTCGTGTAGTACTGCACTGCGGGGAGTAGTTCTTCCGCTAATGGATATTGCTTGAGTAAACCCTTGTAATCAACATGGGTTAACAATTCGGTAGCCACTTCGCTATATTGGCTAGCATCCTTAATTAAAATATAGAGAAACTCAAGAAAAGCATTTAATTGTTCTTTGCGTAATGGATTTTCCTCTAGTCCATAGTCTTTGGGATTTGGTGGCAATGAGAAAAAATCTGGGTCTTCTTTATACCGCAGTAACCATTTTCTGTGGGTCTGCACCTTTTTAATTTGGGCGTGAGCATAGCCAGAATAGCTATAGAAAACTTTTTGACTTAAAAAAGCATCACGGATTTCAATTAAAGATTCGCCGAATCTAGTTAGAATCAGATAGTCACTTCTATCTATCCATAACAATTCAAGAATATTGGGATTGTTGAGTGTTGCCAAATGACAAAACTTTTTGATGTTGTAGATATTACTATCGGTATCGGTCAAAGCTGAATACAGACAATTTGGGTCAGAGAAACTATCTAATTGCTCAAAGTTCTGTGTGCCAATAAAATAAGGCAGTGTGGGAATGCAGATTCCTTTGTAGTCATAGTCGCTATTCTCATTGTGAACCCTATATAGCCTAGATCCTGTCAAAGCTAGTAAAATTGTTCTTGTTTCAACTTCTAGTCTTTTCATAATTTATCTTTTGACAATAGTATAGGAACTACCTCTTTCATTAGCTCTTTGCAAAGGTTTATTCCTAGCATTGCTTTCAATTACTTCCCAATCAGCATGCTCTAGCACAGCATCCAAGACATCCGATAGATTACAACGCTGCTCATAGGCAATGCGTCTTAGAATATCGTGATGTTCTGGCAGGACATATACAGGCTTTCTCTGTGTTTGCGCCATCTTTAACTTAGCAATAAATGGATTGCTGTTATCCTAACATAGCTAAGCACATAATTTGACAATTGGCTAATTAGCTGCTTTAATTATTTAATAAGTTCTTAAGAGTAAAAATCTCTCATTAAGGTATCTGAAATTCAATGAGCAAATCAGTTATAGCTCTATTCTCAGGTTGTGGAGGTCTAGATTTAGGCTTTCGCCAAGCTGGTTTTAATGTCACATGGGCTAATGAGTATGACAAAGATATTTGGGAGACTTACGAGAGAAATCATGTAGATACCGTGCTAGATCGGCGCGATATCCGCAAAATTGCTTCAGAAGAGATTCCCGATTGTCTCGGAATTATTGGTGGGCCACCATGTCAAAGTTGGAGTGAAGGAGGTACACAAAGAGGGATCGACGATGCTCGTGGTCAGTTATTCCTAGACTATATTCGTATTCTTAGAGATAAACAGCCTCGATTCTTTTTAGCTGAAAATGTATCAGGGATGATGCATAAAAAACATCAGCAAGCTTTTGGAAATATCATTGCATCCCTTGAAGAGGCTGGATATGTAGTTTCTTTTGCTTTACTAAATGCTAAAAATTACAATGTTCCCCAAGAAAGAAAACGTGTAATTTTTATTGGCTACCATGTTGACTTAAATAAACGTTTTGATTTTAATTTAGTCCAGAAGTCGCTGCATATTCCTACTTTAAAAGATGCAATTTGGGATTTACGAGAATCAGCAATTCCTGCTTTGCCAACTTGCAAGACAAATGGTGAAAATTGCTTGGTTCTTAATCATGAATATATGACTGGTGGATTTTCGAGCATATTTATGTCTCGCAATCGAGTACATAATTGGGATGACCCGTCATTCACAATTCAAGCAGGAGGTCGTCATGCTCCAATTCATCCCCAAGCTAATAAAATGATTTGGATTGGTAAAGATGAATGGATGTTTGATCCTAATTCACCCAATCCTTATAGAAGATTGTCTGTTAGAGAATGCGCTAGAGTTCAGACTTTTCCTGATGATTTTACTTTTTACTATAAGAACTTGGCGCATGGATACAAGATGATTGGTAACGCAGTTCCTGTAAATCTTAGTTACGCATTAGCTAAAGTAATCAAGTTACAATTTGCTGAATCAGAAAATATAAGTATATGGACATTTGCGAGTGAAACTAATCAACCTATTTATCCAAGTTTGATATTTTGAGTAGAGGTTTTATTAAAGTACCTCACTAATAGCTTATATTGACATCATAGTAAACACGGGATATAAAAAATAATGAAAATCGAAGCTAATGATAAAGAAGTACAAGAAATTCTTGCTCTAGGCTACTTTAAGATTCCAAGATTTCAACGTCCTTATTCATGGACAGATGAAGAAGTTAACAATTTTTGGGAGGATGTGGTTAATAGATCTGATGGACACTATTTTATAGGCTCAATGGTTGTTTATCAAACAGAAAAACCATTCTACGGAATAGTTGGTGGACAACAACGATTAACAACTATGACATTAATGCTTGCCGCAATAAGAAATGCCTTTCTTGATTATGGAGATGAAAACTTAGCTAGAGGAGTACATCAATATATCGAAAAAGCAAACATTGACAATAAAAATGAATATGTATTAAATGCAGAAACATCTTTTCCGTATTTACAATCTCACATACAAAATTTCAAAAAGATAGATATTCAATGTGATATTGGCAGTGAAGAACAAAATTTAAAATCAGCATTTGAATTAATTAACAAAAAAATTCATGAAATAATCCCTAAATACAACAAAGATGATTTCTCCAATGATTTGTGTCAAGAACCACAATATAAACTCATTATAGAAAATATAAAAAAGATAAGAAATAAAGTTCTTTCTTTGAAATTGGTATTTATACAATTAGATAATGAAGATGACGCTTACCTAATCTTTGAAACTCTTAATACTAGAGGAAAAGATTTAACTACACCTGATTTAGTCAAGAATCTATTACTACAAAAATTAAGAGATTCTAATATTGCACTAGATTCTTATAAGGAAATATGGAATCGTATTCTAGAAAAATTTGATGATGATGGATTAAAAAGTTTTCTTCATCATCATTGGCTCTCTAAATATAGTGATACGATTGAAAAAAAATTATTCGGAGAGATCAAAAAACATATTGATTCTTCCAATAATAATGAATCTGAGGCGTTATTACTAGAATTCCAAAAAAATTCAGATTATTATTCTTCCATCATATCGCCAGATACTTATCTATGGAGTCCTGAAGAAAAAGATGGTGTTCAAAAATCTTTAAAGTCATTGCGTCTTTTCCGTGTCAAGCAACAAAGTTCAATGGTTTTATCTCTGATTAGAGCATATAGAGAAAAAAAGATATCGTTGAGAGCGCTAAGTAAAATCTTGAGGCAGATAGAATATTTTCATTTTATTTTTAATGCAATTACTTCTGAGAGAAGTTCAGGTTCAATCGGTTCCCTTTATTCCAAATTTGCCCAAGAAATTTCTAAAGCTGATAGTCAAGATAAAATTCAGTCAATCAACAATGAATTAATAAGAAAACTCAAAGTGCAAATACCTACTTTTAATGAGTTTGAAGTAAAATTTACGGGTTTAACCTATACAAAAAACAAAAAAATTATTCAATATATTCTAGAAAAATTTGTAGGTCAAAATATTAATGGGCTACCTATTGATCATGCTTCTGCTAGCATTGAACATTTGTTACCACAATCAAAAGGTAATGAGGCTATAGTCGGTAGTATTGGAAATTTAATACTAATAGATAAAACGACCAATGGAGCAGAATTAAAAGATTTTGATTTTATAACAAAAATTCAAATTTTAAAAAATAAGAATTATCCACTTGACGACTATTTATTAAATGCTAATCAATGGACTGAAAGCGAGATTAATGAACGAGGTAAATCAATGGCGTATAAAGCGTACAACGAGACTTGGCGCTTGTAGTTATTTGGAAGTAATTCTTGCCTTGAAAATTTGACAAATATTGAGATAGCTAAGTCAATACAGTGGCTACATCGTGAAATCATGAAAAAAACATTTATAGATCTATTCTCTGGTGCAGGTGGAATGTCTTGCGGGTTAGAAATGGCTGGCTGGACTTGCTTGCTAGGAATTGACCACGATCGCGCTACTATTGAAACTTTTCAGCATAATCATCCACAAGCTCAGGCGATCGCAGGTGATATTCGGGAGATATCTAATCAGCAAATTCAAGCAATAATCGACCATCAAAAAGTTGACTTGATCTGTGGCGGGCCACCTTGTCAAGGCTTTTCGACAATTGGACAAAACGATCATCTAGACGAACGTAACTTTCTATTTCTTGAGTTTCTCCGAATAGTAGAAGCATTAGAACCTGATTACATCATTGTTGAAAATGTGACAGGCCTGTTATCAAAAAAGAATGAAAATGTCTTAAAAGCAATTATCAAAAGCTTTACAGATTTAGGCTATACAATCGATGTTAAGGTTTTATCAGCACATCATTATGGTGTACCAGAAAAAAGAAGACGGACTATTTTTCTTGGTAACCGATTTGGTGTCAAAAATATTTATCCAGATAAAATATTCAAAGATTCAGCGCAAGATCATCAAGATTTGCCTTTACCTCGAACTGTTGGATGGGCTTTTGATAATTTACTAGAACTAAATGCTGAAATCCTCAATCATGATATCAAGCGATCTCAAATAGCCAATGATTTAGAAAGAGAAAGAATTAGTCATATACCTGAAGGTAAAAGCGTCAGATATGAAAAAGATCAGTTAGCATATTTACCTGAAAGCTTGTGGTTTGATGTTGATTGGTCAAGTATTCATGAAGAGCGATTTAGAGAAGCTAAATTGAATCGTTTAGATCGCTACGATTGCGCAAATACAATTAACACCAGTCGCACCACATACTATCATCCAGTTGAAAATCGCTATTTACAGCAAATACCGATCAAACGCGCCACAAGTCTAGTAATCTAAAGCATCACTAAAATTAAACAAAATATGACAGCATATTCGCTTGATTTACGGCACAAGATATTAAGTGCATGGCAAAACAA
>JBIKYZ010000210.1:0-8852 GCA_044354985.1 Pseudanabaena sp. | reverse complement strand
TCGCTTAGCGAAATATAAAACTTCACCATCTCTGATTCAATCTCTTCGCAATAGTACATAATTAAGCCTTCTTTTCTTATTTATTCTATCCTCATTTGCACAAGTTATTTAATTCTCATTCCTTACTCGCATTAGTGCGATCAGGAACATGGACACAAATGCTAGTCTTGCTCCATTCCATTGCAGATGTTCATGCAACTTTTCGCGAAATAGGTTAATCTCTTTCATAGGGGTTTTATAAAAGATAACCACATCACAAATAAAACCCCTATGAAAGAGATTAACCTATTCCGAGAAAATTTACATGAACATCTGCAATGGAATGGAGCAAGACTAGCATTTGTGTCCATGTTCCTGATCGCACTAATGCGAGTAAAGACAGTAAACCTAGTCGAAATCGCGACAGGATTTAGTGGTGAAGCCAAAGTCGAATCACACTATAAGCGGTTACAGAGATTTTTTCGAGAGTTTGAAGTGGACTATGAAAGTATCGCTTTAATGGTCGTCAAAGTGATGAAAATACCCGAACCATGGGTAATCAGTATTGACCGCACCGATTGGAGATTCGGTAAAACGGTATTTAATGTGCTGACATTGGGAGTAGTGCATCACGGTATCGCATTCCCGTTGGTCTGGATGATGTTGGACAAAAAAGGTAACTCAAACACCCGTGAACGTTGTGAATTGTGGAATCGTTTTCTGGAAATATTTGGAGAGCGTAAAATCGACTTTTTGACCGCAGATCGTGAATTTGTGGGGGAAGAATGGTTTGATTACTTGCTTTGTGACCCATGTACCCGTTTTCGTATCCGTATTCGTAAAAACACCTTGCTTGACGATGGGCAGAAACAAATACGGGCTGACGTTTGTTTCCAAGATCTCCAAGTTGGTCAATCGAAAGTATTGTCTAAGCCGAGGCTGGTTTGGCAACATTGGCTCTATATTGCGGCTATGCGTCTGGAGGATGGCGATTTATTAATTGTCGCAACCGCTCATAACCCTAATACCGCTATTGCTGACTATGCCAAACGTTGGGCGATTGAGACTTTGTTTGGTTGTTTTAAATCCCGTGGCTTTTGTTTGGAGGCTACTCACCTTCAAGACACTGAACGACTTTCTAAACTTATTGCTTTACTCACCCTCGCTTTATGTTGGGCTTTTTCTTCGGGGCTTTGGCTTGCCCAACTCAATCCCCTCAAACCTAAAAAGCACGGTCGCTTACCTAAAAGTATTTTTCGTCTTGGGTTTGATTTCCTGCGTCACTTCATCTTTGACCTTCATCTCAATTCTCAAGCCTTTTTTAACTCAATACTTCGGACAGTTAAAAAATGGGAAGAAAAAAGCTATTCATCGGATAAGGTGCAAGTAATGAATCAAAGCACCAAATGAATAGCATTAGCGACATAATACCGAAAGTAGCAAGTAAAGCACAACAAAGATTTCTGACAATCCTGTTTTCAACAATCATAGTGATGTGCGGGAAAGTAAACTTCACGAATCTGAGTCGATACAGCGAAATGAGCGAACGCACGTATCGAAGGCAGTTTTCACGTTCATACAACTTCATCAAAGGGAACGCTGAGATCATCAAAATTGCCATTTTGCCCACATCGCGCCAGATCATTGCCACAGACTGCTCATTCATCAAGAAAAGCGGCAAAGGAACCTATGGAATTGAGTACTTCTACAACGGGAGTGCAGGAAAAGCTGAAAAAGGACTAGAGATAGCAGTAATAGCCGTTGTTGACGTTGACAGCAAACAGGCTTATGCATTATCGGTGCAGCAAACATCACCCACCCAAGCAGAAACAGAGAAGACTAGAATTGATCAATATTTAGAGCAACTAGCCGCCACAAAGCCCTATTTTCCAGAATCAGCCCAACACGTGGTCAGTGATGGATTTTATAGCAAAATCAAATGGGTGGATGGTGTCACAGCATTAGATTTAGATGTGGTTGGCAAGTTACGTTGTGATGCAGATTTGCAATATGTCTACACAGGTGAGCAGAAATCACGTGGCAGGAAGCGCAAGTACGATGGCAAGGTCGATTTGACCGATGTCAGTCGGATGACCTTAGTCTCGGAAATCGAACCACAGGTTTACCTTTACACGATTAGCGTTTGGGTGGTCAGTATGAAGCGTAAAGTGCGTCTTGCCTACATCCGTAATTGTCATAATCCTGAGCGCGTTGGTATGGCTCTGTTGTTTTCCACCGATATCAATCTTGGCGCTTTGGAAATTCTTACTTTCTACAAATCTCGCTTTCAGATTGAATTCATCTTTCGCGATGCTAAGCAGTTTACGGGTTTATCCGATTGTCAAGCTCGTGATTTCACCAAACTTGATTTTCATTTCAATGCTTCTTTGATGGCTCTGAATCTGGCTAAGTTTGATGCTCGGCAATCTCATCTTTCGACTCATCCTGACAAACCTTTTGTCTTTTCGATGGCGAGTTACAAACGCTTGGCTTTCAATCGCCATCTTCTTGAACGCTTTATTTCCCTGTTAGATTTAGACCTTACTCCGATTAAATCTCACCCTAATTTTCACAAACTTTGTAACTACGGCTCTATCTCTGTCCCATTTTGTCCGTAGTATTGTTAACTCCATTAAATTTTTGTCCTGTACTTAGACAGCGATCATAAACCCATTGAGGAATAACGTGCTCTCTAGTCAAATTATCAATTTCACCACAAAACACACAAATATTTACCGAGTGATCTTCAATGATTGAATCTATAACCTTCTTGTGATTGGCTTTTATCTTCTTTCGGAATTCAACAAGCTTTCTATTCAAACTCATACTCGAATTTTATTCCTTGGCACATAAATAACTATATAACCCAAGTTGCTATCTATTCGCCCAAAGCTAAGACTAAAGTGAAAATTGCTGGGTTTTTATATAAAAATAGCGCTATTTAGTACTTAGCGAGGCTGTTTTTAATTTGTTTTGAGACGATTTTTGATAGGTAGCAACTTGGGTTATATATTATCTTGCAGATTACTGGATAAATACCTTTGCAAGATTAATATCACACGAATTGTCAGATAAAGTAACCAATGAGTATAATAACAAGTTTTTGCAGGATAACATACCCTAATAGAGTTTTATCTAGCAAAATTCAACCTCTTAGAGTGCTTTAGCGAACTCTTGATCTGGGCGAAAGACATTCACCCCCAGATGATCTTTAAACATTTCGGCAGCAGATATCATTTCTGTTAAGATTCTCTCAAATTCGTGCTCACAAGAAGGCTTAACATTGAGAGCAACATCAACGGTTACGGGAGTATCATCTGATTCCATGCGATCGCATCAGCAATCTATCTCCATCTCCTAAAGGCGATCGCTATTCCTATGAGTCTTGATTTCTAGGCGATCGCTGAATAGCTAATACGATATCCATCGCAAATTAATGCTCTAAATCGCGTTTAGCTAAAGCTTGAATTTCAGTGCGTAAGGCCGCAATTTCTACTTGCAATGCTTGAATAGATTTTGTACCCGCAAGTTCAGCTTCATCACTTTCCGCATCCTGTCCAACAAAGAATGTCGCCAATATCGCTGTCGCATATCCACACAAGGCGATCGCATATACCGCTAATAAAAAACACAGCACCCGTCCTTCCTCAGTTTTAGGAAAGTAATCCGAGCCGATTGTGGTCATCACCATCGCTGTCCACCATAGCGCCGTACCGTAATCCGCAATACCAACTGCCCCATCGGTCAGCCTATGCTCAAATGTGTAGATTCCCGCAGCACCAGCTAAGGCGACAATCACCGTTAGA
Source organism: Pseudanabaena sp. (assembly GCA_044354985.1). Taxonomy (GTDB): domain Bacteria; phylum Cyanobacteriota; class Cyanobacteriia; order Pseudanabaenales; family Pseudanabaenaceae; genus Pseudanabaena. Next base: position 5,067 of record JBIKYZ010000210.1, on the reverse strand, counting down.
GCAATCACATAGCCAATTCCTCGACGTTCCATACTAGTCCCAAGCAAGCGCATTCCCCTATTCGTTCTAGTCATGATCCCCAACAACTGCAACCCTCTCACAGCATGAACTGATTGCAAAGAGCGAAGGATTGGCACGATCTTTAAAGTTCTTAACGCAGGAATGATTAAAGAGAAAGCGATTAGCCAATTGTGATTAAGATAAAAAAGTTTGTGCGGCGCAAGCAAGAATTTTAGACAAAAATCTAAAATGAAAATGATCCAAATAGTAACGCCAATCGTCTCTAAGAGCGGATTCAAACCCCAAACTAGCTCAACTATCAGCAGTCCTAACCAAGCAAAACTCAACACTAGCATCGGCATCTCTAGCCAACCTTCCCACTGTTGCAATACTTCGTAACGTTCTCGATCTATAGCTAGATCGGGAGTTGATTCGGGCGGTGTTTTTGGTGCTGATTTTGGCAATTGGTTGGGATATCTCATAGTTGGTTGGCTGGGTGGGTCTGATGCGCTTTTAGCCTTGCGCGTAGTTGCGCGAGTTCCTGAGCCATATCTAGCACGATTGCAGCTCCAACTAGATTTAGCCCCAAGTCCCGACGCAAGCGTTGAATTTGAGCAATTCGAGAAATTTCGCGAGAATGAAGCATTGTTCCGTTTGGTTCGATTACACCTAACTCGACATAAACCTGTACAACTGTAATTGAAGTCTCCGTGATGGATGCGGCATATTCAAAGGTGTAAAGTTGTTCACCTTCGAGGGAAACTACCATCGTTGAGAGACTTGACGATTGGTTTGTTGAAAGAACTTCGTTCATAAGGATCACAAATTAAATAACATATAGAGGTAGGGGCGGGTTTAGCCAAAAATTTGACCATACACAGTAAAGTTATCGACAAAACCCGCCCCTACAGGAGATGATAATTTTATTAAATTCCCAATCATAATTTAATCTCCTTTAAGCGATCGCGTGGGTCAAAGCTGGTGTTGGCTTGGATTTTTTCGTAACATTCTTGCTCGATCTCATTCAGATCTTGCGGCGTAACGATCTGAAGTTTGGCAAATAAATCGCCGCGTCCGCCTTTGGGCAATGTCCAACCTTTGCCGCGTAACCTTAGGGATTGTCCCGTTTGTAATCCTTTCGGGACTTTCATCGTCACGCTGCCATCGGGTGTCGGCACATTGATTTCCGTACCTAAAACCGCTTCATCGGGGCGAATTGGGACATTACACACAAAGCGATCGCCTTCAAAGTGAAAGAAGGAATGGGGTAACAATTCAATCGTGAGATACAAATCGCCGCGCTGTTGAGAGAAGGGACTAGGGCGACCTTTGCCCTTGAGTCTAATCCGACTCCCTGTTGTTGCCCCTGCGGGAATGCGGACATTAATTGTGTCGGTATCAAGTTGTAAGCGCTTCTGGACACCGTGAAATGCTTCGGAAAAGGTAAGTGCGATCGCGGCTTCGGTATCTGGTGCAGGTGCTTGAGAGCGAAATCCGTCACTGGAGTTTCGACGTTGCGATCGCCCTAGTAGATCGTTAATAAACGCATCAAAGTCTCCATACTGATCGAAGCCATTCCCAGTACTAGTTTCACTTGGTGGTGGCGCTTCAGTGTAATTAGGTTGATTCCAATGCTGTCCAAAGCGATCGTACTTCTCACGCTTTTCTGGATCGGAGAGTACTTCATTTGCTTCATTTAGATCTTTAAACTTTGCCTCTGCATCTTTATCTCCAGGATTGAGATCGGGATGATGCTTACGGGCAATCTTCCGATATGCTCGCTTGATTTCTTCAGGAGTGGCGGTTTTGTTCACTCCCAAGACGCTGTAATAGTCTTTAAAGTCAGTCTTAGCTGTAGCCATATTTTTTGATAAACCAAGTCTTTACAAACTGAGTCAGGACGCAATAGGAAGTGAGGATGAAAGCTAGCCAGACAAAGTAAACGGCTGGTAATGGAATAAACCCTAAACTTGAAGCGAGGGGGGAAAAGGGTAAATATAAGCCGATGCCCATGATCGTAGCGGTAATCATCAGCATTGGCAAAGAAGCTCGACTCTGGAAGAAAGGAATCTTAGAAGTACGAATGACATGGACAATCAGCGTTTGTGTCATCAGACTTTCCACAAACCAACCTGTTTGAAACAGAGCCTGATTGTCTCTAGTCGTTGCCCCAAACACAAACCACATCAAGGCATAGGTTGCATAGTCAAAAACAGAACTGATCGGTCCAATAAAGATCATAAAGCGCTGAATATTATCAATTTTCCATTGCGGGGGCTTGGCTAAATCTTCGCGATCGACATCATCAAAGGGAATTCCTGTTTGCGAAAAATCGTAGAGAAGATTATTGATTAATATCTGGACTGGTTGCATCGGCAAAAAAGGGAGTAAAGCACTTGCACCCAAGACACTAAACATATTGCCAAAATTAGAGCTAGTCCCCATCCTGATATATTTGATGATATTAGCAAAGGTTCTACGACCTTCCATCACACCAGATTCGAGAATTAACAAATTCTTTTCCAATAAAATGATATCGGCGGCTTCTTTGGCAATATCCACTGCCGTATCCACAGATATCCCCACATCAGCTTCTCGCAGAGCCGCAGCATCATTGATCCCATCGCCCATATATCCCACAACAAGCCCTTTTTTGCGTAGAACTTGAATAACTTTGGCTTTTTGAGTGGGAGAAAATTTTGCAAAAATAGTAGTGGTTTCGGCGACCTCGGCAAGTTTATCGTCCGACAAAGCTTCAATATCACTACCTAATAAAACATTTTGGACTGGCAATCCGACATCTTTACAGATTTTCTGAGTAATAATTTCATTATCGCCAGTTAAGATTTTGACATCAACACCAGAGCGCTTGAGAGCTTTAATCGCTTCCGCAGCAGAATCTTTAGGTGGATCGAGAAAGGCAATATTCCCCAGTAGAATCAGATCTCTCTCATCATTAATCGCGTAATGGGCTTGAGATGGTGGCATTACTTTATAGGCGACAGCAATTACCCGCAATCCGTCAGAGTTAAGTTTTTTTTGGAGATCGGCGACCTTACTATGAGCTGACTCATTCATGGGCTCAACCTGATCATTGACTTTAAGTTGTGTACAAACCTTGAGAACTTCCTCCACTGCTCCTTTGCAAATTAGTACATGTTGTTTTCCTATTTCTTCGATGACAACCGACATTCGTCGTCGCACAAAATCAAAGGGGATTTCATCAAACTTCTGATAGTTTTTCTCAATTTCTAAGGATTCAAGTTCTTGATTATGTTCGAGAACGGCGATATCCAATAAATTCTTTAAGCCAGTCTGATAGAAACTATTGAGATAGGCATATTTAAGAACATCAGTACTCTCTTGTCCGTAGGGATCTAAGTGCCTCTGCAAAACGATTTTATCTTGGGTCAAAGTCCCCGTCTTGTCCGTGCAGAGAATATTCATCGAGCCAAAGTCTTGAATCGCATCAATGTTTTTGACAATCACCTTTTTGTCAGACATGGCGATCGCCCCTTTCGCTAAATTAGCGGTGACAATCACAGGCAGCATTTCTGGGGCAAGTCCCACAGCTACTGACAACCCAAAGGTAAACGCCTCGACCCAATTCTTTTTAAAGATGCCATTAATCAGAAAGACCAAGGGAGCCATGACCAACATAAAGCGCAATAGCAGCATGGTTACGCCATTGACACCTTTATTAAAACTTGTGCGGGGCTTGCTACCACTGACGGTTTTCGCTAAGGAGGCAAGATAAGTATGTTCCCCAGTTTCTAAGACTACAGCCGTTCCTGAGCCACTGACTACCGCCGTACCCATAAAACAGAGGTTGATTAGTTCTAGGGGATTTTTCTCATTGCGATCGCTTAGTTCTACGTGCTTTTCCGCTGGGAGAGACTCACCCGTGAGAGTTGACTGGCTCAGAAATAAGTCTTTTGCCTCAATCAATCTGACATCCGCAGGAATCATATCGCCTGCGGACAGAAAGATAATATCCCCCGCAACTAGTAGCTTTACTTCAATTTGTTTCCCTTTAGTTGTGCCAGTGGCATCTTTGGCTGAAGATGTAGCATCTTTTTTTCGATTAACCGAGGCTCTGGCGCTGACCATTTCCCGCAATTTTTCGGCAGCTTTATTCGATTTAAATTCTTGCGAAAACCTCAGTAATCCGCCAAAAAGCACCATTATAAAAATGATTAAAGCGGCGGTGATACTCCCTGTAAATAGGGAAACGAACGCTAACACAATTAGTAAAAGCGAGAGGGGATTAGTCACCGTTTTTAGCAGTTGGACATACCACACGATCTTTTTCTCGCGGGCGATCTCATTTAGTCCATATTTATCTAATCTTCGCTTGGCTTCAGGTTCGCTCAGACCCTCTAATTCAGTTTCAAATAATTGCAGAACTTCGTTCACATCGCTCTGAGCTATACTGATCAGTGATGCCGATGAATCCTTGAAGGTGCTAGACTTTTGGCTTTTAGATGAGTTAGTAGTCTGGTTTAAAGTCTGCATAAAATTTTCAATTTTTCAGTGTTGCTAAATAGCTGGTTTACTAGAAGTACGCCGCATCGTGCACCACATTGAAATTCCCGTAAAAATCAATATAAGCAAGCCGAGGGAAGTCAAAAATGGATAACTACTTTCTAGGTTAATTACACCAAAGGCTCCTTTATGCCAGCCTAAGATCCATTTAAAATTCTTTTGTTTACCTGTCAGATCTAGGATTTGATAAATTATTCCTGTAATGGTGGTTAGCAATAGAGGCAACAACATAATTGGAGCAAGAATGCGATGAAGGTGGCGAATATATTTAAAATATTGGCTACGTTTTTTGGTAGTTTCCATAAATAATTTCCTTAATGTATGTATCTCATATCAAAATCAGAGAAGAATTGAGAGAGTCGCACCCACAGGGTGCGACTCTCTCAATTCTTAAAAAGTTGGCTCATCTGGGTAAATAGGTGAAATGGCAAAATAGGAGTAAGTCGTTTTGAATTTTCAGAGATTAAGATGATCAAATTTCCCCTAACCCAATTGCTAGATGAGCAAGCGTGCTATGAATGG
>JBIKYZ010000460.1:0-2621 GCA_044354985.1 Pseudanabaena sp. | reverse complement strand
CTGGCAAATACTACTATCTTAGTACTCCTAAATCATTAGTGCTTCGATTTCTCATGCCCAATATTTGGGCATCTCTTAATGTGCCGTTCATCCATTTTTTGCTTCAATTTTTTCCAAACTCCAAATCCTTGATATGTGTAATCACTAATAAATGTCTTGCGTGTACAGTTAGAATTGCGGCAAATATACCGCTTTTTGCCTGTACTACTTTGTCCATATCGTTGGATTTCTACTCCTCCACAAGTTGGACATTTGACTGCTTCAAATACCATTTTTTTTCTCTTGACAGAACTACTGCTGATTTTACCTTATTCTGCTCCTGTCAACAAATATGATACACCACCGAATTGTGAAACAGCCAAAGGCTTTACGGTATTCTTCAGAACCGAGAATTTTGTGAAAAAATGCAGATACACCATGCATCATCAACAAATCCATATACAAGGCAATTTCTTCTTTGCCTTGTATCGCTCTGCCGAGGAGATGCTTAAAGCTCCATTCTACAAATTTGAGATTTGAAGAGTTTCTATAAAAGCTATTGAGATAAACAGATGACATGACTAGCTCACCAATGAAATGGCGGACTCCGAGCTTCCCTTTCAGGAAATCCCTTTCGAGCTTGACAATTTCTTTGCGCTCATACTCATAAGGCTGGCGCTCTAGCACTTGGGCATAAATCTGCTTAAGAGCAATCTGACGTTCTGTCTCTGATGATTTGCGATCGATGGTGATGGGGACATGAGTATCCATAACATCTTCTCCAAAAACTCTCTAAAAAATTTTGAACATGAGTCAATTTGGCTATTAATCATCTGGAATCTCGGAGATAAATTTCTATAGCCTGTTGATAATTGAACTAACTAAACATTGAGCAATGATGATATAGCCATTTCTGAATAAGGTTTTACCAAGGCTGCACATTCGACGGGTAACATCTCGTCAATTACTGATTGAAAAAGACGATATGCAGTAGAGCATTCCTGCGTAACTTGATAGGAGTTAATAATATTTGCCAACCAATCCATCAAAGCTTCACGAAAGAATAATTCGTCATCACGCAATATTGATAGTGATGTATAACGAATCAGATTCGACATATCATATTTGCAACGCTGCAACTGTTTCTGGACTAGTTCTGGATACTGCTGAGCTAGAAGTTTCAGCGTTCGGATCGTGATTTCATCAGTGCGATCGCGCAAAAGGTTGTAGGTCTTGACACGCAATGAAAAACTATTAGCAAAACGTTCTAAATTGTAAAGATCAATATCCGTTAGATAAACACGATCAACATTGGCAATTTTCTCATCTAGGGTGCGATTCATTGTTAATAGCATAATCTTCTATTACCCCTTAATAAACTTAGTAAATATAACTATTCATGCGACCAAATCTTGAAAACATTTTTTAAATCCCCTATGCTTAAAACAATAGAATTGTATTTACTTGAATATCCAACAATGAAATCAAAGTTAACTTAATAATATATTTCGACATAACTTTGCTTAAAGTGCTGTAAAGATATCGCTCATATATCATTCCTAAACAATACGTGAAGCTTCGACTTCGCGGCACTGGTCGGTTAAGACGTGAGAAGTAAAATAAAGAGGCAGAGACAAGGAAAAAGGCATGGAATGTCCACACTGCCAAAGCGAAAAGATAGTCAAGAACGGCAAAGATTATTACCAAGATGGAAAATCTGTCCAGAATTATTTATGCAAAGGATGCGGCAAGCGATTCAACGAACGAACAGGAACTGCAATGTCAAGGCTGAGAACACCAGCAAATGTGGTTTCTTTTGCCCTGAAGATGAGGACAGAGGGGATGGGAATCAGAGCTAGTGGAAGAGTGCTAGAAAAATCCCACACCAGCATCATGAGATGGGAGCAAAAATTGGCGAACCAGTCACAGCAATGGAGTCCGCCCGCCCCAGCAGGCTCTGATATAACAGTCGAGGGAGATGAAGTTTACACTCGCGTAAGCGAGAACCTTCCCCCCCAGTGAGTCAAAAGGATGGACAGTGACATTCATCGAACGTAAAAGTCGCTATTGGATTGAGGCAAGAGCAGGAGTCAAAACCACTGAACTATTTGCTAAAGCCACAGAAACAGCATGGCAATGGGCAAAGGCAAGTCAATACATTCGATGGTTTACTGATGGAGAAAGACGCTACGCTCAGCAACTGTGGCAAAGGGCAAGTGTGTACCTCAAATCCACCGAAGTAAGCCGTGAGTATGGACATCGCAAGGTATGGCGACATGGTTTGGAAGTTGCCATCAAAATCAAAGGATCACAGGGAAATCGTCGGGTCGCATGGCTCAAACCTGAGCATCCCTATACGGCTATTAGCGACAAGAGTGACGTTCATGCTAATCATAATGAGGCAAACAACAGTGCCTTACGAAGACGCTGTAGCGCATATCGTCGCAGGCAAAACTTGTATGCTAAGAATACTGAAGGATTGCAACGAGCAGTCACTGTGCAAAGATTAGTTCACAACGGGAGCATGTCACTTTTTTGGGATAGTCTAGAAAGCCAATAAACCATTGAGATAAGCACAACGATGGGCAAGCACCTGAGGGACATTTTCTTTGTTCCACTGAGCACCAGAGATTTTAGTGCGA
>JBIKYZ010000001.1:0-90449 GCA_044354985.1 Pseudanabaena sp. | reverse complement strand
GACTAGTTAGAAAGACCCTATCCTTTTCTAAAAAGTTGGAAAATCACATCGGAGCCATTTGGAATTTTATTCATCATTACAACGCTTCTTTGCCTGCTCGTTCATCCTTTCCTTTTTAGGACTACCGCCTATTTATGGTGATGGTTCCGCCGTCCGTGATTATCTCTATGTGGAAGATCATTGCTCAGGCATTGACACGGTACTACACGCAGGACAGAGCGGTAGAGCCTATAACCTTGGTGCGCGAATGGAAGTCAACGGTATCGAGGTTGCCAAAACTATTTTAGGGTTGCTCGATCGCCCTGAATCATTGATGCAATCCGTCAGCGATCGCCCTGGACATGACTACCGCTATTCTGTTGATCCTAGTGCAACTGAAGCATTAGGCTGGCAGCGTCAATGGGACTTTCAGCGTGGCATGACTCAAACCGTGGCTTGGTACACACAAAACTCGGACTGGTGGCAAGCGGTCAAGGATAAGAAAGTATTCCAAGAGCATTACAGCCAGTGGTACACCAAATGAAAGCACTGATTTTATCAGGAGGCAAAGGTAAGAGACTCAGACCTTTTACCTATACAGGAGCCAAACAACTTGTGCCAGTAGCAAATAAACCTATCTTATGGTATGGCATTGAAAGTGTTGTGGCAGCTGGAATTCGTGACATTGGAATTGTCATTAGTCCTGAGACTGGTGAGGAAGTCAAAACTAAAACGGGTAACGGTGAGCGCTTCTCTGCAAATATTCACTATATTCTGCAATCTGAACCACTTGGACTTGCTCACGCCGTTGCGATCGCGCAAAATTTCCTACAAGATTCACCTTTTTTATTGTTTTTAGGAGATACCCTACTCGAATCTCCCCTAGAGCCATTACTAATAAAATTTCAGCAGCAGCAACTTGATTCTTTGTTACTGTTATGCGAAGTTAATGACCCCAGAGCCTTTGGTGTTGCCAAAATTGACAAAAATGGTAAGCTAGTCCAAATGATCGAAAAGCCCAAAGAGCCACCTTCAAATCTAGCTCTAGTAGGTGTTTATTTTTTTAATACTTCAATCCACACAGCGATCGCCTCAATTCATCCCTCCTTTTGTGCCACTACTTGTCTCGACAAAAAAACACCGATTTTTGGGCTAACATTTTCTAACATTTGCTCTCGCACAGCTAGTTCTATCCCTTCCAAGGTCTTTAACTGTTCGGCATTCTTTGCTTCTGCATTCCGATACAATATTGCGGCAATTCCTTGGCAGTATTCTTCTAACTTTTGTTGGCTTTCGGGTGTCATTGGCTTCGCGTGGGGATTTTTTTCTATTATCTCATCTCTACACTTATAAGCATTTATACTCAGTGCTTAACTGAGATGCTCCCAGGCAAAGTGCTGATAGGTTGGCGGCTTCACCAAACGCTGTAGCAACAAAAAGTTTGCATCTCTTTTGAGAGCAAATTGCTATAGGGTCAAGGTTATGTAATTATTTCTTATATTATTTTAATATTTCTATGATTTTCCTCGAAGCTGTGCCATCGCCATATAACTGAGTAGTATCTAATAGCAAAGTTTGATGGATTTGATATTGAAGCTTTTGTAAAATTTCTTCGCTAGAATTAGGTGAAATCAGACAATTCCATCCTGATTCAACTAGTTCTACCCATTCGGTTTGATCACGCAGAGTTGCACAGGGAACTTGGTAGAAGTAAGCTTCTTTCTGAATGCCGCCAGAATCAGTAACAATCATTTTGGCATTTTTCTCTAGCATGATCATGTCGTAATAGCCAACTGGCTCAATCAAATATAATGTTTTGGGAATTATATCTAATATTTGCATTTCTTCTAGGATCTTTTTAGTCCGAGGATGCAATGGTATGACAACTGTAATTTCTTTGCTGAATTTACTCAAAGCTTTAAAAATTGCGGTTAGGCGAGCACTGCTATCAGTATTTTCAGCACGATGGATCGTACTTAAAACATATTGTTGGGGTTTTAGGTTTAAACTATCGAGAATGTGACTGGCTAATTCTGCTCTCTGTACATAGTAAAGAGATGCATCGTACATGACATCTCCGACAAGATGCACAAGATTTCTAGAAATACCTTCTTGATATAAATTTTGGTTAGCAGTTGTAGTGGGTGTAAATAATAAATTTGCTGCGTGATCGGTTAATACTCGATTAACTTCTTCAGGCATTCGTCGATTAAAAGATCTTAATCCAGCTTCTACGTGAGCAATGGGAATATGTAATTTCGTGGCTGCGATCGCCCCCGCTAAAGTCGAATTTGTATCTCCATAGACTAATACCCAATCTGGCTTCTCAGTAATTAAAACTTGCTCGATCGCTTCTAGCATTTTGCCAGTCTGTGCGCCATGACTTGCCGAACCAATACCAAGATGATAATCAGGTTTGGGAATATCTAGTTCCGCAAAAAATACATCGGACATATTCTGATCATAGTGTTGTCCTGTATGTACGAGAACCTCTGAAATATGATCTAGCGATCTCGCTATTCGAGAAACGGCGGCGGCTTTAATAAACTGAGGTCTTGCTCCTACAATAGTTAATATTTTCAGTTGAGAGTTTGGCATATTCATTAAGTTTTAAAAATTCAGGTGTTGATGGAAAGTTTGCCAAAATGGCAAACAATTAACTAATCGTTTTTATAATTGCTGCATACGCTGAAGAATCTTGTAGGCTATTGCTTCCCATGTAAAGTATTCTTCTGCATAGCCACGAGCCATTTCTCCCATAAGCGCTAATTTTTGTGAATCTGCAATCATCAAGATCGCTTGCTTGGCTAAATCCTGATAGTTGCCATTTTCATGGAGAGTGATAAAGCCTGTGGATTTTAACTCGCGGACACCACGAAAATTGGAAGATAAAATTGGTTTACCTGAGGCTGCATAAGCATAGAGCTTAATGGGCGAAAATCCAATGTTAGAAAATTCCATTAAAGGCAAGAGAGCGATGTCAAAACAGTTAATGTATTCATTGGACTGCTCATAGGGAACTTCATTCATGAAAGTTACATAGGGCCGGTTGGAGTAAGTTTCTTTTAGGTAGCCCAGATGTCTGCCACTACCTACCACCAACAATCTTACATGGGGATATGCTTCATAAATGGTTGGCATAGCTTGAATAGCGAGTTCGGCTCCTTTCCATCGTTCAAGATCACCAATCAAACCCAGATAGAAATAATTAGGAGCTAGTCCATACTTTTGCAAAATCTCTTGTCTAGGCAATGGATAAAAGATTTTAGTATCCGTGCCATTGCCTACTACTAATATTTTTGCAGTTGGTAAACCATGTTCAACTAGTTTTTCTTTGATGCCATCTACAACCGCGATCACAAGAGTGGCTAACTTAGCATCAAGTAATTGCAATTGCTTAATTAGATTTAGCCAAGGACGAGCTACGCCCATGTGTACTAATTCATCGGCAAACCAGCCATTCTGTTCGGTAACAATTTGGCGAAACCCCTTGAGGCGTAAAGTCGCGATCGCTAAGGATGAAAGCACACTGCTTCGCAAATAGACCCAATCATACTGATCTGCTCTTTGCCAAAGAATTGTAAAAATTTGGGCGAGGCTATTTAGGCTGGTCTTACCAATAGGAATTCTGCGGGTTAACGATGGTTTAAAGGTAACACGATCAAAAAATTTGTCAGCGATTGCTTGATTTTTTTGAGGATCATCGGTACTTGGAACAATTGCATCAACGAGATGTCCTGCACGGCGAAACTCTTTAGCGATCGAAGTGAAATGAACTGTTCCCCCATTCGGCAGCGATAGGTTTAAGGTAGAAATCATCAAAATTTTCATAGGTGCTTTATGCTTGAACCTCAAACACCTTGATCCATCGACTAAGGCTGATCACACGCCAGATAACACCCTGCATTCCCCTTCCATTCATAGTGGCTTGAAAAATTTGCTGCACAAGATTGGGGTGTAACCATTTTTCTAATATGATTATTGCCTCTTGCAACTCTAGCGCAAAGCGATCGCTCAGATCATGGCGCATCCATTGCAACTCAGGAGTCACAAAGCCCATTTTGTCCTGACGGGTACGGATTGGTTCAGGCAAAATGCCACGCATAGCTTCTCGTAAGACGGCTTTAGTTTGTCCTTGTTGGATCTTGAGTGTATCGTCAAGGGAATAGGCAAATTCCACCAGACGATAATCTAAAAATGGGACACGGGACTCGACTGAATGAGCCATTGAGTTACGATCTTCCCAGTGTAAAAGCATTGGCAAACTAGTAGCAGTCATTTGTATATGGGAAAGGGTATGAATTGATTTGGGTGGAGCAAGGGCTAATTTGGCGCTCGATTGCGGATCAACTCCAAGCGATCGCAGATAGTTAGCGTTTAGCCAACTAGGAACTGCCATTTCTGAGCCATAGCCTAGTAGACGACGTAATGGTTGACGTAACCATGCTGGTAATAGTGGCTCAATCATCCGCTGAATTTCCGTCACATTTTGGTAACGCCGACAGGTAATAATTTCACGGAATAATTTATCTAACTGCCAGCTACTGAGTAAATGTGAGAATAGGGCTGCGTAGAATTTGGTGTAGCCACCGAGTAATTCATCGGCTCCCTGACCATCCAGCATTACTTTGACACCAGATAAGCTAGCCTGTCGAAATATACACCACTGCGCGAAGATACTAGTCGAGCCAAAAGGTTCATCTTGCTGCCAAGTTAGGTGATCGAGCTTTGCAAATAATTCGTGAGGATCGGGAAATATAAAATGAGGCTGTACCTGAGTCTGGCCGATCGCCATTTTGATATATGACCGCTCATCGTAGCGCAGGTCGTCAAAACAAGAGGAAAAAGTTTGAAAAGGGATATTGTTGGATGATTCGCGCCTTAGGCGATCACTGAGACAAACTATTGAAGTGGAATCTAGCCCCCCCGATAAACAAGAGCCAATGGTGACATCGGCTCGCAAGCGTAGTTTTACGGAATCTCGCAGTAAGTCTTGCAGTTTTTGTTTGGCATCGGACATGGAAATTTTGTGCTGTGGTGACGGTAACTGATACCACTGTTTAACAATCGGCTTGCCAAAATTTTCAGCTTGGCGATCGCAGTTAAGTATCAGATATTCACCGCCGCGCAATTGCCAAACCCCTGCAAACATTGTCTCCCTAGTATGATCGAGCATCCCATAGGCGAGAAAGTCATAACAGCGTTGGGGATTGGCTTGTGCTTGCCAGTGTGGTAGTTTGGTGAACTGCTTAATTTCGGAGGCGAAGGCGATCATATTGGGCGATTGCTCCCATATATATAGTGGCTTCACACCAAAGCGATCGCGAGCAGCCCACAACACTTTTTTATCACTGTCCCATAATAAAAAAGCAAACATACCATTAAAGCGATCAAGACAGGCATATCCCCATTCTTGATAAGCTGCCAAAATCATTTCGGTATCTGAATGACTACGAAATTGATATCCGAGATTCACAAGTTCGGCAGTCAATTCGATGTAATTATAAATTTCACCGTTATACACTAGCCAACATTTTTGATCATAGCTAGGCATCGGCTGATGCCCAGCCGATGACAAATCAATAATTGATAGTCGCCGATGCCCTAATCCCAAACCATAGACATCGTCAAAGTAGTAACCACTGTCATCAGGTCCTCGGTGAGCAATAACTTGTGTAAAAGCCTGTAAAAGCGATCGTTCTACAAATTTTTGATCTCGATTCCAAATTCCACTGATGCCGCACATTAATAAGTATTTTGGTTTAAGTTGTTAATAAAAGAGAAAATAATCAATTGAGCAATGACTTCAACTAAACTTTTCGGGCGACAACCCAGTAGTCTTGACATAGCCTTGAGCATACACTCGTTTGTCACATCGTCAATAATATTGAGTATTGTAGAGTTTTGTTAGTTGCGTGAAGATGGGGATTTTGGGCGGTAAATTACCAAACCTATGATTTTACAAAGGAGCTATGCTGATAGACTTATTAAGCGATCGCGTGTCATTAACTTTACTTGATTGTGTATATGGAGTCTATAAGCGTGGAGCTATCATCCACTTTTGCAAACTTGCAAACCAAAATTAAAAATCATTCGGCAAATTATAGCCTAAGCCTCAAGAGACTTAGGTTTCTGCGATTTAATAAAGAACCAGATTTTTTGTGGCGCAGCGAAGCTGCGCCACAAAAAATCTGGTTCTTTAATTTACTGCGCTAAGGGGCACGCAGTAAATTGGTAATTCTAAGGCATAATTTTGTGGTTAATGTCACGCAGTATTTGCATGAAAGTTGAAAGCACAGCAATTCCTGATGTTTTACTGATTACGCCTAGGGTATTTGGCGATGAGCGAGGCTTTTTTTATGAATCTTACAACCATCAAGTCTTTGTTGAAAAAACAGGTTTAGACCTTACCTTTGTTCAAGACAATCATTCGCGATCGCAAAAAAATGTGCTACGGGGACTGCATTACCAAATCGGTAAGCCTCAAGGCAAATTGGTAAGAGCTTTAGCAGGCACAATTCAAGATGTGGCTGTAGATTTGCGACAGGGTTCGCCAACCTTTGGTAAATCGGTCAGTTATATTCTTAGTGCCGAAAACTATCAGCAACTATGGATTCCTGTCGGATTTGCCCACGGATTCGCGGTATTGTCTGACTTTGCCGAAGTGGCTTATAAAGCGACAAATTATTATGCTCCCAGTGAAGAGCGCAGTTTATTGTGGAACGATCCTGAGTTGGCGATCACGTGGCAACTCAAAGGACAACCAATTGTGTCTGCGAAAGATACTGTTGGCAAATTATTAAAAGAAGCGGAGTTATTTGTATGAGTCCAGTCGAAAAATTTCAAAAAATACTGATTACGGGTGGAGCAGGATTTATTGGCTCTAATTATGTACATTACGCGATCGCTAATCATCCCACTTGGGAGATTGTGGTCTTAGATAAGCTTACCTATGCAGGGAATTTAGATAATCTTAAGGATGTCAGCGATCGCATTACTTTCATTCAAGGCGATATTGCCAATCCTGAAGATGTGGAAAAAGCTGTGGCTGGTGTGGACGCGATCCTCAACTTTGCCGCCGAAAGCCACGTTGATCGCAGTTTGAGAGATCCACTCCCCTTCATCCGTACCAATATTGAAGGCACATTACTATTATTAGAAGCGGCGAGAAAACATCAAATCAAAAGATTTCTCCATGTTTCTACCGATGAAGTCTACGGCGATCTCGTTGGTAGCGATCGCCATTCCCTAGAGTCAGACACCCTATCACCGCGTAGTCCTTACGCAGCATCCAAAGCAGGAGCCGAGCATCTAGTCTTCTCCTATGGCATTAGTTATGGTTTAGATGTGGTGATTACCCGTGGCTCGAATACTTATGGGCTGTATCAATATCCTGAAAAAATTATTCCTCTCTTCATCACCAATGCCCTAGAGTCAAAATCTTTGCCTATTTATGGTGATGGTTCCGCCGTCCGCGATTATCTCTATGTCGAAGATCATTGCTCAGGCATTGACACAGTGCTACACGCAGGACAGAGCGGTAAAGCCTATAACCTTGGTGCGCGTATGGAAGTCAATGGCATCGAGGTTGCCAAAACTATTTTAGGATTGCTCGATTGCCCCGAATCCTTAATGCAATCTGTCAGCGATCGCCCTGGACATGACTATCGCTATTCTGTTGATCCTAGTGCAACTGAAGCATTAGGCTGGCAGCGTCAATGGGACTTTCAGCGAGGCATGGCTCAAACCGTAGCTTGGTACAAACAAAACTCGGACTGGTGGCAAGCGGTCAAGGACAAGAAAGTATTCCGAGAGCATTACAACCAGTGGTATACAAAATGAGTCAAACTCTCAAAGTGGCTCTGATTGGGGCAAATGGACAGTTAGGCTCAGATATCACTAGTCACTTTTCGCAGTGCGATCGCTATCAATTGACGGCTCTAACTCGATCTGACATTGACATTAGACGAGCTGACATTGTTGACCAAGTCTTAAACCGTCAGAAATTTGATGTGGTGATCAATAGCGCTGCCTATGTGCGGGTCGATGATTGCGAACAGGAAGTGGACACTGCCTTTAATGTCAATGCGATCGGGGCGTTAAATGTGGCGCGAACCTGTCGTGATATTGGCGCTCTCTGTGTTTACATCAGTACCGATTATGTGTTTCATGGCGATCGCCAATCTCCTTACACTGAGTCCGACATTCCTAAACCAATTAATATTTATGGCACATCAAAGCTCACAGGAGAATATCTAGTCCAACAAACCACTGCGCGATCGCTAATTGTGCGAATTTCCAGTGTCTTCGGTAAAGCTGGAGCAAGCGGTAAGGGTGGTAATTTCGTCGAAACAATGATTAAAAAAGCCAAAGCTGGCGATCCAATCAAGGTAGTTAATGACATATTTATGTCGCCTACCTATACGTATGATGCAGCTAGATTGCTAGATGTACTTTTACAAGAAGGTGCAACAGGGCTGATTCATGGTGCTAATTCAGGGAGTTGTTCATGGCATGAATTTGCTAGTGAAGCGCTTAGTCTTGCTAATATCCAGTATCCCATTGAAGCTATTCCTGCTTCCGATTTTCCAACCTTAGCTACCAGACCGATGAACTCAGCATTAATTAGTGATCAGTTGCCCAAAATTACTAATTTTCAGATGCGCCCTTGGCAAGAAGCGCTTGCAGCATATATTCAAACCAGATAAAAAACACTGCGTGTTTTTTATCTGGCATTTACTATTCAAAACTATGAAAGCCCTAATTCTCTCAGGTGGCAAAGGTACAAGGTTACGACCTCTTACCTATACAGGGGCAAAACAACTCGTCCCCGTTGCCAATAAACCCATTCTTTGGTACTGCATCGAAAGTATTGTCGCCGCAGGTATCACCGATATCGGGATTGTTATAAGTCCCGAAACTGGCGATGAAGTAAAAAGCAAAACAGGTAATGGCGATCGCTTTGGCGCAAATATTACCTATATTTTGCAAGATCAACCCGCAGGTTTAGCCCATGCTGTCAAGATCTCTCAGCCATTCCTTGGTGAAGAATCTTTCATAATGTTTCTTGGTGACAATCTAATCGAATCGCAATTAGATACTTTTTTGACTAGTTTTAACCAAAAACAGCTAGATGCTTTGATTTTATTACGCCAAGTCGCTGATCCTAGTGCTTTTGGCGTGGCAACTGTTGATGCTGATGGCAAAGTGATCAAATTAGTCGAAAAACCCAAACAGCCTGAATCCAATCTGGCTTTAGTTGGGGTGTACTTCTTTAAAAAGACAATTCATGAGGCGATCGCGAATATTGCTCCCTCCGCCAGAGGTGAGCTAGAAATTACTGATGCCATCCAAAATTTAATTGATACTCAAAAAAATGTATCAGCGTCCGAGCTAGAAGGCTGGTGGTTAGATACAGGTAAAAAAGACGATATTCTTGCCGCTAATCAAATTGTCCTTGATGCTACGCTCAAATCTCAAAATTTTGGCTCAGTCGATACTGATAGTAATGTCAGTGGTCGTGTAGAAATTGGTAAAGGCTCTAAGGTAATTAGCTGCAAAATTCGTGGACCAGTGATAATTGGTGAAAATTGCCATCTTGAACATGCCTATATCGGTCCCTATACCAGTATTAAAGATCGTATTACCATCATCGATACCGATATTGAACATAGCGTCATTCTTAGCGATACAAAAATCACAGGCATTCATCAGCGTATTGTTGATAGTGTGATCGGACAAAGAGTGTCGATGAAAGTTTCTCCTAAGCGTCCCCAAGCATTGCGTTTTCTGGTTGGTGATGATTCACAACTTGAGATTATGTAAATTAAAACAATGATTATTATGAGTAAGAACAGAGCAAGCGAGTTTGTTGCAATTCTGAGAGAACTTAATAAATCTAGAGGAAGGTGATGCCAAATATTACTTATTTCAGTTCCAAAGTCTTGCTAGTGCAAGTCAATATCTAGATCTTTATAATCTCCTCACTAAACATGTACCAGCTTTGCCATCACTTTTTTTGTCAAAACTACGCAATTGTTGCGCGAAAGATTAAAGCTTAGATGGACTGAATAAATTTGATAAAATCCTATTTAGATAGTATTACCTGAGGCTAGTTATGTATCAGCCCATTCATCCGCAATCGCCCCTTGAGACGATGCCCACGATGTACGATTTGCCTAGTGAGTTGATAGGAGAGTCTGGTTTGCCTGACGAATTTCATTGTATTCAAGCAGATTTGCTTACCGAGACTTGCAAGCCAGTTGGGTACTTATCAGAGGAGATATTACTGGCAAGTGATCTTAATCTCTATTACGATCCTCGGCATACGCAGTGGTACAAGCGTCCTGATTGGTATATGGTTTTGGGTGTACCAAGGGCAAATCAACTAGAAGAGCTAAGGCTGAGTTATTTAATTTGGCAAGAGGGCGTTACCCCTTTTTTAATCGTAGAGTTACTATCCCCTGGCACTGAGGATGAAGATTTAGGACAGAGGCTGAGGGATGTAAATCAACCGCCGACTAAGTGGGAAGTGTATGAGCGTATTTTGCGAGTTCCCTACTATGTCGTCTACGATCGCTACGAAAATAATCTCAGGGCATTTAAAATTTCGGGTATGTGCTATGAACCAATTGCGATCACTGAAAATCGATTCTGGCTAAAAGAGATCGGTTTGGGGTTAGGGCTATGGCAAGGGAGGTATCAAGGAACAGCAGGATTATGGTTGCGGTGGTATGACCAATTTGGTTGGCTTCCAACTTCAGCAGAGAGGGCGGATAGGTTGGCGGCTTATTTGCGATCGCAAGGCATCGATCCTGATAATTTACCAATTTAAACCTTATGCGGCGTGATTCAATCTTTTACAAGCTGTTTCAGCAATATCCACCTTTATTATTTCAGCTATTGCCGAGCTTACCGACTAATGCTGATGCGTATAGGTTTGATTCGGTTGCAGTCAAGGAGCCAAAATTTGCAACGAAACGAGTCATCATTCAGTCGCGCCATAATAGAGCTAGTGACAACGATTATGGTTTACAAGTTTGAAAACTTAAGTCAAAAGGAGGTAGAAGTTATGCTGGGTATTACATTGCAGGGAACAAGAGTTTATCGGGAGATTAAGGCTGAAGGGCGTGAAGAAGGGCGCGAAGAAGGGCGCGAAGAAGGCTTAGTTAAGGGGCAGGCTATTAATCTGATTTTGCGATTGCTAACTAAGCGCTTTGGGGTGGTATCTGGGTCGCTGCGTTCTCGGATTTCTGGGTTGCCTTTGGCCGTGCTTGAAGATTTGAGTGAGGCGATTTTGGACTTTAGGAGTTTGGCTGATTTGCAGGTTTGGCTGACGGAGCAGGAGGATGGAAACAGCTAATTTATGAGGTCGCCGTAACAGATGAGCGTCAACAGGCAGAAAAGTTGGCGGCTTATTGGCGATCGCAAGGTATCGATCCTGATAATTTGCCAATCTAAATTTTCATGCTCTGAGATTAAAGTAAAACATTGATTAATTTAGCGAGGATAGCCCTAAATGATATTTACAGAAGTAAGTTTAAAAAGGCTCTATGAAGATGATTATTCTCTGTGGCTAGAAAAGAATATTCAACTTTTGGCTGGTCGCCACCTGAAGGATTTAGATTATGAAAATTTGATTGAGGAGCTAGAGTCGTTGGGACGGAGTGAGCGCAAAACTGCGGAAAGTTTGCTGAAGCAGTTGCTGATTCATCTACTACTATATGAATATTGGACAAGTGAACAACTGCAAAATAGTGATCATTGGCGATTAGAGATTGCAACTTTTCGGGATCAGCTAAGTGATGAGTTAAAGTCCAAGACTATTTACAATCATGTTGTTGAATATCTAGAGCCTTTGTACAAAAGGGCGAGTAAACTGGCGGCGCTAAAAAGTGGAGTGAGGTTGCCGATTATTTGTCCTTACACAATTAAGCAAATACTAGATGAAGATTGGCTACCGATCCAGCGCGAAGTTATTTGAGATGGCGATCGCAAGGTATCGATCCTGATCATTTACCCATTTGAAATTTGGAATAAAACAATATGTATCAGCCCATTCATCCGCGATCGCCCCTTGAGACGATGCCTACGATGTACGATTTACCAAGTGAGTTGGTAGGAGAGTCTGGTTTGCCCGACGAATTTCATTGCATTCAAGCAGATTTGCTGACAGAGACTTGTAAGCCTGTTGGTTACGAGCCAGAAGAAATTTTATTGGCGAGTGATCTTAATCTTTATTACGACCCTAGACATACGCAGTGGTACAAGCGTCCTGATTGGTACATGGTTTTGGGTGTGCCAAGGGCAAATCAACTAGAAGAATTAAGGCTGAGTTATTTAATTTGGCAAGAGGGCGTTATGCCTTTTTTGATTGTGGAGTTATTGTCTCCAGGGACTGAGGATGAAGATTTAGGACAGAGGCTGAGGGAGATCAATCAACCGCCCAAGAAGTGGGAAGTCTATGAGCGTATTTTGAGAGTTCCTTACTATGTTGTTTACGATCGCTACGAAAATAATCTACGCGCTTTTAAAATTTCTGGTCTGCGTTATGAGGCGATCTCGATCGCTGAGAATCGCTTTTGGCTAAATGAGATTGATTTGGGCTTAGGGCTATGGCAGGGTAGTTACCAAGGAACAATAGGGTTGTGGTTGCGGTGGTATGACCAAGTTGGTTGGATTTTAACTTCAGCAGAACGTGCTGAGGCTGAAAGTCAAAGGGCTGAGGCTGAAAGTCAAAGGGCTGAGGCTGAGAGTCAGAGGGCTGAGGCTGAAAGTCAGAGGGCTGAGGCTGAAAGTCAAAGGGCTGAGGCTGAGAGTCAGAGGGCTGAGGCTGAAAGTCAAAGGGCTGAGGCTGAAAGTCAGAGGGCTGATCAGTTGGCGGCTTATTTGCGATCGCAAGGCATCGATCCTGATAGTTTATAAAAATTGATCGTGTTGATCGTGGAGATATTAATACTATGACTTCGATCTTGAATTTACAAAGGAATATGGGTAAGGTTTACACAGACTTGACGATTACCAATCGAGGTGATCAGTTTTTGGCTAAACGCGGCTTGATTGATCATATCGAGGTGCGATCGCTGACTCTGAAAAGGGTATTAGTTGACACGGGGGCAACGACGCTTTGTTTGCCTGAGGATGTGATTGAGAGATTGGGACTGGAGGTTTTAAAAGAGGTTGATGTGGTAACGGCTATGGGTTTAGGCAAAGCCAAAATCTATCAAGATGCCAAAATCTCTTTGCATGGCAGGGAAGGGACTTTTGAGTGTTTAGGTTTGCCGAGGGGCAGTGATGCGCTTTTAGGGGTGATCCCTTTGGAGATGCTGGGCTTAGAGCCAGATCTACAGAATCAAACCTTGCGAGCTTTACCATCGGAGACGGTGGATACCTATTTGACGATTCTTTAATGCTATAAAATCATATTTAAACAGTGTTTGAGTCTAGTCATGTATCAACCAATTCATCCGCGATCGCCTCTTGAGACGATGCCCACGATGTACGATTTACCAAGTGAGTTGGTAGGAGAATCTGGCTTGCCTGACGAATTTCACCGCATACAGGCTGATCTATTAAAAGAGACCTGTAAACCGAATGGTTACAAGCCAGAAGAAATTTTATTGGCAAGTGATCTTAATCTTTATTACGATGCTAGACATACCCAGTGGTACAAACGCCCTGATTGGTATATGGTTTTGGGAGTGCCGAGAGCTACTCAGCAGAAGGATTTAAGACTAAGCTATGTAATTTGGCAAGAGGGAATCGCACCTTTTTTGGTGGTTGAGTTGCTTTCCCCTGGCACTGAAGATGATGACTTAGGGCAAAGACCGAGAGAAATTAATCAGCCACCGACTAAATGGGATGTCTATGAAAGGATCTTGCGAGTCCCCTACTATGTCGTTTATGATCGCTACGAAAAAAATCTGCGTGCTTTTAAAATGTCTGGTCTGCGCTATGAGCCAATTGTAATTACGGAAAATCGGTTTTGGCTAAATGAGATTGATTTGGGCTTAGGGCTATGGCAAGGAGTTTATCAGGGTGTGGAAGGGCTATGGTTACGTTGGCATGACAAAACTAGTTGGCTACTAACTTTAGCGGACAAGGCTGAGAGCGAGAATTATAAAGCTAAGTTTGAGCAAATACAATCCTTGTTTGATCGAGAGAGGGCTGAGACCGAAAAACAACGTGCTGATCGGTTGGCGGCTTATTTGCGATCGCAAGGCATCGATCCTAATAATTTACCCAGCTAAACGAAAAAAGCAAGCCTTCGGAGATAATCGATCAGGGTTTGATAGCCCACTGGGAAAAAACCGTTGCTAATTGTCGTCAAAATATTGCCAAACTAGAAAGGAGATTAAGTCAATGATTTCTGTTTACAAACATCCCTATGAGCGGTTAGATATATTTTTGAATGAGTATCAATCTAGGTATCGATCCTGATAATTTACCAATTTAAAATTTGGAATAAAACAATATGTATCAGCCAATTCATCCGCGATCGCCATTGGAAACAATGCCCACGATGTACGATTTACCTAGCGAATTAATAGGAGAGTCTGGGTTGCCCGATCAATTTCATCTTGTGCAAGCGGCTTTGCTAACAGAGACCTGCCAGCCAATTGGTTATTCACCAGAAGAGATTTTACTGGCTAGTGATCTCAATCTTTATTACGATCCTAGACATACTAATTGGTATAAGCGTCCTGATTGGTACATGGTTTTAGGTGTGTCGCAACCAAAGCAACAGCAGGAATTATTGCTGAGTTACCTAGTTTGGCAAGAAGGAGTCAATCCTTTTTTGGTTGTAGAACTTCTTTCCCCTGGTACCGAGTCTGAAGATTTGGGGCAGAAGTTACGAGAAATTAATCAACCACCGACCAAATGGGAGGTATATGAGCGAATCTTGCGAGTTCCTTACTATGTTGTCTACGATCGCTACGAAAATAATTTACGAGTATTTCAGCTTTTTGGTTTACGATATGCTGCGATCGCTTTATCTGAAAATCGCTTTTGGCTAGAAGAGTTAGAAATGGGATTAGGTTTGTGGCAGGGAGTTTATCAGGGGGCTGAGGGTTTGTGGTTGCGATGGTACGACCAGTCAGGTTGGCTCCCAACTCCAGTTGAGCAAGCTAAAACTGAGAGTCAACGGGCTGAGGCTGAGAGTCAACGGGCTGAGTCTGAAAGCCAAAGGGCTGAAAAGTTGGCGGCTTATTTGCGATCGCAAGGTATCGATCCTGATAATTTACCTGTTTAAAACTTTATGACATTAATTGCCGATCCTCATTCCCAAAAACGTAAGCAGTTTATTAATTTGGTGATGAAATATGTAAAAAAAGGTTCGGGAAGCAGCCTAGGTTTTTTAAACAATCGGACTTGGACGTATGCCGTGACAAATCTTAACAATATTATTAAACAAGCTCCTTTCGTGATTGTTGGCGGAGTGGCTACAAGGCTTTATATGCCTGAAAGAATGACTCTGGATTTAGATATTTTGGTCAGAGCCGAAGATGCTCAATTAGTATACGAAGATTTAGAGAAGGCAAATGGGCAAAAAATTGGAGATTTGAGTATTTCTGGTGCTCAATGGCAGTTAAGTGACGGGACATCTTTGGATGTATTGGAATTTGAGGGGGATTGGGTAGTAGAGGCGATTAACAGCCCTAATTATGCCCCAGATGGTTTGCCCGTGATTGATTTGCCATATTTAGTCTTAATGAAACTAATTGCAGGTCGCAGCCAAGATATCGCAGATATTAGTCGAATGTTAGGAGTATCTGAAGATTTGCAACTACAGAGAGTCAAAAAAGTAATTAACCAATATTTGCCAAATGCGATGGAGGATTTGGAGAATTTGGCTGTTTTGGGTAAACTGGAGCAAAGTTTATAGCTGATACTAGAGTTGACATTAAGCAGAGAGTGCAAAAAAAAATCCAGTAAGAATCTTGTGATCGCAGGGTATCGATCCTGATAATTTACCTATTTAAACGAGGTGTATCGTTATGACTTCTATACTCAATCTGACGAAAACAATGGGCAAAGTTTATACAAAACTGACTGTTACCAATCGTGGCGATCGGTTTTTGGCAAAAAGAGGGCTAGTTAGCGAGGAACAGGTGCGATCGCTGACTATTGAGCAAGTGCTGGTCGATACTGGCGCAACGACTTTGTGCTTGCCAGCAGAAATTATCGAGGAGTTTGGGGTTGGAGCTACTGAAAGAGGTTGATGTGGCAAAGGCAATGGGTTTGGACAAAGCAAGGATTTTTCAGGACGCGAAAATTTCTGTACAAGGCAGAGAGGGGACGTTTGAGTGTCTGGAGTTGCCAAGCTTACTTTTCCCGTCATCTTTCTGTTTCAGCATAACCGCCAATAATCCTACCGCCACAAGCCTTATTCCAGCGTTGTATATTGTCATTAAGCAACACTTATTGCGAATATAGTTAACCCTGAAACTCTTGCCTAGAAAGCATTTCAGAGATGACGTGAAAAGTAAGAGTTGCCAAGAGGTTGTGATGCTTTGTTGGGGGCGATCCCTTTAGAGATGTTGGGATTGGAGCCAGATGTGCAAAACCAAACCTTGAGGGTGCTACCATCGGAGACTGTTGATATATATCTGACGATTCTTTGACGCTTTCGCTGTATGGATTGTTGTTAGGGTTTTCTAGAGCCGAAATGAAGGAACGGATTGATTCAATTCTTGATTTTGCGGAGTTACAAGACTATCGATTTGTGCCTGTTAAGGGGCTTTCTTCAGGGATGGTAGCAAGACTAGGCTTTGCGATCGCCACCGATATTCAACCAGAAATATTAATTCTCGATGAAGTTTTGTCCGTGGGTGATGAGAGTTTTAGAAATAAATGTCAAAAACGCATTGATAAATTTTGGGATTCCCATGTCACGATTTTGGTAGTGTCACACTCTATGGATTTTATTAAACAATCTTGCGATCGGGCAATTTGGCTCAGTAAAGGCAGTTTTAAACTAGCGGGAGACTCGAAAGAAGTTGTAAAATCATATTTAGATATTGTTACTTGAGATTAGTCCGAAAATATGGAGATTTTATGCTAGCAACTGCCAAACTGAATGATTCGATGAATCTATCTATAGAACTTGAAGATAATCAGATTAATATGCCGTCACTAAATCATAGCTATGTTTGTCTTCAGATTATCAAGCAGTTGATCGTCAATGATGAAATTGTGCCATTGCCTGAGTTAACTTTGGATATTGCTAATGGTTTAACTCCCGATATTTCCGTTTTTCTGAAAAGTAAGATTAAACCAAATTTATTTCATGATATTTCCAAATTTCCTGACAAACCAATTTTAGCGATTGAGGTAATTTCTTCTAGTCAAACTATTCAGGAAATGCTACAAAAAGCGAAGCAAATGGTAAATGAAGGTGTTAAAACAATCTGGTCGGTGGAGCCATACAGTCAATCTGTTTTTGTAAATACGAGTGACAGAGAGACGCTTTTTCATGCAGAAATAGTTAACTCAGATGGCATTATTGTTGATTTTTCAAAGGTTTTTCTTTTGCAGGTTGATTGAGCATGACTTCAACGCAAACTCTATATCAAGCCGATTTGGCTCAGTAAAGGCAGTCTTAAACTAGCGGGAGACTCAAAAGAAGTTGTAAAATCCTATTTAGATAGTGTTATTTGAGGCTAGTCATGTATCAGCCAATTCATCCGCGATCGCCCCTTGAGACGATGCCCACGATGTACGATTTGCCCAGTGAGTTGGTAGGAGAATCTGGTTTGCCTGACGAATTTCACCTTATACAGGCGGCTTTGTTAACCGAGACTTGCCAACCTGTTGGTTATTCACCAGAAGAAATTTTACTGGCAAGCGATCTCAATCTTTATTACGATCCCAGACATACACAGTGGTATAAGCGACCTGACTGGTATATGGTTGTGGATTTGCCAAAAGTTGCGCCACAACCAGAAATGAGACTGAGCTATTTAGTATGGCAAGAAGGGATCTCTCCTTTTTTGGTGGTTGAGTTGTTGTCACCTGGTACTGAATCAGAGGACTTGGGGCGAAGATTGCGAGAGATCAATCAACCACCAACTAAGTGGGAGGTTTACGAACGGATTTTGCGAATTCCCTATTATGTTGTTTACGATCGCTACGAAAATAATCTGCGAGTTTTTAAAATTTCAGGAGGTCGCTATGAGGCGATCGCATTATCAGAAAACCGCATCTGGCTCGAAAATTTAGGGCTAGGCTTAGGTTTATGGCAGGGTACTTATCGTAATTTTTCGAGTTTATGGTTGCGTTGGTACGATCGAACGGGTTGGATATCAACTTTAGTGGAGAAAGCTGAGGCTGAGAGTCAGAGTGCTGAGGTTGAAAGGCAAAGGGCTGAGGCTGAAAGGCAAAGGGCCGATCAGTTGGCGGCTTATTTGCGATCGCAAGGTATCGATCCTGATAATTTACCCATTTAAAATTTGTAATAAAAACATGATGTATCAGCCAATTCATCCGCGATCGCTGCGGAGAAACGATCGCGTAAAATAAGAGCAAAGGACAGAAGTAACTAAAAAAACAATGGCAACCACCGCAGATGAAGTTTGGGCCTTGCTAGGACAACTGATCGAATCCCAGAAGGAATCCCGCCAAGAAACAGAGCGCCAAATGCGAGAATCTCGTCAAGAAACAGAGCGCCAAATGCGAGAGTCCCGTCAAGAGGTAGATCGTGAACTGAAAGCTTTAAGCAAACAAACCCAAGAGCTAGGCAAACAGATTGGCGGATTGGGAAAAAAGTTTGGTAGTTTCACCGAAGGATTAGCATTACCCTTGATGGAGAGAATTTTACAAAAACAGTTTGGCATGGAAATCATCAGCCCCAGCGTTCGAGTTAGTAAAGCTGGAGAACACATGGAAATTGATGTCCTAGCCTATGCCAATGGCGATATTAATACCGCCTATGTGGTCGAAGTCAAAAGCCATCCCAGAGAAGAGTCTATTACCCAACTAAAAACCTTACTGCAAAAATTTCGTGTCTTTTTTCCTGAGCATAGTAATAAGAAATTACGCGGTATTTTAGCGGCGGTGGATTGGTCAGAAGATTTAAAAGAGCAGGTACTCAAAGAAGGTTTGTATGTTGCCCGCATACATGATGAAGTGTTTGAACTAGAAACTCCCCAAGACTTCCAGCCAAGAGAATGGTAAAGAATGAAAAGTTGTAAAATTCTATTTAGATAGTGTTACTTGAGGCTAATTATGTACCAGCCAATTCATCCGCGATCGCCGCTTGAGACGATGCCCACGATGTACGATTTACCAAGTGAGTTGGTAGGAGAGTCTGGGTTGCCCGACGAGTTTCATTGCATTCAAGCAGATTTACTGACTGAGACTTGTAAACCTGTTGGTTATTTGCCAGAAGAAATTTTACTGGCAAGCGATCTTAATCTTTATTACGACCCTAGACATACGCAGTGGTACAAACGCCCTGACTGGTACATGGTTTTGGGTGTGCCAAGGGCAAATCAACTAGAAGAGCTAAGACTGAGTTATTTAATTTGGCAAGAGGGGGTAACGCCTTTTTTGATCGTGGAGTTATTGTCCCCTGGTACCGAGGATGAAGATTTAGGACAGAGGCTGAGAGAGGTAAATCAACCGCCCAAGAAGTGGGAGGTCTATGAGCGCATTTTGCGAGTTCCTTACTATGTTGTCTACGATCGCTACGAAAATAATCTATGCGCTTTTAAAATTTCAGGTATGTGCTATGAGCCAATTGCGATCGCTGAAAATCGCTTTTGGCTAAAAGAGATTGATTTAGGTTTAGGGCTATGGCAAGGTAGTTATCAGGGAACAAGAGGGTTGTGGTTGCGGTGGTATGACCAAGTTGGTTGGATTTTAACTTCAGCAGAACGTGCTGAGTTTGAAAGTCAGAGGGCTGAGACTGAAAGGCAAAGGGCTGATCGGTTGGCGGCTTATTTGCGATCGCAGGGTATCGATCCCGATAATTTACCAATTTAAACCTTATGCGGCGCGATTCAATCTTTTACAAGCTGTTTCAGCAATATCCACCCTTATTATTTCAGCTATTGCCGAATTTGCCGACCAATGCTGATGGTTATCGATTTGATTCGGTTGCTGTCAAAGAACCGAAGTTTGAGATTGATGGCGTATTTTTACCTGCTGAACCAGACGGTATTGTGTACTTTTGTGAGGTGCAGTTCCAAAAAGACGAGCAGCTTTACGAAAGGGTATTTGCGGAATCTTTTCTCTATTTTTACCGTAATCGCGATCGCTTCAGCGACTGGCAAGCGGTAGTCATTTATCCATCGCGCTCTACTGAGCAAGTTAAGTTGTGTCCATATGAGGATTTGCTTAATTCGGTGCGGGTAAATCGAATTTACCTTAATGAATTAGGAAATATTCGGGAGTTACCGATATCGGTGGCTTTGATGGTATTGACGACGCTGGAAGAGAGCCAAGCTCCAGATGAAGCTAGGTACTTATTGCAACGAAACGAGTCATCATCCAGTCGCGCCATAATAGAGCTAGTGACAACGATTATGGTATACAAGTTTGAAAACTTAAGTCAAAAGGAGGTAGAAGCTATGCTGGGTATTACATTGCAGGAAACAAGAGTTTATCGGGAGATTAAGGCTGAGGGGCGTGAAGAGGGGCGTGAAGAGGGGCGTGAAGAGGGGCGTGAAGAAGGGCGTGAAGAAGGGCTAGTTAAGGGGCGATCGCAAGAGGCTATTAATCTTATTTTGCGATTGCTAACTAAGCGCTTTGGGGTGGTATCGGGGTCGCTGCGTTCTAGGATTTCTGGGTTGCCTTTGGCTGTGCTTGAAGATTTGAGTGAGGAGATTTTGGATTTTAGGAGTTTGGCTGATTTGCAGGTTTGGCTGACGGGGCAGGAGGTTGGAAACAGCTAATTTATGAGGTCGCCGTAACAGATGAGAGTCAACACGCAGCAAAGTTGGCGGCTTATTTGCGATCGCAGGGTATCGATCCTGATAATTTACCTATTTAAACGAGGTGTATCGTTATGACTTCTATACTCAATCTGACGAAAACAATGGGCAAAGTTTATACAAAACTGACTGTTACCAATCGCGGCGATCAGTTTTTGGCAAAAAGAGGGCTAGTTAGCGAGGAACAGGTGCGATCGCTGATTCTTGAGCAAGTACTGGTCGATACTGGTGCAACGACTTTGTGCTTGCCAGTAGAAATTATCGAGGAGTTGGGGTTGGAGCTACTGAAAGAGGTTGATGTTGCCACAGCAATGGGTTTGGGCAAAGCAAGGATTTTTCAGGACGCGAAAATTTCTGTGCATGGCAGAGAGGGGACATTTGAGTGTCTGGAGTTGCCAAGAGGTTGTGATGCTTTGCTGGGAGTGATCCCCTTGGAGATGTTGGGATTGGAGCCAGATTTGCAAAATCAAACCTTGAGGGTGTTACCATCGGAGACTGTTGATACATATCTGACGATTCTTTAAGGGACTTGCAAATAAATTTTGAGGCTTTCATGTTGGTATACTTGATCGAAAGTGATTGGAGGCAGTAATTGTTGCGATCGATACGCGGGGTTTTACGCGAGACTAAAAAATTAAAAAGGCTGCTACCTGTTAGCGATCGCCAGTGGGCTAAGTTTGATCTTCTCAGGACTTTGGTGAGAAGAGACTTAGAAGCTCGTTATAAGGGTTCGGTTTTGGGAAATATTTGGCCGTTGGTCAATCAAATATCCCAATTATTAATCTATACCTATGTATTTGCGATCGTCCTGAAAGTGAAACTTAGCCTACATGGATTACCAGACAATAAGTTTACCTTTGGGCTGTGGCTATTTGCAGGATTGCTACCCTGGATCGCATTTACGGGTGGACTAACCCAATCATCCAACTCAGTCATCGCTCAGCCTAATTTAGTTAAAAAAGTAGTATTTCCCCTAGCTCTATTACCTCTAGTACCAGTTTTATCAGTTTTTATAGAAAGCTCCTTGGGGCTGATGGTGTTAATATTCTTCGTTGCTTTAACCACGCATACTTTACATACAACTTTGTTTTTGTTACCGTTTATCTGGTTGACCCAACTTTTACTAACATCTGGGCTAGGATATCTAACTGCGGGTCTGACAGTGTTTTTACGTGATATTCCGCAAACTCTAGGGCTAGTATTAAACGTTTGGTTTTATATGACTCCAATTATTTATCCTGCTTCTGCAATACCTGAAAGTTTTCGTAGTTGGGTATTTTGGTTGAACCCCATCGCTGCTATATCTGAGATCTATCGAGACATCATCTTGGTTGGAGAGGTAAAGCATTGGAGTGAATGGGGCGTAGCTTCAGGGATATCTGCGATCGTATTTTGGCTTGGATTATCTGTCTATAAGAAGCTACGACCAGCCTTTGCTGATGTATTGTAATTTTTTTGCTCTGGTCATTGTTTAAAAGTTTTGAGGATTAACAGTAAAAATATGGGAGAAGAAATTGTAATTTCCCTAAATAATGTGTCAAAGTGCTTTAAGCGATATGCTCGACCTGTAGATAGGTTGAAAGAGATACTTTTACCTAGTAGAAGTTATGCACAGGAATTTTGGGCATTACGCGATATCTCCTTTGAAATAATGAAGGGAGAGACTATGGGCATTATCGGACGCAATGGTGCAGGTAAATCTACACTTTTACAACTAATTTGTGGGACTTTGACACCTACTAGTGGAGAAGTTCAAGTGTGTGGTAGAGTCGCCGCGTTGTTAGAACTGGGCGCTGGATTTAATCCTGAGTTTACAGGGCGCGATAATGTGTATATGAATGGCGCAATTATGGGGCTTTCCAAGTTGGAAGTCGATGATCGTTTTGATAATATTGCGGCTTTTGCTGATATCAAAGATTTTATCGATCAGCCTGTTAAGACTTATTCTAGTGGAATGTATGTCCGGCTTGCTTTCGCTTCAGCAATTCATGTTAATCCAGATATTTTGATTGTTGATGAAGCTTTAGCTGTAGGTGATATGTTCTTTCAGTCGAAGTGCATGGCGCGAATGCGAAGAATGATGGAGTCTGGTGTGACTGTGCTGTTTGTTAGTCATGATACAAGCTCTGTTAAGAGTCTTTGTCAAAGAGGTGTTTTTTTGGAGAATGGGGAACTTAAAAAAATTGGTAAAGCTTCAGAAGTAGTTGCTAAGTATATAAGTATTGTTCATGGAGAAATGAATCAAGAGTTAAAGCTACAAGTGGAAGACAATAAAGACAAGAGTGAGAGAAGAGAAAAAACAAAAAAAGATAACCAAGAAGTTAGTAATTCTGTAATATCGAAAATATTTGTTTCTACTGATCAAGAAATGGAGTTTGCTGAAGGTTATCATCGGTATGGAGAGGGTGGGGTAAAAGTATTAGATATAAAACTACTTAATAGCCATGATTTACCTACAACCGAACTTGAGTCAAGAGAAGAGTTTACAATTCAAGCTTCTATTTTATTTAATAAGGATTTGCCAACATTTTGTTTTGGTTATTTAATAAGAGATATTAAAGGAATTGATATTGTTGGTACGGTGACATCAATTGAGAAAGTGCATATGCCAGCCGTTGAACTTGGAGATATATATGTTGTAGAGATGAAATCAAAAAATATACTAAATGCTGGAGTGTATTGTTTAACTTTTGCGGTAGAGTTGCCAGTAGTAATGAATCAACAACATATTTACTTAGATTGGATAAATGATGCGTTGGTATTTAAAGTGAGTCTTGCTGAAGATCCACTTGACCGTTTCACATCTAAAGTTTACGTTCCTGCGCAGATAAAGTCATTACAAGTAAATATTTGTGGATAAAAATATTGTTGCTTTATATAAAACAATGGAAAATGAGCAAGTAGAACTAGATTATTTTGTCCACAAGTTAGCTTGTGTTGAGACTAAAAACATTGGCTGTGGTACTCGTATTTGGGCTTTTGCTCATATATTATCGGGTGCCGTGATTGGTAGAGATGCTAATATTTGCGACCATACATTTATAGAAAATGATGTGGTAATTGGCGATCGCGTTACTATTAAATGCGGAGTTTACCTCTGGGATGGAATACGTTTAGAGGATGACGTTTTCATCGGTCCAAATGCTACGTTTACAAATGATAAGTTTCCTCGTAGCAAACAATTTCCAGATAAATTCCCAGTAACAATTGTTAAGACAGGTGCAAGTATTGGGGCGAATGCTACTATTTTACCTGGAATTATAATTGGTGAAAATGCAATGGTTGGAGCAGGTGCAGTCGTAACTCATGATGTCCCTGATAATTGCATAGTTGTAGGAAATCCTGCACGTATAATTAAAAACATTACGTCAATTCAAGAATGAAGTTCGCAAAGTAGAATAAGAGTAGTTCTAACTTTTCTAATCCCCTCATACTACAAAAGTTCTTCCTTTACCTAATTTTGACCGAGATATCACTATTAAATTATGCTCAATCATTTATATATCTTTCTAACTATTCTGTTTACTGTCTATGGTCAGATTGTTACGAAATGGCAAGTTAACAATGCTGGAGCTTTTCCATCGGATATAACTGAGAAGTTTTTGTTTCTTGGTAAGCTATTGCTTAATCCTTGGGTTATTAGTGGTTTTACCAGTGTTTTTCTTGCTTCACTATCATGGATGGCGGCAATGACCAAGTTTCCTCTCAGTTATGCATATCCTTTTATGAGTCTAGCTTTTGTCTTAGTTTTATTCTTAGGCGCTATTTTCTTCCAAGAAGCATTAACTCTATCAAAGCTTATCAGTATGGGATTGATTGTAGCTGGCATTATTATCGGAAGTAAGGCATAAAATTTGCTCTTATGCTTCCTACTATTTGGTTTGTTTGTAGCCAATAACGGCTATATTGCCCGCAGGGATATAAATGGGTAAATAACCAATTTTAATCTTCTTAAGAAATGAGAGGCAAGCTCGTTTAATTTTTAATGGGAGCGGGAATAATTTTACCCAGTAGTGGAATGGATAACAGTTGAAAACAATTTTAGTTTTTATGTTCACAAAACCATTTGTTTTCAAAAGGTATTTAGCACTTTTTTCGGAGAATAATTGTAAATGTTCAATATCAAAAATCGGAGACTTTGTACCCAAAACCTTAGCCGAAATAGCTCGATGATTATGACAGATAAAAAAGACAGAGCCACCTTCTTTTAAAAGGCTATAAGCATCATTACACATTTGTTTAGGATCGTACAAATGCTCTAGAGTTTGAAAACAGGTAACAAGACTAAAAGCTTCCGCTTTAAAATCATCAACTTTGAAAAGCCCTTGCTTAATTAAAGGTTGTATTTTATCTTTAGCCATCGTAATGGGAGCTTTTGAAGGCTCTACCCCAATAATATTAGTAAACCCATGGCGAAGTAATTCTTCCAAAAATGCCCCATCTCCTGTTCCAATATCAATCGCCCCATCAAAATCTGGAACTTGTTTCATAATATCAGACAAGAAGCCGCCGTAAGTGCGACTCGCATAACGGGCTTCTTCAGAACTATCAAAAGCAGCCTCATGATATGCAGTTGCTAATTCACTCAGTTCGGGAATGGGGCTTGCATACATTACATCACAGATAGGACAGACTATCTCTCTGTAGTGCATATATTCAGGCAGTTTGCGAGAAGCAAAGGCAAATTCGTCTAGTTGCTTGAGATCAAAATCAGCCTCAACAAAAACTTGTGATTGATCATGTGAACCACAAATTGGGCAAGAGCGATTTACCATTTCCATCTGATTATTCTCCTTTTTATAATTTCTACTTGTTAACGATTGACTTGCCAGATAGTGATTTTTTCAGATGAAGCCGAAGCGTTTTGATTAGGGATTTCCCAGATAGATTGTATACAGTGTGGGTTACGGACGAGTAAGGGATGATTGGAATACTCGATCAGATGCGTTGTTGAAGTTGCTGTTAGAATTTGGCAAAATTGCTCAGATTTAGAAGTTTTCCATAAGTCTCGAATGACTTGCAGCCGATTGTCTAGGGGATTGAGTTTTAGTGATTGCAGATCTACAGCATTGCCTTGTGATTCTAAATAAGCAGCCCTCCCAGCTATTCCGCTTAACGGAAATGTATATTTATCGGCATATTTATCTGTCAAAACAACAGAATTTTGAGGGGTGTAGTCATGGATGTAAGCTAAAGCTATCCGTTCATTAGCATTGAGACTAATAGTGGAATCATTTACCTTAGACATTATGATGCTTGGTCGAGCTAACTGTTGAGCAACTAGGGATAGGACGATAAAAACTATCACAACACTAATCTGGATTGATTTTGATAAGGATAAATGAGGCTGAAAAAACTGATAAATTTTGCAGAGACCAGGAATCATCAGTAAAAATATATACCAGCGAGTATGTAAAAGTAGTTGTCCACCCAATGAGTAATTGTCATAATCAGTTGTTAAACACATTGCACCTAAAGTCGATACAACTGTCATCCAGACAATCAGAAACGTAAACAGCCGAAACTCTTGGAGTGCTGACTTGCTAAACAAATAAATATTAGCGATAATGAGTAAAGGAATTCCAATCATATTCAATGCTACAAAAGTAGGCATTGAGACGATTTGCCAAACTATTGCCAATACTTCTGAGCTAGGAATTAAATACCTTAGCAAGGTGTAAATCTTGTCAGAAAATGGCCAGATATTATACCAATTACCTACTACTGCTACGGTTGTCAAATTATTAAAACCTAATTTCAGACTTGCCGTCCCCGCCATGTAAACAGGAGATTTCATCTCTAAATACATGAGTAAACTTAATGCAAACACAAGACCAGCAGCCACAATATATATTCTTTGCCGTGTGAATTTCCAACCATAGCTAGCTAGTAGCAATAAACCTGGCAGCATTATTATAAAGACATGGAGCCGAAAGCGGATGGTTGCAGCTACCATAATGGCGGTAATGATGAGAACAGCATCAACCGATCTTTTTTGGTAAAAACGCACAGAAATGATTAGGACTCCCAAAAGAATTCCATAGGTAACTAACATGCCACTATACATTTGTGGACTGGTTAGGATAACCGGCTCTAGACCACTTGATACATGAGGAAACAAAGTAAAGTAAAAATAGCCAATAGCATTATTCACCAAAGGAGGATAGGAAATCGCGGTGATATACATCGTTGCTGTTCCTATGTATCCAGCGATCCTATTCTTTGTCAGGGTTTTGACTATGCTGTAAAGTGCTAAGCACATTCCAACTTCGATAATGATGTAATGATAAACAATGTGTACACGCAACATATCTTTCTGACCAGTGAAGCGTGAGAGCAACATCGTGGTCAAGTGAGGAAACATATGGTAGGCACGCTCAGGAGTTCCTGCCCTAATAGATTGCTGTTGAGGTGGTACATTTCTTGCTAATTCATAGGCTAGACCTGTATGGTAAAGATGATCTGCATATAGGTTGAACTTATATGCATCGTTTTTTGGAGAATGTTCCCAAGCTATTTGGTAGGGGATATTAACCACTAAACTGACTGCAATCAAGCTAGCAAGTACCCAGTCGAACTTTAGACAGACAAGATAATTAAGGCGCAGTTTTAGCCAAAGCTTATGTCGAATTGAGTAAATAATTAGCCATAATAAAATAGCGATTTGTCCAGAATAAAATAATGGCTCAAGTTTAAGTACAGATAAGCCAAAATAAGCCAAAGTTGTCAGTGTATAACTAGCGATCGCACTAAAAGTAAAGCAAACAACTGAGTCTTCAACCTGTTTTTTTAACAACAAATAAAAGCAAGTGCCCAGAGGCATCCATAGTAAAGTTATTCCTCCACAAAAGCTTGCTAATTCTTCTAAATTCCATTCTGTTTCTACTAAATAATAACTCAGAGAAAATAGAGTAATGGCAGCAAAAAATACAGAAACATAATTTAATTTTTTCATGTCAATCTTGTTTTGAAAATAACGCTCAGAAGCTACTTTTGAATCCAAATTGTATAGCCGAGAGGATCATCTTTAGAACCCAAGCCAAACGCTAAAGAAAGGTGTCCGACAACAATACATACAATAAGAAAAGGAAAAAGAATTAAGTCTAATAAAACTTTTAAAAGCAATGAGAGAGGTTTTTTAGTTGATTGCAATCCCCGAAAATAGACAACAATAATCTTTGAGGCAATTACTGTAATATCTGTCCCTCTAGGGAGAATTTTAGTTGATGAAAAATCTTGAAAAAGGCGTTTTAGCGTTGATGGAGTATATCTAACCCAAGTTGCTACCTATTCATCCAAAACTAAAGTTAAAACAAAAAATGCTAGGTTTTTATATAAAAATAGCGTTATTTAGCACTTAGCGAGGCTGTTTTCAACTTGTTTTGAGACGGTTTTTGATAGGTAGCAACTTGGGTTATCTATAATAGTCATAAGGAATGTAGTGATATCTCGCTGACCAAGGGACAGTAACTATTCCTACCCCTCCAACCTTTAAGATTCGATAAATTTCAGTAATAAACTTGTTAGGTTCTTGGATATGTTCAAGAACTTCAGTACATATAAAACCATCCATTGAACTATCTTCCAAAGGAATATTTTGTCCATCAAAACGAATAATCTGAGGATTTTTATAGTCAAATTTTTGGTTCGCATCTTCAATATCAAGTCCGTAATATTGAGCTTTTTGGCTGTTAATAAGATGCTTGTAGGGACTCTGTCCACAACCGATATCGACCACTTTCCCATACATCTTAGGGAGGAATTCTTGTAAGTGTCGATACACAGTATTCATCTGAAAATCTAAAATTAGTCTTGCCTGAAACTCTAACTTATTGAGTAAAGTATCAGGAGGGATATTACTGACTGGTTTAAAACCTTCTTGGATCATTTTCAATTCCTTATAATATCAATTTTTAACGGTATTGAGAGCATCTCTAATTTCGCCATTCTTGATAATTGTGCGACGGATAAAATGGGGTCTTTGCTTAACTTCTTCAAAGATTTTAGCAATATATTCAGCAACAATACCGATACCAAATAAGTTTAGCGAACCAAAAAATAAGATGGAAAGTAGTATCGTAGTTACCCCTTTAGGTGCTAAATCTGGAAGAAAAATATGACTAATAATTTGTAGGGTTGCTAATAAGAAAGTTAACAACAATAATACTGTGCCTAGAAAACTGAGCATAGTTAAAGGAGCATAACTGAAAGACAAAATCCCTTTTTTTGCCCAACTTATATTCTTCGCTAAGTTATTAGTCGTTACACCAAACATTCGTTCGGGTCTTGTATAGTTTATTCCAATCTGCTTAAAACCGACAAAAGCTCTCACTCCTCGGAGAAATAAATCTCGCTCAGGAAACTGCAAAACTGCTTGAACAACTTTCTTATCCAATAATGAGAAATCCCCTGCGTCATGAGGAATTGAAAGGTAAGAAAAGTAATCAAAAATACGGTAGAATGCTTTGTAGGCAATCTGCATTAAAAACGGAGCTTGACGTTTTTTGCGGCAACCATACACTACATCATATCCTTGTCGCCACTTTTCAACGAAAGTTTCTATTAATTCTGGTGGATCTTGTAGATCTCCATCTAGTAAAACACAGGCATTTTTAGTTGCGATTTCCATGCCACTTTTAAAAGCAGATTGAGAACCAAAATTGCGAGCATGAGAAATACCAATTACCCGTTTATCAGTTCGTGAAATTTCTTTAATCACCTCTTCACTATCGTCAGGACTACAGTCATTGACAAAGATAATCTCATATTCGATATGGAGTCTCGAAAAAGTTTCCTTAAGACGTTCATACATGATGGGAATCGCTTGATTATCCTTATAACAGGCAATGATCGCTGTAACGCTATACTTTGTATCTAAGCCAAATTTTTTAGAACTTTGATGATATCTTTCCTTATCCTCTAATTCTCGATACCATTCTGCCGTTTTAATCAGTCCTTCTTGAAAATTTATCTTTGCTTTCCATCCCAATAGATCCTGAGCTTTCGTTGCATCCGCATACCAATCGCTAATATCCCAACTTCGGTTTTGCATGGAATTATAAACAGGTTCAGTGTCAATGGGAAATATCTCCCTAGACACTTTTGCTACCTCACCAATCGTAGTTTTTTGACCACTACCAATATTAAATGATTCTCCATAATCTTCCTCTTTTAGATTTATTGCAGTATCAATAAATGCCTCACTGACATCATCGACATAGACAAAATCTCTTGAAATATCAGGGCTGACAAAGTTGGGGTATTTGCCATCAACTCCATGGCGGATTAGGTTGGGAATTAGGCGAGAAGAATCTTCTAAGGGACCATAAACAGAATACAATCTCAAATTAGCGCAAGGAAATTGCTTTTTTTTGCCATAAAAATAAAGAAGATTAGCGCAAGCAATCTTAGAGACAGCATAATCACTGTTAGGAGCTGGCAGCTCCTTTTCACTCGGTCCGGAACAATTGTCTCCATATTCCGAAGAACTGCCAGCATGAACATAACAGCTAGTTTGATGAGGATCTAGACGGTTTAAAATTTTGTCCGTAAGATTAAAATTTGTTTGATAAATGAGTTGACTATCGGTTTCAAAGGAATAAGCTCCAAAAGCAACACAATTAAATATTGTTCGTGGCTGCGTTTTTTTTAGCAGAAAATCTAGATTAGACTCAACTAGCAAATCAACATTAATAATATTCTGTTGATTCAACCCTTTCAATCGCCAAGCAGGAAATCGAGATGTCGTCCCAAAAACATCTTCTCTGTAATTAAGTAATTGCCTGAGCAAATTAGCCCCGACAAAACCACTAGCCCCAAGAACCAAAATCGGTCCCTGTAATCGTCTAATTTTTTGTTCTAAGTCCATTAATCACCTCCTCAAGTCCTGAATAATACTACTCGGATCTAGACCACATTCTTGACGATGAAAAGTCTGAGAGCCATATAAGCCAGAAACATACCCCAAAGCGTGGCGGTGAGTAAATTTATTTGGAGCTTGACCTATCCCTAAAAGATAATGGGATATTATCTGCCCTACCCCCCCATGAGCTATATGCTCCTCAACAACAAACAAATGATCAGATTTTTTCAAGTCATCAAGAAAATTTTGAGGAATTTTAGCTGCGTCAATTGGCAATTCGGTTAAAACCCAGAGGTTAGGACGTTCGGCATCGCTAAGATGCTGAGCTGCTCCAAGGATTCCTCCTGCTAAAGAACCGACAATTAACATCGTCGCACCTTCTCCTTGTAGCAATCGTCGCCAAGGTGAATAGGGAGGAAGCTCAAATTCCTGTGGCTTTTCGCAACGACCAAGGCGTAGATAGGCAGGGTGATCGGAGCTTTGCAGTTGATTGATAATTTCCAAAACATCCACAGCAAAGGCTGGTATAAAGACATGCAGGTTCATCAGACAGAGCATCGCTCCATAGTCTTCTAAGGCATGATGAGTTGCTCCCATAACACCATAGGCATAGCCGCCGCCATTGCCCACAAGTCGCACAGGAAGGTCGTGTAGACAAACATCATTGCGAATTTGTTCAAAAGGACGGGCGTAAATAAAGGGAGCGATACTATATACCCAAGGCTGAAAGCCCATTTT
This sequence comes from Pseudanabaena sp., assembly GCA_044354985.1. Taxonomy (GTDB): domain Bacteria; phylum Cyanobacteriota; class Cyanobacteriia; order Pseudanabaenales; family Pseudanabaenaceae; genus Pseudanabaena. Next base: position 58,934 of record JBIKYZ010000001.1, on the reverse strand, counting down.
AGCTAGACCAGCAGCTACGGATACCATATTCTGTTCTGCTACGCCAGCATTAATAAAACGTTCGCCAAGACTTTCTTGCAACGGCTCCAGTGCTTTGTATCCCAAGTCACCAGTAAGAAAAACAAACTTGGGATTAGCTGAACATTGGACTAAGGTGTCACATAGGACATTTCTCACGCGCCTACCTCTTGTAACGCCTGTTGATACTGATTAGCATTCATTGGCAAATAATGCCACTCCATCTTATTTTCCATAAAGGAGACCCCATGACCTTTTTTAGTATGGGCGATTATAACATGAGGCTGTATAGTCATCAATGAGAGTGCTTTGACGATTGCATCAGGATCGTGCCCATCAACCTCTGTGACCGCACATCCAAAAGCCATAAACTTATCAACTAATGGCTCTAAATCAGCCACTTCTCTCGTAGTCCCAAAGCCTTGTAGCCGATTGTAGTCGATAATAATGGTTAATTGCTTTAATTTTTGATGCACGGCAAAAATTAAAGCTTCCCAATTAGACCCTTCATTCCATTCTCCATCTGACAATAGACAAAAGATACGTCCATTCTCACCCTTAAACTTCTTGCCTAGAGCCAGTCCATTCGACAACGATAGCCCATGCCCCAAACTTCCTGTGGCAAACAAAATTTCAGGTATCCAGTTTGCGGGGGGATGTCCGCTCAATTTTGTTCCATCTTGATGGAAGGTTTTCAGAGCGTCCTCGGTCAAACGCCCTAGAGACCAAAGCGTCGTATATAGAGAACCAGCAGCATGACCTTTAGAGAGGACAAAAGAATCGTCTTCACTTAAGATTATGTGGTACAAACACATCATTAAATCTAATGAAGACAAATTCCCTCCAATATGCCCAACGCCACTTTCAAAGTGCATTTTTAGCAGTCGTACTCTAGCCTTGTCAATTATCTTTGTTAGGGCAGTCATAATTCATTTTCCTATAATTCACGCGTCATCAAATAGTGTAAAGCTTGCAGCTAGAGAAAATCGTATTATATGAGTATGACATTGAATTCAGAACAATTCTAAATTCAGTGTTTCGCTAGAGCTATAGGCTAAAGGTGCGACTCTATGTCTAAGCATGAAAATCATATCAAAGCATTTTAAAAAACCTCTATATGGTAACCCAAGTTGCTACCTATTAAAAACCACCTCAAAACAGGTGCAAAACAACCTAGCTAAGTCCTAAATACTGCCATTGTCATGTAAATATCTAGTATTTTTTGTTTTAAATTATGTTTTGAGCGAATAGGTAGCAACTTGGGTTATGGTATTAGATCCGAAAGTATAGTAAAAGTATAGTATATGACTTTTCTTCAGCACTACCATGTAAATACAGATGAATGATATCTCTCTGAGAATATACGTACAAATTTTTTGGCGACACATACTTCTAGTTTGTTTTGGAGCTTTTTTTATAGCCAGTTTTCTCTGGTATTTATTCCCAACACATGCCACTTGCTGTGATGCTTCTGGTTATTGGAAAATTTCTGAAAGCCTTGATGGAATAAAGAATTCACACATTAGAACATTTTTTTATCCATCTTTGATTGCTTTTGTAAGATACTTACCTAACCATTTCAAGATTAGTGCTGAAGTTCAATATTACTTTCTAAGTGTTGTTCAATTCCTTCTACATTTAGTGGCTGTAGTTGCTTTAAGTTATTCGACCTACATAATCACAAATAACAAATATATAACTTAACTTTGTGTACTACTTACATTTATGGATTGAATATTTTTATAATTGCTTTTACCAATCAAATCTTAACTGACGGCGTGGCTTTAAGTTTCTTAGTAATAACGATCGCTTTTTTTGTAAGGATCACTGATTCTCTCAAAAGCAATATATTACTTGTTATGACGTTCGGACTTTTAGCTGGCTTATTACCAATGATTAGACCAGCTTTATTTTTGGTGTCAATATCTTTATATATAATGTTTATAATTGTATATACTTATAAGATGTGTAAGCATGAAATAGATGTTTTATCTTTAAGCACTATATTTTTAAGCATATTAGCTTTTCTAATTCCTTTAACAATTCAAGCAGTAATCAATCCTCAACTTTTTGATAACATTAGGGGATTAGGTAAAGGGCAATATGAATTTGGGGCTTATATGTATAAATTTATATCTATTGTGGAGCCGCCACCCGCTTATGGATACGTAGCATATAACTATCCAATAAAACAACTTATCGATATTTGTAAAGCTTCAACTCAATCTAGTGACTGTATTAAGCAAGTATTTACCGCTCACCCATTGATGGCATTAGGTCATTATGCAACAAAAATATTTACTCTCAACGATCAAGTATATTTAACGACCTATATTCATAATTTTTTTACTCCCGATAGGTATATTTGGCGATTAATTAATTGTATGTTTTTAGCCTCATCTACAATTGGCTTAGCTCTAGCAATTAAAAAAGCTAGAAGAAATATTAGAAAATATTTTTTTGTTTCATTAGTAACTTTAATTATCCTAACTTCTTTGATGCTTCCTTTGATTGCAAGTATTCCCGAAGAACGTTATGGAATACATTTTCACCCATTCTTTGCATTAAGTACTAGTTACTTGTTGTACAGTTGTTTTGGCAGCAACCAATTTACATTGGTTGAGCTATCTAAAATTCCGACTAAAATTCTTTTGATTTTATTTGCTTTAGCTTTTTTATTGTTTCAATTCTCTCTATATATAGAATCAACATTTGGTATAAGGATGTGATGAATCAACCAACAGGGCTTGCTAAATGTTTCATTGTAGAATTACCTAAAATCAGTGACCCAAGAGGAAACTTAACCTTTATAGAAAGTGGAAAACATATTGATTTTGGTATTAAACGAGTTTATTATTTATATGATGTTCCTGGTGGTGCTGAACGGGGTGGTCATGCCCATAAAGAGCTACAACAATTAGTTGTTGCGATCGCTGGTAGCTTTGATATAGTTCTAGATGACGGTTATGAAAAAAAGAAATTTCATCTAAACCGATCTTATTACGGGCTTTACATATGCCCTATGGTGTGGAGAGAACTTGAAAATTTTTCGTCTGGATCTGTATGTATGGTTTTAGCATCTATCTTTTATGATGAGTCTGACTATTTTCGAGATTACGATGAATTTCTTGCATCAGTGAGGAATCAACCCTAATGAAAGTGCCATTTCTAGATCTTCAGGCTCCCTATATCGAATTAAAAACTGAACTTGATGCCGCCTATCTCAGAGTTATGGAGTCGGGTTGGTATATCCTTGGCAAAGAAGTTGATGCTTTTGAAAATGAGTTTGCAGCCTACTGTGAAACTAAATACTGTATTGGTGTGGGCAATGGTTTAGAGGCTTTGCACTTAATTTTACGGGCTATGGATATTGGCACTGGTGATGAAGTAATTGTCCCAGCCAATACTTATATCGCTAGTTGGTTAGCTGTTTCTCAAGTAGGGGCTACTCTTATCCCCGTTGAACCAGATGAAAAAACTTACAATATTGATCCATTACTTATTGAATCTGCTCTTACTAATCGCACTAAGGCAATCATGGCAGTGCATCTATATGGTCAACCTGCTGATATGGATGCAATTAATGAAATTGCGGCGCGGCATAACCTCAAAGTAATTGAGGATGCTGCTCAAGCTCATGGGGCAAAATATAAAAATCGGCGCGTTGGTAGTTTAGGAGATGCGGCAGGTTTCAGTTTTTACCCAACCAAAAATTTAGGGGCGATCGGTGATGCTGGAGCAGTAACCACGAATAATCCTGAGTTAGCAGATAAGATTCGACTTTTGCGAAATTATGGTTCTCGTGTAAAGTACGAAAATGAAATACAGGGTTACAATAGCCGACTTGATGAATTGCAAGCAGCATTTTTGCGGGTAAAACTAGCCAAGCTAGACGAATGGAATGCTAGACGTACAAGTGTTGCAATGCATTACTTAGAAACTCTGAATAAGCATCTTAATTTGACTTTACCCTTTGTGCCTGAATGGGCAGAACCCGTATGGCATTTATTTGTCGTGCGTCACCCTAATCGGTATAATTTAGAGCAATATTTGCAGCAAAATAATATTGCTACGCTGATTCATTACCCAGTCCCGCCGCATCTATCTAATGCTTATTCAAAGTACGGCAATTTAGGATCTTTTCCTGTTTCCGAGATGTTAAGCAAAGAAATTCTGAGTTTACCAATGGGTTCCCATATAAGCAACCAACAAATTGATGCAGTTACAAAAGCTATTCTGGAGAATGTATAAGTGAGCGATAATATGCCTTTAATTAGTGTTGTGCTAATTACTTATCAGCACGAAAAGTATATTGCTGAAGCAATTCAAAGCATTTTAGATCAAACCTTTGAAGATTTTGAGTTGATTATTGTTAATGATGGTTCTACTGATAGAACTGATGAAATTATTAAGACATTTCTAGACAATCGAATTACATATATTTATCAAGAAAATCAAGGACCAAGTATTGCTTCCAATAATGGCATATTGGCATCTAGAGGAAAGTACATAGCTCTAATATCTGGAGATGACGTTTGCTATCCTCAACGATTAGAAGTTCAGTATAAACATTTAAGTGATTTTGGTAAAAAAATAGCCTTTTCTTGGATAGATGTCATAGATGATGATAGCCAGCCATTAAACGAACATTTTGTCCAAAGTTACTTTAATTTACCCAGCAGAACTCGTGCTGAAATATTAAACTCATTCTTTATGAAAGGCAACGATCTATGTGGTGTATCTGTCATGGCGGAAAGGCAAATACTATTAGAAGCTGGCTTATTTAACTTAGCTTCAATCCAGATGCAGGACTTTGATATGTGGATAAAGATAGTTAAAAAGTATGACATATCGGTAATTGAAGAGAAGCTAATTAAATATAGAGTTCGTTCTAATTCAGGCAATTTAAGTCTAGACCCTAGCAATTCAATTCGTTCTACCTTTGAAGGTTATCATATATACAAAAACATATTCAATGATATTACTATTGATCTTTTTAAATTAAGTTTTTCACATCAAATCAAACGTACTAACTTTCAAGAAGGTTATGAATATGAATTGGAAAAAGCTTTTTTATATTTAAGTCATAGCCTCCCATTATTCCAAAGTATTGGAGTAGAAAAATTATTTAATCTTCTGCAAAATGAAGAGATTTTGTCTGTAGCAAAAGATAAGTATGAATTTGGGTTGCCTGAATTGTATAAACTAACGAAGAACACCGATATTACAAATATTAGGAAACAAACTGAATTACAGCAGTCGCTTTCCCAAACTCAATCTCAATTACAACAAACTCAATCTCAACTACAACAAACTCAATCTCAACTACAACAAACTCAATCTCAACTACAACAAACTCAATCTCAACTACAACAAACTCAATCTCAACTACAACAAACTCAATCTCAACTAGACTCGATCCAAAACACTAAATTCTGGAAGCTGAGACAAAAATGGTTCCAATTTAGGCGATTGGTGGGTATTACAAATGATAATCAAAGCCTGTCATTCAAAGAGATCTTAAAAAACATTCAGAAACATTTTGATGTTCAAAAAAAAACTCTAGTCAAAATAAAACAAAAGAAGTGGAGTAAAAATCTTCCTTTAGTAACTGTAGTTATTCCTTGTTATAACTACGGTCAATATGTTGAAGATGCTATCGATTCTGTCCTTAATCAAACTTTTCAGGACTTTGAAATTATAGTGGTTGATGGTGGTTCAACAGATGATTGGACAATTAAGACTCTCAATTCTTTACAAAAGCCAAAAACAACAATCTATTACAGGGAAGGTCGCCATCTAGTAGGAGACAATAGAAATTTTGGTATAGAAAAATCACAGGGCAAGTATATTTGCTGTCTTGATGCAGATGATAAAATCAGACCAACATATTTGGAGAAAGCTCTTTTTCTATTAGAAACTGCTGCTTATGATATCGTCTCTACATCAGTCCAATGTTTTGGTAAGTCAACAGAAACTTGGGAGATTGAACTTAAGCCTAAACTAGAGGAGATTGTGAGGAACAATCAAATTTCTACTGTAGCTGTATTTTCTAAGGATCTGTGGAAGAAGGCAAACGGTTACCATGACTATGGAATAGGTAAAGATCATATTCCTGAAGATTGGGACCTCTGGGTGAGAATGATGGCTATTGGGGCAAGATCAATTAATATTCTCGAACCCCTAATGTTATATCGTATACACGGCAACTATACAAGTTTAAGTAATCATCCTGAAACTCTTGACTTGAGAAAACAATCAGAAACAATAAAAAATTTTAATCAAAAACATCTTACTCAAGATTCTTATAAGCGCTCTTTACATATCAACCAAGCATCATATCAAGTAATCAATGGGAATACAAACATATCTAATTCATATTTAAATGAGAAAAAGGAAAACAAAAAAACTAAAATTGTGGTTGCTTTGCCATTTACTATCACAGGTGGAGCAGATACTGTATTACTACAAATTGCCAAACATCTTAGCAAAAACAAGTTTGATATATCAGTAATAACAACTATAGAAACAGATCCTACCCTAGGGGATAACACAGCTAAATACGAGAATATTACCAAGCAAATTTATCATTTATACAAATTTTTAGATTCCAAAGAAAAATGGAAAGATTTTGTTTATTATTATCTTGAGTCTCGCCAGATTGAAATAATATTGATTGTCGGCTCTGCTTACTTCTACGATTTATTGCCAGACATTAAAAAGGATTTTCCTCATATTAAAATAGTAGACCAGCTTTTTAATGAACATGGTCATATAAAAAACAACAGAAAGTATGCCAAATTGATTGACATGAACATTCTAGCTAATAAGACTATTCAAAACATCTTATTGCAAGATTATAAGGAAGAGCCAAGTAAGACTTCTGTTATAGTTCACGGAGTAGATACTCAAGTAGAATTTAATCCAGCTAATATTAATCAAGATTTAATAGAGAACACCGTTCCCAAAGACAAATTTATTGTGTCTTATATGGGAAGGTTCTCAGAAGAAAAATGTCCTCAGAAGTTTGTAGATATAGCTAATAAACTAAGGGATCACGAAGACATCTACTTCTTAATGCTAGGAAATGGTCCTGAATATGAACTAGTAAAAGAGCAAATATCTAAACTGAATTTGAATCATAAGATTTATGCTCCTGGCTTTGTTGAAGATAATAAGCCGTTTTTGAAAGCATCTAATCTTTTGATTATACCTTCAAAGATTGAAGGCATTCCTATTATACTTATGGAGAGTTTGTCTTTAGGTGTGCCTGTGATTGCCGCAAACGTTGGAGGAATCCCTGATGTGATCACAGATTCCTACAATGGTTTTGTCTGCAACTCTGGCGATATTAACTGCTTTGCAAATAGTATAGTGAGAGTATACTCAGAGAAAAATCTTCAAACTTCTCTTAAAGAGAATGCTAGATCTTATGCGAAGGACAAGTTGGATATTGCTAGTATGAATAGCAAGTATAAAAATCTTTTCCTATCTCTTACTAAAAAAAATGATGAGTGATGAGGTTGTTTTATGTAATGATAATGTATATCAATACTTCGGACACTTTTTTAACGAGGATAAAAGCTTTACAGAGCATAGATCTACAGGTTTGTATTTAATTGGCTGTTAGCGTTTGAGCCAACCAGAATTTAAATAACGACCAAGGATTAAGCTCTATACGGAGCAAAACATACAAGCCTTAAATTTTGTCCGAAGTATTGTATATGGTACTTTTATGTAATACTTTGCGCTCGAACAAGATTGAGCACCAAATCGTTTATGAATATATCAGGTAAACAGGTTTTGATAACAGGGGCAGATGGCTTTATCGGAAGTCATTTAGTTGAAAAACTGCTAGACGAAGGATGTAAGGTAAAAGCGTTTGTTTACTATAACTCTTTTAATTCTTGGGGGTGGCTTGACTCACTACCAGAAGAGAAGTTAAAGAATATCGAAATATTTGCTGGCGATATTCGCGATCCTAATGGTGTAGAGTCAGCAATGCAGCGATGTGACATCGTTTTTCATCTTGCTGCTTTAATTGCAATTCCTTTTTCTTATCACTCCCCTGATTCATACGTTGACACCAATATTAAGGGGACATTGAATATTTTGCAGTCGTCTCGAAAGTTGGAACTTGAAAAAATTTTAGTGACTTCTACGTCTGAAGTTTACGGAACAGCACAATACGTACCTATTGACGAAAAGCATCCCTTTCAGGGACAATCCCCCTATAGTGCAACTAAAATTGGCGCAGATCGATTAGCTGAGTCGTTTTATCGTTCTTTTAATTTGCCTGTTACGATTGTTAGACCTTTTAACACCTATGGTCCGAGACAATCAGCTCGTGCTGTAATTCCAACGATTATTACCCAACTATTAGCGGGCGCAACAGAAATCAAACTAGGAAGTCTTGATCCTACACGTGACTTTAATTATGTTAAGGATACCGTCAACGGATTTCTGGAAATTGCGAAATCAGACCAAACTATAGGAGAAGAAATTAATATTGCTACTGGAGTAGAAATATCAGTTGGCGAAATGGCTCAGGAGTTAATTTCCCAAATTAGTCCTCTAGCTAAAGTTGTTAGTGATAGCGATCGCCTCAGACCTAGTAAATCAGAAGTTAACCGCTTATTAGGCTGCAACAAAAAAATCTTGGCGCTAACCAATTGGCAATTCCAATATGACCTAGCCAAAGGATTGACAGAAACTATAGAATGGTTTAAAAATCCTCGAAATTTAGCCCAATACAAAGCCAATATTTATAATCTTTAGTAATAACACTAAAATGCACAGCAGTAATAACACTAAAATGCACAGCCTAGACAAGTTAAGCCAGTATGTAGGTAAAAAATTTAAAAGAAATGACATAAAAACTATTGCTAAATGTGCATTGTGTACTGGGGAACTTGAAGTGATGGTTCAAGCAGGAGCTATTACACGTAAAGAATATAATGGCAATGTTTCTGATATTTATTCATGTAATGATTGTGGACATGTACAGTTTTATCCGTTACCAACATCAGAACTAATCAATAGGTATTACAGTAGTAATAGCTTTTACGAGGCTCTTAAAGTTGAACCCGATGTTTACCATGATCAGTGGTTTGATGAAAATGACTTACCTCATTCATTATTTATTGAAAGTCTAATTCTATTGAAAAAAAACTATCTCGACAACACTGAAAATCCAAACTTATATGACTATGGTTGTGGTTATGGCGGATTAATTGCAAAGAGTCAGCAACTGGGTTTTAATTGCCGTGGCAGTGATTTAGATGAAGCCTGTATTGCATTTTCTAAATCAAAAGGTCTTTCTGTTGACTTGGGTGGACTCGAACTATTAGCTAAAGAACGAAACTTAGATGTAATATCTTGTTACCATTCTTTAGAGCATTTCTTAAATCCACAAGATTTTTTCGACGTAGCAAACTCAGCTTTAGGTAGCAAAGGCTTTTTGGTTATAGCCGTACCAAATGGGGCTTATTACCCAGCACAAAAAGACTTTTTTGGTAAATTTGATTGGTGCTTTTTTCCTGAACATCTTCATTACTTTACTCCAAATTCCATTCAAAATATTTTAATCAAAAATGATTTTGAGATTACCTCTGTTAGCTCAAATTCGGCGGCAGAGAGTCAGTTAGAGTGGCTTCAAAAATGTTCGTTGACTATCGATTGTGATATTCCAAACATTGATTTGAATGAGTTGTATAAGTTTCATGATGCTAATCTTTCATCAAGAGATTTAAGGATTGTAGCTAGAAAAACGAAAACCCCAAAGTCATTAGTTTTTTCTAGAAGCAAATTTAAGCTGCAAGAACTAGCTTCTGGCGATATACATGGGATCATATTTTCTGTAAAAAATATTGATTCATCATTAATAACTCCAAGGCTCATCGTGAATGTTCAGGTAAATACGAAATTATATAAAAACTACAAAGTTATATTACACCTGCGACCTAAGCATAATGGGAATTATGTTTCTGATGAAATCATCAATCTTGACTTCTATCCTCAAAAATCAACATCTATGTGGGAAAAAGGAACTTCATTAGAGATATGTACTGCATTGCTTATTGGCGATAAGTTTGCCAAATATGATGTTGAGGTAGGTCTATGGGATCAAGAGTTATCTAATGTTTACAAAAATAAGGTTTGCGTTATTGGAACTATTAGTTTATGAGATCAAATTATTCAATTTTAATTAAAAGTAATGCTTGCCATCTGAAATCAGGAGGAATTTAAAGGATGAGGGCTATTATTTTAGCAGGTGGGAAAGGAACTAGATTAAAACCTTATACTGTCACTATTCCTAAGCCTCTTGTTCCTATTGGTGGTGAAATGCCTATCTTAGAAATTATCATTCGACAGTTAGCTAGAGCTGGATTTGATCATGTTACTTTAGCAGTTAACCATCTAGCTAATTTAATTATGGCTTTTTTTGGCGATGGCTCATCATGGAATATAAAAATTGATTATTCTTTAGAAGAAATCCCTCTAAGTACCATTGGCCCCTTAACGCTAATTAACGACTTGCCTGAAAATTTCTTGGTAATGAATGGAGATATACTTTGTAATCTAGATTATCGAGATTTTTTTAATTATCACGTTCAGGCTGATAATGATGTTACAGTCTCAACCTTTAAAAGGGAGTCAAAAATTGATTTTGGCGTTTTGCAATATCATCAGGATAATCGAATACATTCTTTTATAGAAAAACCTACCTACCACTTTGATGTTAGCATGGGAATCTATTGTCTTAATCGTAGGGTAATTGAGAAGTTAACCAAAGCTAAACCATATGGATTTGATAATTTAATGCTTGATGGCATTATAAATAAATCTAAAATACTTGTCAGACCTTTTAATGGATATTGGTTAGATATTGGTAGACCCGAAGACTATGAAAATGCCAATGAAAATTATAATCAAATTAAGATTAAACTAGGTTTATGATAAAAGTCTTAATCACTGGGGCTAGTGGTTTTACAGGAAGTCATTTGGTCAAGCAGTTACAGCAAAATTCTGAGCTAAGAATTTATTGTGTCAATCGCAATAAAACATATGATGATAGTTATGTCTGTGAACTAACTAATTACGAATCTGTTGACAACTTAATTCAAGAGATTCGACCAGATCAGATTTATCATTTGGCTGGAAGTTTTAGCAACGACTATGACATAGATTATGTGAACAATGTTCTGACGACTAAAAACATCCTAGATAGTCTCCTTAAGTATCAAGTGTCTTGTCGAGTTCTATTAATTGGAAGTGCAGCTGAGTATGGTTTAGTTAAGGAAGAAGATAACCCAGTTAAAGAAGAGCAACCATTAAGCCCAGTAAGTATTTATGGGTTAACCAAAGCATATCAAACTCATTTGATGAATTTTTATTGTCAAGTTCATGATTTAGATATAGTAATGGCTAGAACCTTTAACTTATTAGGAACAAATATATCTAATAGACTTTTTGTTGGCAGGATTTTTCAACAAATAGAACAATATAAAAATGGCGAAACAGAAAAGATAGTATTAGGAGATTTACAAAGTAAACGAGACTATATAAATGTACAAGAAGCTGTAGGTTGCTATGAGACTATAATGGCTTATGGAAAAACAGGAGATATTTATAATGTAGGGAGCGGAACTTCTATTAAGCTATCCTATCTTCTCGAAAGAATCTTACTAGAGAACGATCTAAGCATGAATATAATCCAGACAATATCAAGAAATAATATTAACAAACTAAATATTAATGATATTTTTGCCGATACATCTAAATTTAATGCACTTCGTATTTTGACCCATTAATTTAAAAAACAACTTATACCAAATCACGAAATGGCTACGCCATTTTGTGGTTTTAAAAACCTTACTGGATTTGGCTTTTAATTCACAAAAGTGTCGTCACACTTTTGTGAATCGGTATTAAAACATGAATATCTTAAGTTAGCTAAGTGAATATGCGGGTAAGATATTTTCAAAAAACAGGCTCATTATCGTGATAAGGCTCTGGTCATTTAATCCGCCAATTCCATTGCCGTCCAACAATTTCATTTGCTAGACAAGGAAATTGAAACTAATATTTCTGACAAATTCATCAACCTTGATACCTATCCTCAGAATCAAACATCTATTTTTGGGGTGTGGAGAATCAATCACTAAATCCCCATTTCCCGTTACTTATTAATGCCGATCAATTTACTCGGCATCAAATTGAGATAGACCTATGGGTTTAGGGCAACCGCACACGTTTCTTAACATTTTAATTTGACCGATTGGAGGGCTCGAGTCTTCTGGGTTTCAACGATTAGCACCTAAAACTTTCGCTTTATTTTTGCCCTGCAAATGATCAGGCAAACTCTTCTTCGTTATATGCTCATTTGATTAAAATTATTGCTGGGCAAGGGTTATGAAGTTTTTTGTGGATTGTTAAGAAATGTGCGTGGTTGCCCTGCCTATAGGTTCAACAATTATCTAGTGCTTACAAAAAAAGATTTATACTATTGGAGAAATTTTTACTTAAAAACTTACAAAATTTTTCTTCTGTTATGTATGTTGTCATTTATAATGATAACATTTCTTATAGCTAAAATAAATATCTAATATCAGAATATATCCAAATGATTGAACTATCTTTTAAAGAATATTTAAGAGTTTTTTGGAGGCAACTCCTTATTTGTTACTTAGGAGCTATTTTTGTTGCTAGTGTTTTGTGGTATTTCTATCCAACAAATCTTACTTGTAAAGTATGTGACGCTTATGGCTATTGGAAAAGCTCAGAAAGTTTTGATGGAATCAAAAACTCTCACAATTTTTTAGGCACTTTTTTCTATCCTTCTTTTATTGCCTTTATCCGTTACATACCTAACTATCTTCGCATTAGTGTCGAAGTTCAAGCTTTTTTAGTGAGCATTGTTCAACTGTCTGTCCATTTACTATCTGTAACTGCATTAGGTTATACGACCTATCTATTAACAGATAATAAATTCATCACTTCTTGTACTACTTATCTTTACGGACTAAACATTTTTATAATTGCTTTCACCAACCAGATGTTAGCTGAATCAATATCTATATCTTACTTATTGATAGTAGTTACTTTTTTTGTTGTAATTATCTTAAACCCACTTAAATATAAGAAACTGATTATTGTCTTTGGCTTATTGAATGGTCTTTTACTAATGACTAGACTTTCTTTTGCTCTGGCTGCAATTTCTTTATATACAATATGCTCTTTCATATACATATATAAAAACCACTTAAAATTAAATTCATTTATAGTAATCACGCTAGGATTAATGGCTTTCTTAATACCAGTATTCTTTCAGCTATGGCTTACCCCAAAGATATTGTCAAATTGGGCACAATTAAAGATTACTGTTTCTTCTCTATATGGCGTACATATATATAAATCAGTAGGAATAGTAGATCCAAATACTATTCACGAAATGGTTGTATTTGGATCATTTGATCAAACAATGAAAACTTTTGCAGCGTCTTGCCCTAATCCACAATCATTAAATAATTGTATTAGAGAAAGATTGACATCTTCTCCATTACCCGTTTCTAATTTTGATGTCTTCAAATGGTATGTTATAAAATTTTTTGCGATGCATGACAAGGTTTTCCTGTCGCCATTCATTTATAATTTGTTTGCACCTGAAAGATATATATGGAGGACTATTAACTCATTATTCTTATCTTTATCCATTTTGGGAACAATTCAGCTATTACGTAATGTTTTTAAAAATACACGTAAATACTTTGTATATCTAGTTATTGTATTTATAATTTTGTTATCTCTACTGTTACCTCCTATTTCTTATGTTTTAGTAGAAGAACGATATGGACTCCCATTTCATCCTTTCTTTGCTATTTCTACAAGTTATTTTGTGTTTTATTTTGTTAAAATTCGCAAAACTAAATTTAGTCAAATTAGGTTATCCGTATTATTCCTTATAATAGGTTTATTTCTCTTCATTATTTCGCTAAAGATAGAATCAATGTTTGGTTTAAGGTTGTACCCAGAAATTCTCCCCCCTCCAGAATTCCCAAAACAAGGTGTACATTATCTGTAAAAAATCAGCCATGATTGTTACAACTTTATTCTTCTATCTTAATTTCTATTTATTCATTATCTTGTAAATTATCAAAATTAATACGTACTCTTTCTACAACTAAGGGTCGTTTGAGAATTCTTAGATGTATTAACCCTATATATTCGCCAATAATTCCGATAAAGAAGAGTTGAATGGAAGCTATTAAAAATAAGCCAACGGTAATGGGAGCAGTGCCTAGCGGAAAAGACTGCCAAAAAATAAGTTTAGCAATTAGATATCCAAAGGCAGCCATCAAGCTTAGCAAGGACATGATAAATCCTACGATTGTCGCCAGTCTCAGTGGTATGCGAGAGTGACTGGTAATGCCAAGCATGGCTTCATCAAAATATCGAAAAAAGTTATAACTGCTCTTTCCTTTCTTGCGCTGCTTTTGTTCGTATTCGACTTTGATGCTATGAAAGCCAAGTTCTTCTATCAGTCCACGAAAGTAAGGATAAGGATCATTAATTTCTCTAAGTGCTTCAATAACTTTTTTGTCATATAGACCAAAACCGATAAAATGACTAGTAAGTTCAATATCAGAGATTCTACGTATTAGAAAGTAGTAGGCACTTCTTAAAAAATACATCAAAAAACTTTCTTTGCTTGAAGTTTTAACCCCCTTAACAACTGTATAACTATCCTCCCATCTTTGAATAAATTCAGGGATTAATTCAGGAGGCTCTTGTAAATCTGCTGGGAGTAGAACGACTGAGTCGCCACAAGTTTGAAGAAGAGCATAATACATAGATCGACTAGGTCCGAAATTTCTACAGTTGATGATAATCTTTACTCTTTTATCTTCTTTAGCAATTTCTTTGAGGATTTCAACTGTTTTATCTTTAGAAGCATTATCTATAAAGAGATGTTCGTAGTTATATTGTTCTAGTCCATCAAAAATTTTTTTGACCTGAAAATAAACATCCTGAACATTATCTTCTTCGTTATAACAAGGTGTAACTATACTAATTGTTTTCATTTTCTTTTACCGTTAAAGACAAATTTTTTGTTTAAGAAATAAGAAATGATTGCTAGAGGAAATAATAAAATTGCTTGCGCGACTAGCACATTAATCCCTAGTGAATTGGTGATTTGTAAAGATCCAATATTTAGTAAGTAAGTTGACAAATAAACTGCTAAAAAACGGATTATTAATCTATTATTCTTGGTTTTGAAAACTAGAATTCCTATGGTTTTGAAATTGAATAATACTCCACAAATTGTAGCAATAAGCAATGCAAAGCGGTAGTCTAAATTAAAAAAAATCAACAGAGTGAAAATACTATAACCAAACAGGGTATTAATCACTCCGACAAATAAAAATTTAACAAATTTACTATTTTTTATTTTGATAATAAGCGATTTATTCATTGCCAATTTTTATACAAAATTTGCTTACTTGACGAACAACAGATTCAATATCTAGATGATGTTCTTTCATTAAATACTGATAACTTCCACAAAATCTAGAAAACTTGTCTTGAACACCTATTCTGCAAACTTTAGTCGGAAAATATTCTGACGTTATTTCCGCGATCGCAGATCCTAGTCCTCCATATATTGAATGCTCTTCTAAAGTCACTATAAGTGCATGAGATTGAGCAATCTTATTCACTTGCTCCACATTTAACGGCTTAATACAAGGTGAACTCCAAGCTGCAACATCATCAAATTTTTCACTAACAGTTATTGCAGTTGATACCATAGATCCAGTAGCAATAAAACACATAGTGTTAGTTCCATGTTTTATACGGCATAACTCTCCTAGCTGGAAATCAGGCATAGAAGAATGAATACTTTGTAAGTCAGCCTTGCCCATGCGTAGATAGACGGGTTGAGCGGATTGCAAAGCTAGATTCATGCATTGCGCCATTTCGTAGCGATCAGCAGGCGACATGATTGTTATATGTGGAATTGCACGTAATGCCGCAATGTCTTCTGTGCTTTGGTGGCTAGAACCTAGGCTACTATAAACGACACCTGCCCCATCACCGATAAATACTACTGGCAACTGCTCATAACAAACATCTAGCTTAATTTGTTCTAATACGCGAATGGGCACAAACGCACTTAGACCATAGACAAAAGGTTTAAAGCCAGCCTTTGCTAAACCTGCGGCTACGCCCACCATATTCTGTTCGGCTACACCAGCATTTATGTATTGATCAGGGCAGACTTTACGAAATTCATCAAACAGAGCATATCCATGATCGCCTGTAAGTAAAAGTATGCGCGGATCAGATTTGGCGGCGGCGACTAAAGCACTCGAAAAAGCATTTCTCATGATATTAATACAAATTCCTGAGCCTTGAGTTCGGCGATCGCAGATTTGTAAGTCTCATCGGTAAGACGTGTATAGTGCCAGCGATTATCATTTTCCATAAATGATATGCCTTTGCCTTTGACAGTATGAGCAACGATCGCTCTGGGAGCTTTTGAATTTAACTTCATTAATTCATGAATTGTGTGATCTAGTGCTAGTTCATCATGTCCATCTACTTCTCTCGTTTCAAAGCCAAAGGCTCGAAACTTATCAGCTATGTTACCAAGCCGCATCACTTCTTCAGTCGTTCCCATTGCTTGATAGCCATTTTCATCAACTATAACTAGTAGATTTGCAAGCTCAAAATGGGTGGCAAAAAGTAAAGCTTCCCATATCGCACCTTCGTTAATTTCACCATCACCGACGATGGCAAAACAGCGTTGATTGGTTTGCTTGCGCTTGGCTGCGAGGGCTAAACCCACACCTACAGATAAGCCATGCCCTAAAGAACCAGAACTAACTTCGAGTCCTTTAACATGGCTGTCTGACAATCCTTTTAAGACAGTACCATCATGAAAATAATTTTGGATATCTTCATCGGTTAACCAACCTAGCTCATGCATACAGGCATATTGAGCCATTACACCATGTCCTTTACTCAAGACTAGATAATCTCGAAATGCATCGTCGGGATTGCTATTAACAAGATTGAGGTGAGAACGGTATAGTACTGCAAGAATTTCGACGATGGAAAAAGCACAACCAATATGCACTGTCGAGCCAGCATATGCCATCTTGAGAATATTCTGCCGTAGCTTTTTAGATTCAAATTTTTGCATAGCTTTTATCCGTAGATGCATACCAAGTTAAAGTTTTTAGCAGCGCATCTTCTAGGCTAACGGTTTCCTGCAAACCTAACATATCTTTTGCTCTTTGGGTAGATGGGACATAGCGTTCTATCGATTGATGGGGATCTGCTATTTTGGCGATCGCTACATCCAGATTTTGTGTGCCTAATTGTGAGATCTTTTTAGCTAAACTTGCGATTGATATTGCTTCTTCAGACCCAACATTATAAGCATAGCAAGATGAACCTTTAAATAAGATTGTCCATAGCCATGCGGTTAAATCACTTGCATATAAATATGACCTGAGATTTGTGCCATCTCCCTGAATTTGAATGGGTTTATTTTGTAGGTGATCGCGAAAAAAGCTACTAGTAGCAAGATGACTATCCAAAGGTAAATAAGCACCTATTAGCGCAAAGCACCTTGCTATCTTTATTTCTAACCCGAATTGATTTGCATAAATAGTGCAAAGTAGCTCTGCAATACGTTTACCTTCTCCATAAATGGAACGCGAGTCTAAAGTGTCAGGAGCGCCAAGGTAAGATTCATGAATATGAGTTATCTCGTTCGGCTGTTTGCCATATACAGCGCCCGAACTTGTGAACAGAAATTTTTGAGTTTGGCAAGCGATCGCAAAATCCAATGTATGCCTTGTGCCTTCGACAATGACATCTAAAAGATCGCGAAAGTCGATTTTTTGCGAATAATTATTCACCTCAGTTGCAGCATGAATAATATGCGAAAAATCTCCTGTGGGAAATTCAAAGGAGCGGACATCTCCTAAATGCCAAGAAATTGATGGGTGAGATGCCAAATGTGGAGATTTTTTATAAAAAGCCCCTTTACTGCGTGTGAGAACCGTTGCTTTGGCCTGCAAATTTAAGATGTCGTTAGCCCAAATAAAACTTTCTAGCAGCCAACAACCG
This sequence comes from Pseudanabaena sp., assembly GCA_044354985.1. Classification (GTDB taxonomy): domain Bacteria; phylum Cyanobacteriota; class Cyanobacteriia; order Pseudanabaenales; family Pseudanabaenaceae; genus Pseudanabaena. The sequence continues at coordinate 40,775 of JBIKYZ010000001.1, read as the reverse complement.
ATAAAGCCCGTACCACCAGTTATAAATATATTGCTTCCACGCAGTTCATCCCAAAAAAGTCTAGTGCGATCGAGGATACTATCTAAATCTGCTGCTAAAAGATTCTCCATATTCAGAGATCCTGACAAAATTGATGAATTACGTCACTGATATAAGTCAGCATTTCTTCCGTCAAACTAGGGAAAACCCCTAACCAAAAAGCATTTTGCATCACATGATCGGTGTTGCTTAAATTGCCAACAACCCTATACGATAGATCTTTATAAGCAGGTTGCTTAACTAAATTTCCACCAAATAAAAGTCTTGTACCAATTCTTTTCTTTTCCAAGTATTGGACTAATTCATTGCGAGTAAATGGGATATTTTCTTTAACTAAAACTAGAAAACCAAACCAGCTAGGATCAGAATTTGATGTAGCTTCAGGTAGTATTAAAAAATCTTGCAGATCCAGTAACTGCCTCTTCAAAAAAACAAAATTCTCTTTACGTCTAGCAATAAAATAAGGTAATTTATCCAACTGAGCAATCCCAACAGCCGCCTGCATATCTGTCATTTTGAGATTAAAGCCAATATGGGAATAGGTGTATTTATGGTCGTAGCCAAATGGTAAATCTCCTAACTGCCATTCAAAGCGCTTATTGCAAGTATTATCTACTCCAGGTGCACACCAACAATCCCTGCCCCAATCGCGGAAAGACTCAACAATTTTTTTGAGCTTCGTGTCATTAGTCAAAACTGCACCACCTTCACCCATAGTCATGTGATGAGCAGGATAAAAACTCACCGTTGATAAATGTCCAAAAGTTCCCGTTTTCTGCCCATTGTAGAGAGTCCCCACCGCATCACAATTATCTTCAATCACCCATAGATCGTGTTTTCGAGCAAATGCCATCACCGCATCAATGTCAAAAGTATTACCCAAGGTATGAGCGATCATTATTGCACGAGTTTTTGATGACAATGCTGCTTCTAGCTGCGATACATCAATCTCATAGGTAGATAACTGAATATCAATAAAAACAGGAGTTAGTTGATTCTGAAAGATAGGATTAACCGTAGTTGGGAATCCTGCAGCTACTGTAATAACTTCATCGCCAGCTTGTAGTCTCTGATCGCCTAATTTTGGAGAGGTAAGCGCTGTAAGCGCCAATAGATTCGCCGAAGATCCAGAATTGACCAATAAGCAATGTTTTACGCCTATCCACTCTGCAAAACGTTTCTCAAATTCCGCTGCATATCGACCAGTTGTCAACCAAAAATCAAGAGATGCGTCAACTAAATTTAAAACTTCAGCCTCATCAAAGACCTTCCCTGATACGGGTACATAAGTTTCCCCAGACGTAAAATTTCTTTCAGGAAACTTGTATTGATAATAGGCTCTAACGGATTCAAAGACTTGCGATCGCAAATCTTGTTCCTTTCCATCCGAATTGCTAGCGAGAGGCGAATGAGAATTTGAGTTAATCATTTGTAATTGTTTTTAGTTTTGAGCTTATAGACAATAATTTTGCTAATTTTCGCTTATTTACAACTTGATACTTTTGAGTCTAAAAAATCCGTATACCAAGAGATCGCTTCTTGCAAACCTTCTTCTAATGAGTAACTTGGACTCCAGTTTAAAAGTTGTCGAGCCTTTGCTGCCGACAAATATTGATGCTTAATCTCATTTTGGGCTTGATTTAAAATTTGGGGCTGCAAATGGTCTTTATCCATCAAAGTCAATACTTTACGCACAATTTCCAAAACAGATACTTGCAACTCGTTACTAAAGTTAAAAGCTTCGCCTAAAATTTCAGGACGATCCATCTGTTCCGCTAAATGTAGATAGGCTAACACACCATCTCTAACATAAAAATAGTCGCGAATATAGCTACCATCACTACGAATTACCACAGGGCGATCGCGCAAAGCCGAACGAATTGTATCTGGAACAATGCGATTAAAATTAAGATCGCCTCCACCATAAAAATTGCCACAACGGGTAACGCAAACAGGTAGATTATAACTCTTGTAATAAGTACGACAAATTAGATCGGCACAACTCTTCGAGACATCATAAGGATGCTCACCCTGCAAAGGTGTAGTTTCGTCATAAGGGAGAACTTCCTGATCACCATAGGCTTTATCACTAGAAGCAACCACAATCCGCCCAACCTTACCAACTCGACGACAGGCTTCTAAAATATTCCATGTACCTTTGATATTTGCCTCAAAAGTTGCCAGTGGTTCACGATTAGCCGCCCCGACAATAGTTTGCGCTGCCAAGTGGAACACTGTTTCCACTTCGTACTCATTGATCGTGCGCTCTAAGGTTGGGAGATCTTCGATCCTGCCATAAACCGTTGTGATTTTCCGCTCTAGTCCTTCTTGAAACAGTCTTGATTGTGGAGTCCAGTCTCTGACTAGTCCAACCACCTTTGCGCCGCGAGCGACTAGTTCTTGAGTCATCCAACTCCCTAACAAACCAGTGCAACCCGTAATTAATACAGACCGATCTTGCCAAAAATCATTCATGACCAAACCTTCCAAGGTGCATTCTTACTCTCCCATAGTTCATTCAAATACTTATATTCTCGATAGGTATCCATAGCGTAAAAGAAACCATGATGTCGATAAGCCATCAGTTGTCCGTCTTTAGCTAGTTTTTCTAGAGGCTCCTGTTCTAAAACACAATCTGAACCACCTAAATAATTAAAAATCTCTCTATTAAACACAAAAAAGCCCACACTAGCCCAACCATCTATTTGAGGCTTTTCGGTAAAGTCCAATACTTCTTCGCGATCATTAATATTGAGAATACCAAAACGAGAAAAGGGGCGCACAGTTGTCACTGTAGCAATTTTTCCATGACTTTTATGAAATGCAATTAATGCAGGAATGTCAATATCAGCAACCCCATCACCATAGCTCACCATAAAGAGCTCATCATTAATATATTGACTAACTTGCTTTAAACGACCGCCAGTCATCGTTTCTAAGCCAGTATCCGCAAGGGTCACAGCATAATCTTGTTCGTTATGCATATTGTGATACTGCAATTTATGTGCATTTCCCAGACGAATTGTAAAGTCATTATTCATCGCTTCATAATTCAAGAAATACTCCTTGATCATGTTGCCTCTGTATCCCAAACATAAGACAAAATCTCTTAGCCCATGATGAGCAAAAAGTTTCATAATGTGCCAAAGAATCGGTCTTCCGCCAACCTCAACCAAAGGCTTAGGGCGATATTCTGTCTCTTCGCGGAGTCTAGTACCTTGCCCCCCACAAAATAATATTACCTTCATTTCAACCTGCTCTAATAATTCATGTCGCATTATAATGCCCCAACAAATCAGCCAGCCAAGCTAGCATTAGGATTAATAATACCAAGCTAACCACTACAGTTTTCTCTTTTCATTTTACCTGTTCTCTCCCTACTCAAGGAATAAGCACATGTTAGTATCAGAATTATCTTAGCTAGGCGGGTTCACGCTTAATAAGACCCAAAGTATTACACTGGGAATGATCATATCATGTTGTACGATGGTAAAATTATTTCACTAGAAAAAAGCCGTCAAGGAGATATCGACTGAGAGCAAAATGTAGCAATGTTTGGTTAGATCGCATGAGAGAAGCAAGCCAAAACTATTGATACATAAAACTTATCTCCATTCCAGAGAAGGATCTCCAGACGCATTGAATTAGGTAGATTTCATCGGTTTACGCAATGCCATGGAACCAGTACTGTTGTTTATTAATAGATTTATTATTGATATCCCAACAAGCAAGCTAAAAAAATACTATTAAATCAAAAATAATTTATTGCTGACATGTTGAATTTTATTCATATTTTTGGTCTAACTCTGTTTACATTACTCTTTAAATATTTTTTTTTAAAGGATTTATATTTTTATATTGATGATTTTGCTGTTTTCTCTGATTTTGAAAGAACAAACTCTATCTTCCCAATGTATACGGACAGACCTTTGTTTGGGATATTTCTTCTACCTATATTTCAAATTCTTAAATGGAACTCCATTCTATATCATTTACTTGGTGCGATTTTAGAGGTTTCGGCTAATTTAACTGTTTATTATATATGTATGAAAATTATTTGGAGAAACAAATTCTATAGTAGTTTAACGGTGTTGTTTTTTCTTCTAATTCCAGGGCATTCACAACAATATTGGTGGAATACACTATTGCCTTTAAAAGTCTTACTAATTATGTGGCTAGGGTCAATTTATACATTTTATAAATTTATTCTGTCTGACAAATTTAAATATCTAATTTGGTCTTCTTTTCTTTACGGGATAACTTTATTTTGGTACGAATTAGCTCTCTTTTTACCAGTAATACATTTACTTATTTATGCAAAGCTAGTTATTATTCCAAAAAGGAAAATTATCACTATAAAAGCAGTTAAAGTATTTTCTTGCTTTATCGCTTACATCTTCTTTTTTGTTCTATTTAGAGCAACTAAATCGTTTGGTTTTTCAGCCTCATTTGATAGAAGTCAATTCCTACCCTTTGATCAAATATTTGCACGCGTTAAAAATATTCTAAAATTAACTTTTTGGCTTTTCCCGCAGATGGAGAATAATGTTGGTTCGCATGCTTTTAAAAGCTCTCCGTTTACGGATTTATCTATCGTTTTATTAGGTTTAATATTTGCCTTCCTAATAGTCACTTATTTTTCGCATATCTTTAAATTGTTAGGGTCTACATCACATTCTTTTACAACAAATGATTATACTTTTACCTTGGTTTTTGCTATAGGCATGTGCCTTTACCCTTTAATCCCTTTTTTCTTCAGTCCCGCTTGGTTTGATACAAGACATACGTATTTGTCTCATTTAGGTTTGGCGATATTAATTGTGCTGATGATTAAGTTAGTTTTAGATAACGCGCAAAAGCTACCAAAAAATTATGTAAAATATTTAGTCTCAGTTACTGTATTGTTCTCCATGAGCCTAGTTCTAGTTCAGTATGCTGAATCTATTTTAGGGAACGGTGTAATTTATCGAGAAGTTGGATTGGATCTTAAAAACTATGAGGCAATTGTAAAAAAACAATTTCCTACTGTTCAACCTCATACTTTGTTCTTATTTAAAGACACTGAAAAATTACGAAATGGTTATGTTCCAGTATTTGCTGGCGATTGGGTTGTTAATGGATTTATTAGCAAAATTTATCCTTTGCAGGATACTCAAGGCCATTACTATAGCTTGCTAGATGAAAATCATCCAGAGAAATCATTATTAAAAATCAATTCAGATTTAAACTCCTTGAGTCTAAATCAAGACAAGTATCTATTTAGTCAAATCATCATTCTAGATGCGAAAAATAAGTTTCGATCATATTCAGAAATAAAGATCAAAAACTCAGAAGGAGATCATATCAAAAGATTGCAAACTAGCAGCGACAATGATAGCATAAATTCAGTTTTAGAGATTTCTATCCCATGAAAGTATTAGTAACTGGAGGAGCTGGATTTATTGGGGCTCACTTAGTTGAGGAATTATTGAAACTAGATGTAGAGACAAGTATTTTTGATAATCTTATTTCTAGCAATAATCAATGTATATCATCAGTTGCGAATACGAAAAATGCTCAATTAGTTAAGTCAGACATTAGAGATTTGGATAGATTGCTCTCTGCTGTAAGCGGAGTTGATATTATCTTTCATTTAGCTGCCTTAACTAACATTCCTGAATCCATCAAAGATCCAATATCTTTTTACGATGTAAATGTAAAAGGAACTTTAAATGTTCTCTATGCTGCTTTAAAAGCAAATGTACCAAGAGTAATTATAGCTTCAAGCTGTTCAGTTTATGGAGACATTTATGAATCCCCATTGAAAGAATCCTACCTCCCTAATCCTAAATCCCCCTATGCTGCAAGTAAGCTAATGGCAGAAGCGTTGGCTGAAAGCTTTTATTATTCTTATGGATTAGAAACAATTTGTCTAAGATATTTCAATGTATATGGTCTTCGCCAAAGAGGAGACTCCGATTACGCCGCAGCAATCCCTCGATTTATTCAATGTTATAAGCAAAAACAAATCCCACAAGTATATGGTGATGGTATGCAAAGTCGAGATTTCATCCATGTTAAAGATGTTGCTAGAGCTAATATTCTAGCTGCTACACTTCCTAGTAGCGTATTAAAGAACAATCGAATTTTTAATATTGGTACTGGTACGAGTACCAATATTTTAGAATTGCTGAACATAATCTCCAATGAAGCTAATTATTATATGATCCCAAAGTTTTTAGAACCTAGACTAGGTGAAGTTCTTATCTCTTATGCTGATACAACCTTAACCAGGAAACATTTAAAATTCCATAGTATGATAGATTTAGAATTAGGAATTAAAGACTTATATCTAACATGACAATGCGATCTCCTCTCGTCTCAGTCATTATTCCTTGCTACAATCAAGGTCAATATATTGACGAAGCTGTAAACTCTGTTTTAGCTCAGTCTTATCAAAATCTGGAAATCATTATTGTAAATGATGGGTCTAGCGATTTAGAAACTAATCAAATCCTAGAGTCATATTGTAAACCTAAAACAATAATAACTCATACTATTAATCAGGGTTTACCGTCAGCAAGAAACCATGGAATTAGTATGTCAAATGGCAAATATATATTATCTTTAGATGCAGACGACAAGATTGGTGATTTATATATAGAGAAAGCGGTTGACTTATTAGAAAATAATGACAATTTGGGAATAGTTTATTGTCAAGCTGAATTTTTTGGCAATCAAACTGGTAGGTGGGAGTTAAACGAGTATAGATTTCCAGACATATTACTAGGTAACGTAATTTTTTGTTCGGGTTTGTTTAGGAAATCTGATTGGCAAGAGATAGGAGGATATAGCACTAAAATGATATATGGTTGGGAGGATTATGATTTTTGGTTGTCAATTATTGAAATGGGAAGAGAAGTATATAGAATTCCCGATATTTTATTTTTTTATCGGCGCAAGAAAGAATCTATGACAGAATCAATGAATGAAGAAAAGTTTATATATTCCTATACGGAAATATTCAAAAACCATCCTGAAATTTACATCCAAAATATTAGCATTATTTTTACGGAAATTATTAGAGTTAGATCTGCAAACAGTAATTTACAGAGTCAAATTAGTGACTTGCAGAGTCAAATTAGTGACTTGCAGAGTCAAATTAAAAATATTAAAAGCAGTAAATTTTGGCGAATGAGAGACATTTGGCTTCAGGCTAAGAGTTTCATGAATTTTCTGTCTAGAACTTAAAAATTGAGAGGCTAGCAATAATGAAACTATCTTCAATTTACAAAATACCTAAAGTTTTAAGAGACTTTGGAATCCAAGGATTTCTAAGACTTGTATTCCAAAAGGTTAAGAATAAAATTAAAGGTAAATCAAATTACCGTCAATGGCTTTCTAAAAAGTATTTAACAACCAGTGATGTTTCTACAATTAATCGACAAATAAATAGGTTTCAAGTTCATCCTAAATTTTCAGTGATAATCCCAGTATATAATGTTGAAGCAAAATGGCTGGAAAAGGCAATTAAGTCTGTACAGAATCAAATATATACAAACTGGGAAATTTGTATTGCTGATGATGCCTCTAACAAGAACCACATCAAACCCATATTGACTAAGTATAGTGACGTAGATCCGAGAATTAAAGTGGCTTTTCGACATAAGAACGAAAATATTTCTGCTGCTTCTAATTCTGCGCTAGAGTTAGCCACTGGAGATTACATTGCTTTATTAGATCATGATGATGAGTTATCTATTGATGCTTTATTTGAGAATGCTAAACTCATTAATCATCACCCAGATGCAGATTTTATTTATAGTGATGAAGATAAGATTGATAAAAGAGGCAACCGTTGTGACCCATTTTTTAAACCAGACTGGTCTCCAGATTATTTCCATGCCTGTATGTATACTTGCCATTTAGGGGTATATCGTACAAGTCTAGTGCGTAGTATTGGTGGTTTTCGTCGCGAATATGATGGCTCCCAAGATTATGATCTAGTGCTACGAATTGTTGAAAAGACTAAAGAGATATATCACATACCTAAAATCTTATATCACTGGAGAATTATCCCCGCATCAGTCACTTCAGGGGAACAAGCAAAACCTTGGGCATATATTGCAGCACAAAAGGCTTTGGAAGACATGATCAGACGCAGTTCTTTTCAAGGATATGTAGAGCAAGCTGCTCGTGCTGGATTTTGGAGAGTTAGGCGCAATATTGTTGGGCAACCATTGGTTAGCATCATTATTCCTAGTGCTGGAAAGATGTGTAAACCAAATCTTTCTCATTTAGAAAGATGTGTAAAAAGTATTCAAGCTCTTAGTCAATATCGTAATTTTGAAATTGTTGTTGTTGATGGTTACGATATAAATGATATAATCTTAAACAATATTTCTGCACCAAACACAAAATTAGTTAGATGTGTTGAACCATTTAATTTTTCGGAAAGAATTAATAAGGGGGTCGATATATCAAAGGGTGAGTTTCTCCTGTTACTTAATGATGATACAGAAATTATTACTCATGAATGGATTGAGGCAATGCTAGAGTTTGCACAGCAGCCAGAAGTTGGGGCTGTTGGGGCGAAATTATTTTTTCCAAGTGGAGAATTGCAACATTCTGGAGTAATGATACTTTCTGGAAATCCTTGTCATGCTTTCTACAATAGCGAAGGTGATGATCCTGGTTATTTTTGCTCTAATATTGTTAATAGGAACTATTTAGCTGTTACTGGGGCTTGTCTTCTGGTAAGGAAAGCTATATTTCAAGAAGTAGGAGGTATGGATGAGCTATTTCCACTTAACTACAATGATGTCGATTTGTGCTTGAAATTTCATCAAGCAGGATATCGAAATGTTTTCACACCATACGCTCAGTTAATCCATCATGAATCTGCTACAAGAACGGGTGGTATAAAACCAGAGGAGCTAAATAGACTTCATAAAAAATGGGATACATATATCAAGTCATTAGGTGGCGATCCTTACTATAACCCTAACTTATCTACAGATTCGCCTAAGTTTGAATTATCTATTTAGCTTTGATGTTGTGTATCATTAATAATTAAAATTAAATATTGTATTGATTTTTAACAAATAAATGACTTTAGTATTAAAAAATTGGCTTCGTTGTAAATTAAAGAATCTAGTAAATAGAAATGAGCAGACAGTTCATTTAGACAATAACATTGATATTGTATCTGAGCAAAGATTGCGTAGGCAGATTGCCTCCCAATACTTGTCAGGTCAAGGTATTGAAGTCGGTGCTTTACACTCACCATTGGACATACCCGATGATGTCAAGGTTAGTTATGTCGATAGAATGTCTGTTGATGAACTTAGAAAGCAGTATCCAGAATTAGCAGGACATGATCTAGTAAAAGTTGATATTATAGATGACGGGGAAAATTTACTGGCGATCGCTGATTCTTCATTAGACTTTGTAATTGCTAATCATATGATTGAGCATTGTCAAAACCCAATCGGTACAATTAAACAGCATTTGAGAGTGTTAAAGCCTAATGGTATTTTATACATGGCTGTACCAGATATGCGTTATACATTTGATAGAGATCGTCCTGTAACTTCCCTAGACCACTTAATCCGTGATTATACTGAAAGTCCTTCGTGGTCAGTAAATTCTCATTTTGAAGAATGGAGTAGACTGGTTGAAAAAACTCCAGAAGATCAAGTTTCTTCATCATCTACATATTTAATGGATATTAATTACAGCATTCATTTTCATGTATGGACTCAGATAGAATTTTTAGAGTTGCTTCTTTACTGTAAGCAGCATTACTTCAACTTTGAGATTGAACTACTTCAGAAAAATGGAATTGAGTTCATTACTATTCTGAGAAAGATAGTATTTCAGGATGTCAAAAGCTGAAATTATTGCTACTTAAAAATCGCTAAAATATGACAATGGATCAATACACCTCTCTCACAAAAAAATCCAAGAAAAAACAAGCCGTTATAATATGCATATATGCATTGCCTATTTTTATTTTATTTGTTTTTATTAAAAGTTTTTCTGTAAATGTTCCAATCGGAGATGATTGGGCTTTATTATCTTTTTTTGATAGCTTAAAATCAGGGAACCTAAGCCTTGAATCGTTTTTTGCTCAACATAACGAGCATAGAATATTTTTCCCTAGGATAATATTCGCAATCCTTGCATTTACTTCAAAGTGGAATATCGAGGTTGAAATCTGGTTCAGCTTTGCTCTATCTATAGTGAGTTTTATATTAATTTATAGGATTTCCAGAATATCTTTTGATAAGCACCTGTATTTATTAGTTATTGCAAATGCACTTAGTAGTCTAATATTTTTTTCTCCAATTCAAGCCGAAAATTGGCTATGGGGATTTCAGATTTCTTGGTTTCTGATTATTATTTGCATGATATCAGCGGTATATTTTTTGTCATCAACTAATTTAAAATATAAAATATTTATAGCTGCTAGCCTTTGCTTAGTAGCTAGCTTTTCATCTGCACATGGATTACTAACATGGATAGCATTAACACCTTTGATTTTTTTGTTTGGAAATTCTTGGAAAAGCAAGCTTTTTACACTCGTAGCTTGGTATTTTGGTTTCCTTGTATCAGTTATTCTCTACACTATTGGTTATCAAAAGCCCAATTCTCATCCAGATATATTGTTTTTCCTGAAAGATCCAGTTGGTTTCTTAAAATATTTTTTTAGTTTGGCTGGCTCCCCTTTTAATGTGAGTCAAACTCCAATAGCTGGCATTTTAGGATTACTTGGCGTATCTTTATTCCTGTATTTCAATTACTCATTTATTAAATCATTATTTAGAAAAGATCGGAATGATGATGCAAGTAGATTATTTCAATCTAAAATAGCCCCATGGTTATCTATAGGTTGGTTTGCAGTGCTATTTGTACTTATGACTTCAGTAGGTAGAGCTGGATTTGGAGTGGGACAAGCTGCGTCTTATAGATACACCAGCATGTCAAACTTACTATTTATTTCTTGTTTACAAATAGGTCTTCTGATTTACTCCCAGAGAAAAACATATTTCAGAAAAAAATACTTTTTTTGGCAAGGGCTTGTGACAGTTTTACTGGTTGGATCATTTTTTATTCAGTATTTATCGGGCATATCCATCGGAAGTGAATACAAGATACAAAGAAGCCATGGAAAACAATGTTTAGAATTAATTCATTATCTTGAAATAGAAAAGTTTAAATTCGATTGCTTGCAGACTATATATCCAGATGTAAAATTTATAAAGTCGAACTATCCGACTCTAGAAAAACTTGACTTTCGTGATTTCCCTAACAATGTTGAGTTTGTAAACACAAGCTTCAGTGTTTCATCATATGGCTATGTTGATTATCCAAAAGATACATTAATAAAATTAGGTAAAAATAATCAGCTAAATATAGAAGGATGGGCGGCTCTGCCCAATGAGAATGATCAACCTAGTGCTGTATTTTTTTCATATAATGAAGTGCGTTCTTTCTTTGCCACCATACCTGTGTATCAGTCTCGTCCTGATGTAGCAAAGGCTCTAGGGTCTGAGAAGTATAGTAAATCTGGTTGGTCAGGTAATGTGAGTATAGATCAATTACCTATTGGAGACAATGTTGTCAAAGCTTGGATTTATAACAAAAGAGCCAATCAGTTTATTAAATTGAACGGTGAAATAACAGTAAAAGCCGTAGGATAAACTCTGATGATCAAGAAATTTTTTTCATACAAGTTATTAAAATTCTTAATTGGTGGAGGAGTAGCCGCTCTATTCAATCTTTACTTAATATTTGTGATGATTGAGCAACTGGGATGGAATGATCCATTTCTAAGGAATTTAGCTAACGCAATAGCTATTGAATTATCCTTAATATTTAGTTTCTTTATTTATCGTACTTGGGTATGGTCAGGCGGCAATTGGAATATTAAAGATGTATTGACGAGGCAAATACCTTTGTATCACTTATCAGCAGGAAGTGCTGTAGTTTTAAGGATTTTTGTTGTGTTCCCAGCCTTGGACTGGCTAAAGGTTGACTACAGGCTAAACACGTTGATTGGAGTTTTATTGAGTGCATTTCTGAATTACTTTATAAGCGATCGCCTAGTTTTTAAAAATCAATCTAGTAAATCACAAGATATATTTTACCCAGAAGGGCTTGAGCCGTCATTACATAAAAAAGAGTATCTAAAGCATCGTGAAGAACATCAATCTATAGAACTATTATCACTAGTTATCCCTGCATACAACGAGGAAGAGGGACTTGAATCAACTATTCAAAATATAACTCAAACTCTAGAACGAGAAAAAGTCCCTTACGAAATACTAGTTGTCAATGATAATAGTAAAGATAATACAGAGTTAGTCCTTCAAGGAATTTGCAACAGTATATTAGGTGTGAGATATATCAACAACTATTATCCAAATGGATTTGGTTTTGCTGTCAGATGTGGTTTAGAAAACTTTGAAGGTGATGCTGTTGCCATTGTAATGGCAGATAGCTCTGACTCTCCTGAAGATATAGTTCATTATTATCGTAAGTTGGAAGAGGGCTACGAATGTGTATTTGGCTCTCGGTTTATCAAGGGTGGTAAAGTGTTTGACTATCCAACTCACAAGCTAATCGTCAATCGTTTAGCAAATCTTTTTATTAAAGTTTTATTTGGGTTAAAATTTAACGATACCACTAACGCTTTTAAAGCTTACCGAAGGGAAGTTATTGAAGGCATTTCTCCTCTAATATCTCATCACTTTAATCTGACCGTAGAAATACCACTCAAATCTATCGCAAGAGGTTATAACTATACAGTTGTGCCAATTACATGGACAAACCGCAAAACAGGTATCTCCAAGCTAAGAATCAGAGAGATGGGAAGTCGTTACTTATTCATAGTTCTTTCCATACTACTAGAAAGATTCTTGTCTCGTGGTGACTATATTCGCAAACATACTATAGTCAAATCTCTTATCAAAAGCAACCAAAATCATGCAAATTAATAGCACAGAAGAAAATATCTAGAATATTTCGTGAATAGAGGGTGTTCATCAAAGCATCTAAACTTTCATACCTATAGACACTTGAATAACTTGTTGATAATTGAATGAAGAGCACAGAACATAAACTGTTGATTTTGGGCGGTGCTGGCTTTGTAGGTAGCTCTCTTGCTATCGGTCTAAAAAAGCACCACCCTAATTGGCAAATTACTTGCTTAGATAATCTTAAGAGAAGAGGCTCAGAACTCAATTTATCTCGTTTTAGACAGCATTATGTTGAGTTTATGCACGGAGATATCAGATCACCATCTGATCTATATCCTCAAGTCTTCGACATAGATACCATTATTGATTGCTCTGCCGAGCCTTCTGTTTTAGCAGGCTTTAGTTCACCTCAATATGTACTGCAAACCAACTTAATCGGTACAATCAACGTTCTAGAACTTGCGCGACAAACAAAAGCCCGTCTGCTATTCCTCTCAACTAGTCGGGTTTATCCAGTTGAGCCTCTCAAAAATATCCGTACTATCGAGCTTGACGCACGTTTAGAGTTATCCCAAAACCAACTTATATCAGGTATCTCTGAGCGCGGGGTAGCAGAAGATTTTACCTTGACAGGGTATCGTACTCTCTACGGAGCAACAAAGCTAGCCTCAGAGCTACTGATCGAAGAATACAGAAATGCCTACGGCATACAAGCAATCATTAATCGTTGTGGAGTATTAACAGGACCTTGGCAAATGGGCAAAGTTGATCAAGGCGTATTTGTTCTATGGGTAGCAGCCCATTATTTTGGCAAGCCCTTGAGTTATATAGGTTACGGAGGGAATGGCAAACAAGTTAGAGATTTACTCCACATTGATGACCTACTGAGTTTAGTCAAATATCAACTAGATAATTTTTCTGAGTTAGATGGAGAGGTTTTGAATGTTGGTGGTGGTAAACAAAATAGCTTGTCTCTGCTAGAAACTACTCAACTATGTGAGCAAATCACTGGTAAAACTATTCCTATTAAATCGATTACAGAAGAAAGACAAGGTGACGTGCCAATCTTTATTACAGACTCTTCGCGAATTATAGAAAAGACAGGATGGACACCAAAGATTAATCCTCAGAAAACTCTCGAAGATATTTATCACTGGATTAGAGACAATGAGGAAATTTTAAAACCCATATTGTCCTAGAATTGTCTAGTCTGGGCAACGCAAGTACTAAATAATGCGTCTGTTCCGTCTACTCGCTCACATGAATATCTTATATAGCTAGTTCTAGCGTAACTAATTTCTTAATCTATACTAAAAAATTTATGCCAACAGTATTAGTCACTGGATCCGCAGGTCTAATTGGTTCAGAGTCAGTTCATTTTTTTGCAGAACAGGGATTTAATATCATTGGTATAGATAATGATATGAGATCTGTTTTCTTTGGGCAATCTGCTTCTACTAGTTGGAATTGCAATTTGTTACAAGACAAGTATGGTGATCGCTACCAGCATCACCATATAGATATCCGCGATCGCGATGCCGTAGAGAAACTATTTCAAGAATACTGCTCAGACATTTGTCTGATTATTCACACAGCCGCTCAACCATCCCATGACTGGGCGGCTAAGGATCCTCACATGGATTTTACAGTCAATGCTAATGGTACTTTGGTATTACTAGAAGCAACAAGACAATATTGTCCTAATGCTGTCTTTATCTTTACTTCAACTAATAAAGTCTACGGAGATACTCCTAACTACTTGCCGCTAAAAGAGTTAGAGACTCGGTGGGAAATCAATTCTAATCATACCTATGTAGAAGGAATTGATGAATCTATGAGTATCGACAATTCAAAACATTCTCTATTTGGTGCTTCTAAAGTTGCTGCTGATATTTTAGTCCAAGAGTATGGCAAGTATTTTGACATGAAAACAGCTAGCTTTAGAGGAGGCTGCTTAACTGGTCCTGCTCATTCAGGAACTGCTCTGCACGGTTTTCTAGCTTATTTAATGAAATGCACTATCACTGGCGATAATTACACTATATTTGGTTATAAAGGCAAGCAAGTTAGGGATAATATCCACAGCCATGATTTGGTCAATGCTTTTTATAACTTCTACCAAAATCCTAGATGTGGCGAAGTTTACAATATTGGAGGTTCTCGCCATAGTAACTGCTCTATGCTAGAGGCGATCGCAATTTGTGAAAACTTGTCAGGTAACAAATTGAACTATACCTACACTGATGACAATCGATCAGGTGATCACATTTGGTACATCTCAGATGTCAGGAAATTTCAGTCTCATTATCCAGAATGGCATTATAAATACAGTATCCAAAATATCCTCAAAGATATTTACGATGCTCAATTATCCAGACTAATATGATTTCTTTATCAATTATTTTAGTTAACTATAACGGTGCAGAGTTTTTACATGATTGCCTGAGTTCTATAGCGAGTTTTGTTGATTTTTGTACATCTGAAGTGATAATTGTCGATAACTTCTCGAAAGATGATAGTGTTAAAATTATTCAAAATAATTTCCCAAATTTTAAACTTATTTGTAGCGATAGTAACTTAGGATTTGGCAAGGCAAACAATCTTGCTGTTAAGCAATCAAAAGGAGAGTATTTATTATTTTTAAATACTGATACAATTCTTATAGAAAATACACCGAAAATACTATCAGATTATTTGACTGAAAATCAAGATGTTGGCGCTGTTGGATCTCGTCTTACATTTAAAGATGGCAGTTATCAATTATCCTGTGGAAGATTTCCGAATTTAGTAATTGAATTCATTTATAAGATGAGATCAGGATTAGATTATCGATGGCATCAGATATTTTCTATTTTTTATGATCATCTATATGCAAAATTTACAGATGTAGATTGGGTAACAGGAGCTTGCTTGATGATGCATCGAGATACATTTAATCAATTGGGGGGATTTGACGAATCGTTTTTTATGTATTTTGAGGATGTTGACCTTTGTAAACGAGTTAAAGACTTAGGTTTAAAAGTTGTATATTATCCCCAAACAACGGTGATTCATCTTTTGGGTGGTAGCGCTCAGGGAGGTAAAAAGAGTGTTAATACTCACTACCGTAATAGCCAAATACATTATTACAAAAAGCATCTAGGCAAATTACAAACCACTATTTTAAAATTATATTTAGAGTTATCAGGTAAGGTTTAAATGGTGGACATAGAATTTGATATTATGAATCACCAACTACTAATTAATCTTGCTTTTCTACTCAAAAAATCTACGGGTGTAACTATATACGCCCGTAATTTGCTCAAGCATTTACAAGAACTGCAACCACTACTATTAACTGCGCAAATTTTTCCTCTGCATAATTGCTATACTATCCCAAACAAACAGACATCAGAACAAGGTTTAACAGGACATTTTGATCGCCTAATTTGGACACAATTTCAATTGCCTAAGATCTACAAAAAACTGAAATCACAACTTTTATTTTCACCAATTACTGAATCTCCATTGTATTCTCAATGTCGTAGTGTGGTAATGGTCCATGATTTTATTCCACTGAGGTTCCCGAAACGGTTTTCTCCCCTTACTCCTTACCATCGATACTATGTTCCTCAAGTTCTAAATCAAGCAGAGCATATTATTTGTAACTCTCAGTCTACTGCTCGAGATATCGTTAAGTTTTGCAATATTCCTTCTAATAAGATTACGCCGATTCTTTTAGCTTATGATTCTAATCATTTCCGACCAGTAATGGAAGAGAAATCAAATTCTGAATCGCTAAATCCATACTTCCTATATATCGGCAGACATGACCCCTATAAAAATATTAGCCGTGCAATATCAGCTTTTGCAAATCTGCCGCAAAATCAGGATTACCAACTGTGGTTAGCTGGCCCCTCAGACGATCGCTATACGCCAGATTTAAAAAAACAAGTCCAAGAATTAGGCATCACTAATCAAGTCAAATTTCTTGATTATGTATCTTATGATGATTTGCCGAAAATAATTAGTGGCGCGATCGCCTTAGTATTTCCATCGCTGTGGGAAGGATTTGGGTTGCCTGTACTCGAAGCAATGGCTTGCGGGACACCAGTGATTACCTCTAACCTGTCGTCTTTGCCTGAAGTTGCAGGAGATGCAGCGATTTTAATTGATCCTTATAAGGTGGAAGAAATTACGGATGCGATGCAGGCGATCGCCAATGACTCAGGACTGCGATCGCACCTTTCACAACTTGGCTTACAAAGGGCTACTCAATTTAGTTGGCAAAAAACAGGACAAGCAACCGTAGAGGTTTTAAAAAGATTTTTGTAGAGAAGTGAAGACACTATTTCGATAACTTCTGAACTTGCTCTAAAGTTAGCCCCGTCGCCACAGACACCTGCTGAGGCGATATTCCTATTTTCAGCATATTAGCCGCCACCCAACGCACAGCTTCTTCTAACCCCTCAGCCTTACCCTCAGCCTTGCCCTCAGCCTTGCCCTCAAGCTTAGCCTCTTCCATAAATTCCTGAACCAGCCAAGCTTTTCTCATGTCCTCTTTCGTAAACATAACCATTAACTCCTGTTCTTTCTCTTTACCAAGCTTATAAACTAAAACTGCTTTTACCAAGTCTAACACTATTTGCTGAAAGCCCGAATCATCAGTCTGCTCATCAGTCTGCTCACGAGTTTGGGTGATTAAAGCTTTAGCCATAGCGATCGCCACATCATCACTAGCTATCACCAACTCCGCAATATTTACCCCGATCGCCTGCTGCGGATCAATGCTCAACTCATCCAGATACACACGATGCAGTTGGGGCAGCAAACCTCGGTATTGATGTGGGAAATCTGGCTCAATACTGCGTTTTGCAAAAACAATCACCGCTTGCCAATCTTGGATGGGCTGATATTGACGCAAATAAATGAATATTTCACAGAAGAAACGCCAATAGAAGCTAATATCTTTCTGAAACTGCACCTCCACAAAATAAATAGGATGCTCAGGTTGTGCCGATATAAATACACCATCAATCCGAAAAGCAAGCTCCTTTACTTCTACAGATTTGAACTCATAATCTTTGGCTAGTTCGGTCGGTTCGCCAATCAACGCAAATAAAGTATCAGGCAGAGTCTCAAATATTTTATAGAAAATACTATCAGTTCGCATAGCTTAAATTTATTGGTTAGCCATTTGCAACATAATACAAGACTGTGTTAGCTCAAAACATGGCAAAAGTGATCGCTGATATTTACTTGGCTTAGAGAAATGTAGACAAGCGATCATAGAAAATATAAAAGATTTATTGTTCCCAATCTTGGCTAGTGTCACACATGAAATTTTCTGTCACAATATCTTCAAATTTATAGGGACAAGTTTCTGGAAAAGCGCGTAAAGGTAAGTTTGTTTCTCGGAGTGCCAAATCAACACCTGATTCAAATCCATCTGCCAACGCCTCGACAATACGAGATTTTAAACTGGGATTGCGATGAAAATGTCGGTTAATCGCTCGGCGCTGTTCTCGAATTGTCAAGAACCAACTACGCGATCGCCGATCTGGTTGATATTCCCACTTAAGCAAGTGTCCCAACAAAACACCAAGATGACTGACTAACTCGCGATACTCTTGTCTGCCCAAGGCTTGAATCTCCTCCAGTAAATTTTGCCAGTCTAGGGCTGATACTTCGTGGCGGGCTAATGCTTGTTCTTGCCACTGCACCCAACCGTAAAAATCTTGATCGTATAGTTTGCTCATATAACTTAGTCATATAAATTAAAGCAATGTTAAAACACGATAATTCTAACAAATTCCCGAATGTTTTCTATTCAGAAGCGATAATGAAAATACCACAAGTATTCTTGCCATATACTGATAGCAAATTGCTAGACCAATACTTATCAAACCTATGGTTGTGCAAACCCTAATTCGTCAAAAATCTATTGAAGAATATCTCGCAGCCGAAGAAGCTTCTGAACAGCGCAGCGAATATCGCAGCGGAGAAATAATTGCAATGGCTGGAGGCTCAATTAACCATAATCGCATTATTCGCAATTTTAGTAGATTACTAGAATCTCAAGATTATGAAATTTTTGCTAGTGACTTACGCTTGTGGATTCCTGCTTATAACGAATATACCTATCCAGATATTTTGCTAATCAAGGGTGAGCCAATCTTTCAAGAAAACCGTATAGATACGGTGATTAATCCCATTATCATTATCGAAGTTTTATCTAAATCCACCAGCAATCGCGATCGCGGTGACAAGTTTGCATTTTATCGATCAATTCATGAGTTTCAAGAATATATTTTAGTTGATCAATATCGAGTTCACATCGAACAGTTTCGCAAAAATGACGATGGTAACTGGTTACTGAGCGAGTCTGAAGATCAAAATGGGATTCTGGCTTTAGCAGATGGGCTTTGCCAAATTTCCCACCGTGACATCTACGCAAAAGTCAAATTTGATCAGGTATAAAAGTTCTTAGCTCAAAATATGGCAAAGGCGATCGCTGATATTTACTTGTCTTAAAGACTTTAGACTAACGGTGCAATTCCCAAAATCCGAAGAAGCTCCCCAGCTTTTGGGTGCTTCGGGCTTATTTCTATGGCTTTGTGCCATGCCGCGATCGCCTCTCCAAGCTCTCCTAACAAGGCAAAGACTTGTCCTGCCAAGACATAAAAATCGGCATTAGAGGAATACAGAGAGATCGCCCGTTGGTTTTGGGAAATAGCTTCCATGAGATCGCCTGATTTGAAAGACTGAATGGCTTCGCGATGATGCCAGAGAGCCAAATCATGCAGACAAATTAGAGGGTCAAGATCGACACCACAACGGTGACAGCTAGTAGATGCGATCGAACGAGAATCTTCGTTAATTCTTGATGGACGGTAAATAGCTCGACAAACGGGGCATTTCATGTGCGTTTATATTAATTTCAAGCTTAAATCTGTAAGGTTGCCTCCCTGCGAGAGACAACCTTACAGATTTAGTTAGGAATCTTTGGTTGTGGAGTAGTAGAGAAAATCAGATAGTTCTTCTTGAAGTTGAGCGATCAATGCTGTTTCTTCTTCAGAGATCGCCTCTTCTAGGCGATCGAGCAGATCTTGCAATTCATCCGCTTGCTCATCTTCGAGGGTATCGATGAGCTTTTGTCCCTGCTCAACCAGTTTTGCTAACTCAGAATCGAGTTCAGTAAATATCTCATCTTCATCTTCAATCTCATCTTCATCTTCCACAAATAGAGAATCTAAATAATGCTTGGCTTGATTGAGATCTTGGCTAGAAAGCTTCTGCACACCTGTGGCGCTTTCCACAACTAGCTTAGCTTGCTGCCCCTTGCCTTTCTCGGTTGTAGTGACTGTGAGTATACCATTGAGGTCGAAGTCAAAATGGACTTCGATCTTAATGCTCCCAGCCGCCCCACGGGGAATATCTTCGATTTTATAGGAGCCCAGTGGCACATTTTCCTCAGCCATTTGATTTTCGCCTTGAAAGACATCGATCTTAACCACAGATTGGTTGTCAGAGGTCGTGGAGTAAACTTGGGACCGGGAGACAGGGACAACACTGTTGCGCGGAATAATCACGCTAAAAAATCCTGGCATCATCCCCATGGGTGTCATTACTACTGCCGAAATGCCCAGAGAATGAGGGATTACATCCACCAAAATCGCTTCTACATCCTCGCCCACAAGCACTCCTGCTTGTAGAGCCGCCCCTAAGGCAACACAGAGATCGGGCTGAATACCATCCACAGGTTTTTGATTTAGGTGTGCATCTACCATCTGTTGTACGAGTGGAACGCGGGTAGAGCCACCAACTAAAATGACGCGATCAAGATCACTAGGAGCCAAATTAGCATCTGCAAGCGCTCGATCGATCGCTTCTAAAGTCTCATTTACTAATGGTCGAATCAGATCTTCAAAATCAGAACGGGCTACTTCAGTTTCTAGATGCAGTGCAGTGTTGCCCTTAGTTCCCAAAAAAGCTTCCCTAACTGGAGCGAAGGCGTGAGAACTAAGCTCCATCTTAATTTCTTCGGCAGCCTGTAACAGTCTCGCTTGAGTGGATGGCTCATCAGGAACATTCACTCCATGTGTCTTCAGGAATATATCTGTTAAGTGTAGTTGCAGCCTACGATCAAAATCATCTCCCCCTAAACGGTTGTTGCCGTGACTTGCCAGCACTTCTGTGACTGAGCCTGTAATCTCAACCACCGACACGTCAAACGTACCACCGCCTAGGTCATATACCAGAACGCGTTCGGTGTCTTCCGATCGCACGTCGTAGGCTAGCGCGGCGGCAGTTGGTTCATTAATGATTTGCAGTACCTCAAAGCCTGCAATCTCGCCAGCCGTTTTGGTCGCTTGCCTCTGAGCATCCGTGAAATAGGCAGGAACTGTAATCACCGCTTTGGTCACTTCTTCCCCTAAAGCATTTTCAGCGCGTTGCTTCAGCGATCGCAAAATTATTGCCGAAATTTCATGGGGTAAATAGTCTTTTGTTTCTTCAGATTCAGAGCCGCCTATACGCAATGTTGTTTTGTGGTCAGTTCCCATCCAACGCTTGATCGATCGCACGGTACGTTCGGGCGCAGCAGCATACTGTCGTAGGGCTTCGCGTCCCACCAAAAGTTTGCCCGTATCGCTAAATCCCACACAGGAGGGCAACATCAGATTACCATCTGCGTCGGGTAATATCCTCGCTTGTCCATTCTCAACGATCGCTACTTCTGAATTCGTAGTTCCCAAATCAATGCCGACGGTTCTGCCCATTATTTTTACCTCTTAATTTCTGTAGTTTTGGTAATACCGCAAAGTAAAAAACACTATTTTTTACTTTGCGGCGACAATCACTTGTGCTTCTCGCAGGACTTGCTCTCCCCACATATACCCTCGCATCACCTCTTGAATGACGGTGTTTTCTGGGAATTCTGTTGTTACCTGACGACCAACCGCATACATGGTTTTCGGATCGAAAGACTTGCCAAGGACTAGGATCGGCAATACTTGACGTTGGCGTAACACATCAAACAGCGATCGCCGAATTAGCTCGACACCCTGCTGATCGCTGACTAAGATCTCACGAATCGAGGATGAAGATAAGCTTTTGCCAGAATCTGGAGTCTTGCCTATCAACTTTTGCCATAAAGATTGAGGGTGATTTGCCGAATTCGTTTGAGCGAGATCTAGATCTGCAATCTGTGCTTGCCAATGGTTACAAGCTCGATCAAGCGCATCTACGACCCCAATCAAATCGCGCCATAGCGCTTTGCGATCATCTTGAGACATTTCCTGCTGTTGAGCGATCGCTAGCTGTTGTTGCAGAGATGCTTTGTCTGACTGGAGCTCTGTCAATGCTGCTTGGAGTATGTTAGATGCCCCTTGAAAAAGTTTTCCTTGCTGCTTTACCTCCTGTCGCAGGGCTATCCATTCCGCTACCATTTGATATGGGTCAAATTCTGTCACTGATTCGGGAGGCTCTCCTAAATACTCAGGTAATGGTGGTGGAGTCTCGATAACCGTGAGAAATTTTTCAAATAGTGCTTGTTTATCGATCATGCTTGACTGACTGTTCATTATAAATTTTGCTTGATACTGTAAGGGATTGGGGATTAGTTTACCCATTACCAATCACCCAATTCAAATCACCCAATTCAAAAGGTTTCTCGAATTAATTCGTCTAAACTTATTTCTAAGCGATCGCGTACCCGTTGCCTCAAACCTTCTAAATCATTAGGATTGAGTGTTGCTTCCAACGGACGAACCATAAAGAAGAAATCATCAACTGGCGATGATTCGCCTTTACGAATAGCTTCGTAAGCTACACGAATAGCTTTAAATTCCTCAGGGTGACTGTGGGCTGGGAATTCTTTTAATTTGGCATGGTACGCTGCTTTAATTTCAACGGGAGTGGCGGTGGGAGAAACGCCCAGGCGATTGTGGGAAGAAGTCATAGCTAAATTTTTATGGATTTTGGAGTTTGTTATCCAAACCCGTAAAGTTTCGCCCCGCAGGGGCGAAACTTTACGGGTTTGAATTATGTACATCTTATCTACGACGGCGCTTTGAAGTCTTTTTATAACTGAGGGAAATGCCTTTGAGCGGATCGTCGTCATCATCATCAAAGTCACCAAAATCAGGCATATTATTCATCATCATTTTCTTCATTTCTGGGAGCATTCTTTTTAACTCATTTGGAGGAACTTTATCTCCAAACATGTTGCGAATCATCGCATCTAGCATATCGTCTAAATTCTCAATATCGAGATTGTCGAAACTCTCAGGTGATGGGAAAGACTGCTGTACTTCCTGAGAGCTAAGGTAAGCACCTTCTTCTCGGAATGCTTGCAACGCTCTAGCATCTTGCAAGCGCCGCGCAATCTCAAATCCTTGTTGCCGCAACTCCTCATATTTTTGAGGATTACCATCGTAAGTTGTAGCTTTGGCAAGCAGCAGCAGTGGATTTTGAGGTTCTCGCTTCAGGGCATCTTCTAGCATGGAGCGTAAAACTGTATTCTGCATAAAATCCGCATAGCGCCGTAATTGTAGCTGAATTAGGGCTAGAGCATTACTTGGTTGCGGTGTTGTACTGAGGTAATTTAGGAAAGGAATTTGTAGCTTTTTGAGGTCACGCTCTTTGAGCGCGAGGATCACCAGATGCGCTTCTCTGGCGGCAGGTTGTTCAGCTCCTAGATCAAACAGCTTAAGCATATATTGGGTGATCAGCGCTGCAATCCCCTTTTCGCGTTTGGCAAAAAGTTGAACTGACAGCGCGATCGCTTGCAATGTTGGTACTTGGTCTTTAGCCGATAGTCTTTGCAAAAGAGCATCCCATCTTTGCTTAGCTTGTGCTTGGTTGAGGATAATCTTATCGCCTGCTTTCGTTTCTCCTTGAGCCGCCTCCACAAAAATCTGACAGGCGCATATGGCTGGGTCGCGATCGCTGGCATCCTTGACCAAACGGCTAAAAAATTGATAGCTACGGGTAGACAGAGCATCAACCCAAGGCAACATTTCCACTTCTGTTTCAGGGCTGAGATCGCCAAAATTCTTGCCAAAACGCCGACGGATCTCGAATGCAGTTTCGGATTTACCCAAATGTTTCCAAGTTTTGATTAAGGCGCTATAAACTTCAATAGAGCGACATCCTTCATCTAACGCTTCGGTGAGCATATGAGTCGCTTTGTCGTAATTCTTTTCCACCAACTCAATTAGCCCATAGCGCCCTTTGACTTCAGGAGATTCTCGCCAAATACGTTCGGCAGATTGGAGCGCTCCTAGAGCCGTTCGAGATCGCCCCATCGCCATCCAAGTATCTGCTAATCGGCAATGGGCATAGGCTAGGGTGGTTTTACGGCGAGTTTCTGACCAGTCTTGAGGATGTTGCTTAATCTCTTGTTCCAGCCATCTGATTAGCTTAGTGATTAACTGTTGTAGCTCTTGGTAGCCTTCATTGAGATCTAGCATCTTCATCAGATTAAGAGCTAGTTGTGGTTGAAAGGGCTGCTCTCGATATACTAACTGCCAAAATGTGCAAGCACAATCTATTTCCCCTTGAACCATTGATTGTTGTCCAGCCATTGTTAATAGGGTTGGGCGTAGGGCTTCTAACTCAGGGAATTGCTTAGAACGGCGATCAATTTTCAGTAATGCATGGGCGGCATTGTGCGGATCATCTGCGTCAATCAGTTCCAGCATCGCCAAAACATTCGCCATCTCCATAAAAGCTTGGTAATCTTGATTTAAGGACATACTTTTTATGGAAGGTTGTCCAGTTTTGCACTTCTGCCAGAGGGCTAACCGCGTTAACATCGGATGATAGGCATAAGTTGGTTTCCCAAATAAAGATCCCACCATGGCTGCTCCTCCAATTAAATTTTGACTTTGCAGTTTCAGTTTTTTCGCGGCGGCTTCCCAATTCTGCATAAGCTGAAGTGTGTAAACTTGCCAGATATCAGGGCGATCGCCTGCTGTTAGAGGGGATTTTAGTTTTTCAAAAGACGATAATGCTGCTTCAGGATATCCTGCTTTCAATGCTATAACACCGCGAATCCATTGCTGCTGAGCGACAAAAAAACGTTTAGACTTTTTGCTTAGCAACTGTTCAACTGTTGCGGTGTCGCCTTTCAATAATAAGAGTTTGGCATAGCAAATGCTGTACTGATTGGGTAAACTCCCATTGTCGAAAGCATTGCCAATTAAGGTGATCGCCTGATCAAGCTGATCTCTCGCGAGCAAACATTTAGCGAGCCAATAATGCGTTTCTCCCACTATCCCCAATTGCAAAGAATGCTGCAATGAGGTTTCGGCTTTTTTAAATTCTCCCTTATGAAATTCCTCTTTGCCCATGAGCAGCCAAACTTCCGCCTCAGAAGGAGTAATCTTTAAGTCAGGTTGAGATCTTTGAGCCTTCTGAATCTTTTCTAAAGCTTGACGATACTTGTTTTGCTTCAGCAGCGATTGAAGTTGTATCTGTAAGCCATCCTGAGGTGAGGATTTTTCTGTTGTTGGAACTGGTTGCTTAGCCACAGATATTTCTCCAAACGAACAATCCTATAAAGAACCAAATTTTGTGGCACGACGAAGCCGTGCCGCAAAATTTGGTTCTTTATTCATACCCAAGAATACTTCAAAGCTTTCTCAAAATCAAACGTTTTAAATAGGTAAGGATAGACAGCGCTTCGCGCCGTCTATCCTTACCTATTTAAAACGTGACTTCGGGTATATCGGCGATATTACCTGATACATGGTTACTCAACATATCTCCCCGATCGCAGCGATCGCGAAACTCGCAATAAACACATTCAGAACTATCAACTGCTAATTTTGGATAGTCTTGAGCTTGGGCGATCTGTCCAAGAATATGCAGTAATTTTTTTTCAGTTTGATCATGCTCTATCTGCGAGTAGGAAATGATCACTGATTCGGCGGTATTGGCAAACCAATAGGTCATTGATAACTGTTCAGGTGCATAGCTAGTTGTTTTAGCTAGTAGATATAGATAAAGTCGGGTTTGCCAATTGGTTTTTAGTTTTTCCGCAGCGATCGCAACTTGATGGGTTTTCCAATCAAGGATTTGCGCTTGGCGATCTCCCAAGATCAAAAAGTCGTAAATTGCAGTTAAGACAAAATACGCTTGACCACGATCGCTATTCTGACTATGATGCACCCACATTTCGATTTGCCTTTCTAATGTGCGTCGATGTTCGCAGAGGCGATCGCCATCAATCATTTCTGGAGGCTGATGCTCAAAGGCATCTAGCCACGATTGCAACTTCGGATCACTACTCGCTAGTAACGATACATCCAGCCCTAGCTCTTTTTGCTGCATCAGTAAGTGAAAATTTGACCCTAACAGCAAATTTTTTTTGCGCTGCAAATCAGCTTCAGGTAAACTTAATTCCTCTAAAAAACTATATTGATATCTACGCCGACAAATTTCCCAGATATTGAGATGTCCTTGCGAAATTGAAGTAATTGGCGAAATAGCTGTCATTGCAGATTTGCGTTCTTGTAGTACCATATCGTCAAAACGATCGCCATCATCCATGAATAACCCAGATGACTGCACCCGTCATTCCTAACTCTAATTCTTCGATGCGCCGATTTCTAAAAATCGTCAACCTGCGTCCAGACGAAGCTGAGCGCACTTTTTTGATGTTTTTATTTTACGGCGCAACTTCGATTGGAGCGGTATGGCTTGAATATTCTAGTTCTACCCTATTTCTCGAAGCCTATACAGCCGAGAAACTGACTTGGGTATATATTGCTACCGCCTTTGTGGTGACAGCTTTTGGGGTTTTTTATTCGTGGTTGCAAAAACTATTTCCTTTGCGTTGGGTGATGCTGGGAATTTCTTGCTTGCTTGCATTGCCATTGCCCTTCGCATGGATGGGGCTGATGCAAAAAGGCACATTTACATATATGGCGGCTGTATTTGGAATTCGCCTATGGGTTGAGGGCATTTATGTACTTAGCAATATCAATAATGATATTGCGGCAAACCAATTATTTAATATTCGGGAAATTAAGCGAGCTTTTCCCTTAATTAGTACAGGAATTATTGTTGCCGAAATCGTGGGTGGTTTTTCCTATCCATTTTTGGTGGCTTGGGGCGGTGGGGCGGCAAATATGACTCTTGCAACCTGTTTAATGTTAGCGATCGGATCTTGCGTACTGTTTTATTTAAGTACCCGCTATAAACAAGCTTTTCCTAATTCTGTCTATAACAGTGAAGAAGATCGCGAAATTTCTACCCGTACTCTCAAAGGTAACATCCGCAAGTATGTTTGGCTCTTGTTTGGATTCTTTATAGCTGCCCAAGTTTTATTTTTCATGATTGAGTTTCAGTATCAGACCCAACTGGAAATTCATCTCAAAACTGAAGAGGCGATCGGTAGCTTTCTGGGGATTTTTGGTGGGATTATGGGAGTCTTTAAGCTTGCTCTTCAGCTTTTTGGCTCTAGTCGAATTATTGAACGAATTGGCGTATTTTTTGCGGTTCTGATGCCACCTATAGGCATCATCATTACAGGTACGATCGCAGGGTTTGCGCCGTTTGGAGTGTTAACAGGCTTCGTGGTTCTGAAATTCTTTGATGAACTATTTCGGTTCACGATTGTAGCAGCGACTGCACCCACACTTTTTCAAGCTGTACCAGATTTATTTCGCAGCCAGATCCAATCCTTTGTCAGAGGCATCGCCGATCCCTTGGCAACAGGTGGCGCAGGGGTTTTGATTTGGGTCGTAAGTGAAATTTTTAGGCGTAATAGTATCAGTGCCGATATTTCTGCCCATTGGTTTGCGGGAGTTATTGTGCTTGTGGCTCTTGTTTGGGTGGTAGTTATTTGGTTATTGCGACGGGGTTATCTGGAGCTTTTGATCCAGAGTGTGGAACGTGGGCAACTGAGCCTGCTAACTGTTGATACTCGCGAAGTGAGACGGGCGGTATCGGAGTCGATGACCAGAGCCGAAACTCAAACTGAGCAGTCAGTTTGTATTGACCTGTTGACACAAATTGTGCCGCAAGCAGTGGGTGAAACCCTTGCGCCAATGTTGTCGCAGATGACACCAGATTTGCAAGCGCAAAGCATAGAAGCAATGCTAGAAAATCCTGAGCCTAGATATTTAACTTATATTCGTGAGGTGATGCAATCACCTAATGCATCGCCGCAGGTGCAAGCTTTATGCTTACGCTACGTGTTGCTGGCTGATGAAAAAAATCGCGATATTGATGGTTTACGGAAATATCTGGGTCCCGAACAAAATCCAATTATTCGTGGTACTGCCGTGGCTTTGATGATGAGGCTGGGGGCTTCATCACAGGTTGCTGAAGCAACAAATACTTTACGGCATATGATCACCAGTTCATCACAACCTGAGAGAGTTCTAGGCTGTCGGGCTTTGGCAGAAGCTGCTTTCATGCAGTCTTTACGTTTTTATGTGCCGCAATTATTGCAAGATCCATCGATTGAGGTGCGCTGTGCATTGCTAAGAGCGATCGCAGCCACCCGTGCTAATGAATATTTCCCCTCGATTATTCGCGGGTTACATTATAAAGCCACGCGCAAAGCTGCCTATGAGTCACTGGTAGCTCTTGGAGATGATGCAATTCCATCATTGCTAGAGCTATCCTTTAGCGATCGCAGTCCTGACAATGTGCGGATACTTGCATGGGATATTTTGGGGGAAATTGGCTCTCAGAACTCGATTGCGGTGCTTGCCAATAACTTAACTAAATCTTGGGGTAAACATCGCCGACAAATCTTGCGTACCCTGATTCGGATTCCTCAGGAGCAAGGTATTGAAGCAATCCTTGAACTGATAGGGCGCAGCGGTATTGAGAAGATGGTAATTCAAGAGTTAGGAGTTATGACGGAGGCTTGGGCAGGAGTGGTAGATATGTCTATTGATCAAGTTTCAAGCACAGAAGCGGGGCTATTGATCGATTCTTTAGAGAATGAAGCGATCAATAGCTTAGAGCGAATTTTTCTGCTGATGAAATTACTTTATTCAGCATCAGCAATTCAGGCTGCGGCTTTTAATATTCTGTCTGACTCCAAGAGCAGCCTTGCTCGTGGGATGGAGATTTTAGACAATACAGTTGACTTGAGTGTTAAGCAAACTATTCTGTCAGTGGTTGACAATCGCTCGATCGCTGACAAATTAAGTATTCTTGCCAACATTCATACTTATGAACCGATGGCACCATCTAGGCGCTTACAACAACTTGTGGATTTGCGCTATTGTTTATCAGATTGGACTTTAGCTTGCTGCTTTCATGTGGGGCGTACAGAGCATTGGAGATTGCCTGCGGATGCGATGTTGAAATGTCTAGAACATCCCACAGGTTTTGTCAGGGAGGCAGTGATTTCTTATTTGCAAGTCGCTTCACCGCGATCGCTGATCAAGGTTTTGCCACATTTGCTCAAGGATCGCGATTCTTTGGTGCTTGCTCAAGCGAGGGCAATTTCCTATTACTTTCAAAATAATGGGAAAAACACCCTAAATCTAAGTGATAATTTGCATGACAATCAAGATTTAGATACTGAAATAAGAGCCAGAATGAGCGGCAAACCAAATAGGGATGGGGAGTCTTAGGCGATGCTAACCAGTATTGAGCGATTACTATTGGTGCGCGGAGTTCCTATTTTCAAGGAATTGCGTGATGACTTTTTGGTGCGCCTTGCTTCGATCATGAATGAGGTTTCCTATCCATCTGGCAAAATGATTTTTGCAGAAGGTCAGGAAGGACGATCGCTATATATAGTCGTTGCTGGTCGAGTGCGGGTGCACTCAGAGGATCAGGAACTAGCCCTGTTAGAGAAAGGTAGTTGCTTTGGGGAAATGTCACTTTTTGATGCGGAACCGCGATCGGCTTCGGTGACAGCGATTTCTGGTTGTGATTGTCTGGTGCTAACGCAGCAACAACTATATGAAGCGATCGATGAGACTCCCGATATTGCTGTCAATATTATTCGTCTGCTATCTCGCCGCATCCGTAGCCAAAACATAAAACTCAATGAGCTAAAAGCTGCTACTACGACATTACCAGCTAAAAATTAGTGGTGTAGGGGCTTTGTCCCACACCACTAATTTTTGATGTAGCTATAGCCAGTCAAGTCAAGACATATAGCAATGTAAGCTTTGCTTAGAGCATAAAACCCAAATTAATAAAGGCGGAGCGAAGCTCCGCCTTTATTAATTTGGGTTTTGATTTGTCCTAGCTATCTTTTATACCAATTCACAAAAGTGTGACAACACTTCTATGAATTAAAAAACAAACCCTGTAAGGGTTTTAAAAACACAAAGTGGCTATACCACTTTGTGTTTTGGTATTACATTGCGATAAAAAACAAGAGAGAGATGAGTTCTCTCTTGTTTTTTATCGGGGGGCTCTTAGCTATCCATAGGGGCGTGGATATGCTTTTAACATTGGTGAAGCGCGATAGACTGGGAAAATTTGGACTGCTTGACCTCCGCGTTTAATGGGAATATCAGCAATTTTTTCTAAGGATTGAAAGTAACCTTTGTACTTTTCGAGAGGTTGGGGAAATCTCTCATCCTTCATAAATTGTTCTGAAGTGATGTACAAAGAACTCTTGCCAACGAAATCTTCAGCTTTGCTCCAATAGGCAAATCCACGCAGATCTTCATCAAAACAAGTAATTTTTTTGCCCAATGGCTGAATCGCCATCGCCACTTGACCCGCGACAAAGAAATTATTGCTAAACACAAAATCCGATTTTTGTAATTCGGCAGTCAGCACGGGCGAATCAATAAACGCTTGGCGCAACTGCTCAATATCGATCATTTGTGTAGAAGGATCATCCTTAGCTTCCCAAAAGCCACCCGCGATCGCATCATCTCCACCTTTTTGAGCAATCCCTAGATGCACATGGAGCAAGCCAATGAGCATAAGAGACAAAATCACTACGCCTGATCCCCAGAGCCAATTGCGAATAAATTTTGGTCGCTTTAATTGCACTTGAGCTGCCCTCTCTCCGAGTAAAAGGGTTGCCCCAAAAAATCCTGGCATATGCCATGAGGGTAGGATTTGGATAAATCCACCCATAAAGGTAAACCCAAAGAAAATGGGCATCGATACACAAAGAATGAGTAATTGTTTGTTGCGCAGAAGATCTTCGGTGATCGCTACTTCATAATTCTGCTCATGGTTATTTTCATCCCTTTTACCTAGCTTTGTCGCAGCTTTAAATAATCCCCCCGCCGTGCGAAAGCTTGTCCACCATAAAGGAATCCCAAATGTGGGGAATAAATAGCCTAGCGCTGGAAGGATCGTTACCAACAATCGCTCTAGGTTATATCCTTGGGTCGGCACGGCTCGCCCACTCTGAAAGCGAAATGAGGCAAATTCATGCTGAGCATTCCACAACAGTACTGGAGAAATAGCGATCGC
This sequence comes from Pseudanabaena sp., assembly GCA_044354985.1. Lineage (GTDB taxonomy): Bacteria > Cyanobacteriota > Cyanobacteriia > Pseudanabaenales > Pseudanabaenaceae > Pseudanabaena. Next base: position 9,369 of record JBIKYZ010000001.1, on the reverse strand, counting down.
AAATAGTGCGATCGCAGCCAATGTCCAGACTGAAAACAGAGCGCTGCGGTGACGACGACTCAGCAAGCAAAATAGTACCAGTCCTCCGCCCAAGAGCATGCCATGATATTTACCTAAAAATGCTAACCCAACGCATAAACCGATTATGGCAAGGCGATAGGTCGGTTGATATTTGTCAGTCTGATCGGATGGAAAAAATTCTTCGGCAGCAACCCACAAACAAGCTGCCCAGAAAAACATCAAGGCATTATCAGGCAGAGTTAGAATCCCAAAGGCAATCTGAAAAATCGGAATTGTCGTCAAAATCGCCAGAGTTAAAGTCGCTGTGCGATCGCCAAATAGCTTTTTGCTAGCTAGATAAGAGAAGATTAATGTACCTGTATAGAGTAAAACGCCACCAATCCTGATAGTAAAAGGTATAACTGCACCCGTCAGCCAGATTCCAATTCCTGCTGTAAATGCAACTAATGGTGGATGATCGAAATAACTTAAGTTGAGATTTTGGGTGTAGAGGTAATAGTAAGCTTCGTCAAAGCCGATGTTGAGATAAATAGCGCATACAGCCCTAAACAGGAAACCCCACAATAATATGGCGATCGCCCACTTATGAATTTTCACTCTAAATTCCTTTAACTAATTTACGAATAATTTTAAGCCCCGAAGAGCCAAGATCTTTATCGTCCACGTAGCAGGCGGTAAAGATCTTGGGCTTTTATATTTAATTTTGTATCCACGCTCTCACCCTTTTTGCCCAACTCGTTTCACCCATACTCACCGCTTCACTCAGCAAAACCTGCACCGCCGTAGCCGTCACCAATGGCAAAGCGATCGAAGTTTCGCGGGGAACATACACACTATCCACCAACACCCAAAACGTCATTACTTTAAAGTCATAACGCCACACCTCAGGCACACCCAGCGCCGCATAAATTCCCATCCGATCTAACGAACTACTCGTACTGTCCACTTCGATCGCCAAATCTGGCGGTGGATCGACCGACAAGGTTATCGTTTCCTTACCACGCACCGCCGCCTCATTCTGGATGTAATAACATTCATCAGGCTCCAAACCCTTCCGTAAATCATCACGGCTCCAAGTACAAGAACCTAAACTCGCGATCTCAATCCCTAACTCTTCTGTGATAATTTCCACCAACCGCCCTAACCATTTTTTGTAACGTTCATGAGGTGGTAGCGGCATTCTAATCTCCAAAACTCCATTGTCATAGGTCAAACGTTTACTAGGCTGTGCTTCCAAATCCCGCACCAAGGATTTATAAGTTTCCCAATGGATACCCTTTAAAATTATTTGCTCTTTTTGGGGACTCATTACTGCGGTCATCACCTAACTCCCTTATCTCCTCAGTTATTAACTAGTCTATTACCGAGTTGCTGTGCGATCGCAAATTCTTGACAATCACTCATGGAAATAAGAGGTAATGGATAATTCATGAATTTCCACTACTGTGATTTACTATATAATTCAGCTTGATTACATGAAATTTAGACGGAGTAGATCGAGATGCCGAGAGAACCCAGAAAGCCCAACGAATACATCGTGCATTTAAAATTAGAAGGCGGACAGGAAGTCACCACAAAATTTACAACCATCGAAGAAGTCAAAACTTGGTACGCATCGCAATTTAAGGCTAAGGCAAATGAAGATGATCTTATGCCTATTCCCGTAAGAGCCGAACTAAATGAAATTTTGCTAGTCCGACCTAAGCGCGTTATTGCTATTCATGTGGAGCCAATTTACTCCTCTAGTGTCGAGATGTTTGCCTAAAATTAAGAAGGGCGCATTGCGCCCTTCTTAATTTTAGGAGACCAAATTTCAATGCCTTCTTCGATGCCTTTACATCAAGTTTCTGGGCGATCGCGTTTAGGTCTGGCGCTATCGTTACTGACAGTCTTACTATGGGGATTTTTGGCGATCGCACTCAAGATCGTTCTCCAAGAGTTAGATCCTTTTACAGTTACTTGGTTTCGATTTACTGTTTCAGGGTTTTTCCTAGGAGGATACTTAGCGCTACGCCAACAACTACCAACATGGCAACAATTGCAGAAAATTTCTTTACCCTTATTTTTAGTAGCCGTTGGCGGACTGTCACTCAACTATATTTTATTTTTAATCGGTGTAGGCAAGACTTCAGCCAATAATGCTCAAGTAATTACCCAAATTGCACCTGTGATGATGGGAATGGCTTCATTAGTTGTATTTAAAGAGAAATACAACTATCGGCAATGGGGAGGTGTCGCAATTCTGGTTTTTGGGCTGCTGCTGTTTTCCCATGACCAAGTGCGATCGTTGGTTACCAGTTTTGACACCTATATGTTGGGCAATATGCTTCTAGTCCTAGGAGCGATCGTTTGGGCATTTTATGGGCTTGCCCAAAAGCAATTATTACTTAATCTGCCTTCGACTTCGATATTGCTCTGTTTGTATCTCAGCGCAGCAACTCTATTTGCCCCAATGGCACATCCTACGAGACTATTTACTCTGTCAGGATTGCCCTTAGTAGCTCTCATCTTTTGCGCTTTTAACACTTTGATTGCTTACGGGGCATTTGCGGCAGCTCTTGAACATTGGGAAGCCTCGCGTGTCAGTGCAGTGATTACTCTTGCGCCTCTCGTTACCTTAGCCGCTTCAGCGATCTTGCCAAGTTTTGTTCCGCAATTTTTAACACCATCGCCGCTAAGTTTGTTGGGCTATACGGGCGCGATCGCGGTAGTGATTGGCTCCATGATTATTTCTCTCGGTTCAGATGCTAAAAATTAAAGAGACGCAAAGCGTCTCTTTAATTTAATCTTTGATTTTAAAAGAGCTGATGAAGCGATCGACATCAGTATTCGAGAATTTGGTTTCAGGGGCTAATACAAACATTTGATAAAAACGACGGTTGTCATTAAGACAAATGCGTCCTTTGAATAGTGCATCAATAGCCTGTATTTTGCCAGTGGCTTCAAAATCACGACATGTAGCTTTACCAAGCTTGGATTCCTTTGAAGTAGTGACTTTACCCTTCAAACCACCGACAATGCCTTTCATGGCTTCATTCAAGCGTGGCTCGATCTCTCCATCAGGAAATTTTTCTGGGAAGTCAGCATAGCTAGCAAAATAGGCTGCTTGATTAAACTCAGAAATCGCTACATTCATCTTGACTGTTGCTATATCAGTTTTTCGCGACTCAGATTTCTCCTGTGGTTTGTTGGGCATTAGCACAGTAAATTTCCCAGCCTCAGAGTTATATTCATACCAAGAGCTTGTATTCGTTGCTATTGGTTTGGAGGGACTTGCGGATTCACTACTTGCTATTGGTTTGGAGGGACTTGCAGTTTCACTACTTGGTGTAGATGGAGTACAAGCGCTCACAGTCAATAAAACTAAGCCAACAGCAAAAGAGGCTGATCTTTTCATACTCAAACCCATGTTTAACTTTAGTAATACTGATGAAAGCATATGCTGACAGATTGCACAACACCGCAATTTTAGTGTATGCACACTTCTGCGAATTAAAAAACAAACCCTGTAAGGATTTTAAAAACGCAAAATGGCGTAGCCATTTTGCGTTTTGGTATAACGTCTATTTTTGGGGTGGGAAAGGAGCATAAAAAAACTTTTTAAAAAGGTTGCGCGATCGCGGCACTTATACGCTATAGTTATTAACGCTGAAGTCATTGACAAAGCGAAATAGCTACATTCCTCAGTAGCTCAGTGGTAGAGCAATCGGCTGTTAACCGATCGGTCGCAGGTTCGAATCCCGCCTGGGGAGTTATTCAAAAAAAGAAGGTATGCAATGCATACCTTCTTTTTTCATGAAATCGCGCTAAAATCGTGCAACAAGCAGTGTATATTTATGCCGCAGTCACAAGAAATCTTCAAAGAGCGCTATCAATTGCAAAGTCAGTTAGGGCTTAACTTTGGGCGACAAACCTGGCTGGCAAAGGATTTAGAAGCAAATGGTGAATTTGTTGTCGTCAAATTACTCACTTTTGGCGGTGATGTGCAGTGGGAAGACTTAAAGCTATTCGAGCGTGAAGCGCAAGTCCTGAAGCAGCTAAATCATCCCCGTATCCCTAAATATCGCGATTATTTTACGATCGACGACCGATCGCTTTGGTTTGGGCTTGTCCAAGAACATATTCAGGGAGCCTCCCTCAAGGAATTATTAGTGCAGGGACAAAAATTTACTGAGCTACAGGTAGAAGATATAGTCATTGACACTCTAGAGATTTTGATTTATTTACATGGATTGAATCCACCTGTGCTGCATCGCGATATCAAGCCAAGTAATTTGATCTGGAGCGATCGCCAAGAAATTTATCTGGTCGATTTTGGCGCAGTACAGGATAAAGCGTCTGCCGAGGGCAAGACATTTACAGTAGTTGGAACCTATGGCTATGCACCGATGGAGCAGTATGGGGGCAGATCAGTACCTGCTTCTGACCTATATGGTTTGGGGACAACTGCTATCCATTTACTTACAGGTATTTCGCCTGCGGAGCTACCCCAAGATGATGATTTGAATATTCAATTTCGCGATCGCTCTGGTGCTAGTCCTCAACTTATAGATTGGGTACAAAAAATGACGGCTCCATCCGTCAAGCGGCGTTTTGCCTCAGCAAAAGAAGCGCTCGAAGCTCTGTATCAAGATCCAGAGCAAATTACTAAACCAAAAGCCAACAGCCGTCAAATTAAAATTCCTCAACCATTTAATAGCAGAGTTGAAATTTGGCGATTTCCAACAAAATTAGTAGTCACCATTCCCAGTTCCCTATTTGGCGGAAAAATTGTTTCGGTGTTGCTGGCATCATTGGCATTATTTGGAATGCTTCCACTGGCATTTTTTATGGCAAATGCAAATTTTGTGACGGCAATCATGATATTTATGATTGTGATTTATCTTGCTTATTTTCAAGTCATTAAAAGCTTCACAACAATATTTTTCTCAGTCGATTTGTCCGAGCGTACTTGTAGACTCAGTAAGAGAACTTTTGGATGGCAACATTATGTCCAAAAGTTTGGGATATATCAGCTTGAGTACATTTACACAAGTATGTCAAATAAAACTAAAGGCTCAGTAGCTATTCAAGTACAAAATAATAGGTTTATGCTTGGTGATGACAAACTAACCGAGTTAGAAACTGCTTGGCTCGTACAAGAAATTCAAGACTGGTTGCAAAATCATCAGTCAATTGATCCCTAAAAAAGGCAAATGGCGACACTTCGCGCCGCCATTTGCCCAGTTAATAATAATTAGTGGTGCGTCGAAGGCACGCACTAATTATTATTAACTGGGAAGGGAGTAAGTTGTTGATTGAATCCATTGAGTTGCCTTTTCACTATCTAAAGGATGCGAAATAAAGTAACCTTGTACTTCAATACTACTGCCCCCTAACGCTTCAAAATAATCTAACTCTTGAGATGTTTCCACGCCCTCAATGACAATTCCCATCCCAAGATTATTCGCTAAGCGCAAAATTGACTGCACAATTCTTTGGCTTTTAATGTCAGTAGATACTCTATTTGTGAAACTGCGATCAATTTTCAAAACATCAATTGGTAAAGTTTGTAGGTAGCTAAAGGAAGAATAACCAGTTCCAAAGTCATCGATATAAACCTGTACGCCAATTTCTCGAAGTTGCTCCAGTTTTTGCGAAGAAATTTCGATGTTATCCATTAACATTGTTTCGGTAATTTCTAGCTTGATTAAACTAGGTAAAACTTGATATTCTGTGATTATTGATTGAATTCTTTCAACAAATTCTGGTTGAACAACTTGGATTGTAGAAACGTTAATTGCTAGGGTGATTTGTGGAATGTTTGGAAATTCTTGTTGCCATTGACATAACTGTCTACAAGCTGTTTCTAAAACCCAATAACCGATCTGAACAATCTCTCCAGTTTCTTCAGCGATCGCTAAAAACTCCATCGGAGAAATCAGTCCTTGTAATGGATGCATCCAACGCAGTAAAACTTCAAATCCTGATAAATCATGTTGATGTAATGAAACTATAGGCTGATAGACCAAATAAAATTCCTGACGAGCGATCGCTTGGCGTAAGTCTGACTCTAGTTGCCAACGAACCTTTGCCCCTTGATTCATACTAGTTGTAAATAATGCCTGTTTACCTCTACCAAGGTTTCGTGAATGATGCATCGCAACATTGGCATCTCGTAAAATCTCGTTTGCAAAGATATATTCAAGATCACTAATAGCTATACCAATACTAACAGAGGTAAGAATTTGATACTCATTAATAAGAAACGGTTCCCCAATACTTTCTAAGATTTGACCAGCTAATTGCGTGAGATGACGCTCTATCTCAAAATTTTCTGTGCCGATATTCTCAACTAAGAGTACAAACTCATCACTATCAATTCTTGCAATAGTTATATTAGTGTCGCAGTACATAGCTATACGCTTACTAATTTCCTGTAATAGCTGATTTCCAATAGCGATACCAAAACTATCATTAATTGATTTGAAGCGATCGCAATCAATAAACAGTACTGCAAAGTTACAATCAGGATTAGCTTGTAATTTTGTAAATGCTAAGTCCAGCAAATCCATAAATGAGTCGCGATTAGGAAGCCCTGTTAATGAGTCGTGGAGCTGGTTATAATGTAGTCTAGCGATAATTTGATCTCGTTCTACTCTCATGTCATCAGACTTCACTAATAATTGCATTTGATGAACTGCAATTGCCAATTGAATTCCCATCTTTTCCAGCAGTTCGATTTCCCAATTTCGCCAATCGTATGAAATATTATATTGATGTAATATTAATAGTCCCCATAATTTTTTGCCGCTAGGAATAGCAATAGCTATCGCTGAATGTATACCTAACGGCATGAGTGAAGTTGAAACGAGAGAATCAACTTCGTCATTGTCTACATTATTTATGACCTGACTAATGGATGTTTGAAATTTTTCTAGCCATTGTGGATCAGTATAGATTGATGGCAATACTTGCCCAAGAAGCGAGTATTGAGGCTCATTAACAACTTCATATTGGATTGATTGCACATCTTGATCTGTGAATTGACAAACAATAACCTGATCACTTTGCAATAGTTGGTGAATTTCCAAGACAAAATTACCTAGTAATTCATCAAGATTGATTGATTGTCTTAGACGAGCAAAAATTAATGCGATTAGAGTATAAGTATCATCCTCATTATCAAGTTCTATACTTGGATTAGTTCGATTAAGTCTTTTAATTCTTTGTTTGAGAATACTTACTTCTCTTTCTGTATTATCAAAGCAACTGGCTAGAGTTTCCCCAAAAGACTTAATGCTTTGTATATCATCTTGTTGTTGTTTCGTTAACGATTCGGATTCACTGATGCGATTTGCGCAGTCAAACAATGCTGATAATGTCTCAGTGAAAAGCTTTCTCATGATTATTTTAGAGTTTTCTTTGCAGATAATTGATAGAATTAAAGCATATCTTTCTTGAAAATATAGTAAAAACTAAAATTAAAAAATGCAAATCGCCCGTGTAGCGGGCGATTTGCATTTTTTAATTTTAGTTTTTACTTTGACTAGCTACTTAATTCAGCAAATTTATCAGTAAAAATATCTACTTCTATATTGGGATCATTCCTCAAGTTTAACGATCGCTTCACTCGCCCTAGATATAGAGGTTTAGATACGCCTTCGCGAGGATGCACTACAGTGCGGGCATAAATTGTCAGTTGCGATTCGCCTTGAGCATTACGACCAGACGAAAATAGGTTGCTACTAGCTTGTTTTAAAGTTGCTTCAAGTTGTTCAGGCGTAATTGTTGGAGCTACAGCAATCGTGGCATTTGGACCAAAGCGATCGTAAACAAGCTTAAATGGGACAGCGCCTTCAATAGATGAGCGCGTAATTGGCTCAAAGCTAAGAGAAAAAAGCCCGACAACCAAAACAACTGAAAACAGGGTTGCGCCAACCATTCGATAGCGCCAACTCCACTTAAATGTTACGGCTAGCCCTGTAATTAAGGCACAGACCAATACAAATATGCCCATTGCTTGTGCGAGTTGACCAAATAAAGCAGGCGTTAGCGACATAAATTAATTTATTGTGATTTTTAAATAACTACTTATTTCATTTTATAGTGGCTTGCACAGCAATTTTCAATATAAAAATCGATTTTGATGTTTTCAGCATTGTTGACAATGAAAGCCCGCACATCGATTTCGTAATTAGAGCTATAGTCACAGCCTTTTACTTGCAAAAGGATTACAAATAACTTTAAAAATGGCTTTGTATGTATTTTCAAAGCTTATATATCTAATCTAAATTCATGAAAGTGTAAAAAATCTAATGAAATTACTTAATACGAGTCATGTAAAGCATGTGATTTTGCTCCTAGCGATCACGATAGTGACAACATTACTAATATCCTTACCTGTTTTAGCCGCTGTCAGCTCTACACATTGGAGTTATGGAGGCACAGAAAATCCAACTCAATGGGGGAAACTCAGCGAAGATTTTGCACTTTGTGAATTAGGTAGAGATCAATCCCCGATCAATATCATAAATACTGTAGAAGATAGTCCTGCAAAAATTGATTTTGACTACAAACCATCTCCTTTAGAAGTTGTCAATAATGGTCATACGATTCAAGTGAACTACGCTCAAGGTAGTACGGTTACGATCAATGGCAAAAAATATGCATTGCTTCAGTTTCATTTTCATACTCCAAGTGAACATAATATTAATGACAAAGCTTCGCCAATGGAACTGCATCTAGTCCATCGCAATGAAGCAGGGCAACTTGCGGTAGTGGGAGTTATGCTCAATCAAGGTATTGCAAATCCTCTAATAGCCGAAATTTGGAAACAGATTCCTGATATTGGAGCAACGAATACAGTTAGCGATCGCCTGATTAATGCATCTAATTTATTACCGAGTAAAAAATCTTATTTTAGCTATATGGGTTCTCTCACTACCCCGCCTTGCAGTGAAGGAGTTAGCTGGAATCTATTTGTAGAGCCAATTACTGTCTCTAAAGAACAAGTCGAAACATTTGCTAAAATTTATCAAGTTGATGCGCGTCCTCTTCAGCCTATCAATGGTAGAACTGTGCAATTACATCGTTAAAGAAGCCAATTTTTTATGGCGAGGTGAAGCCTCGCCATAAAAAATTGGCTTCTAATTACAGCAATTTACCTAAGTACAGGACAAAAATTTAATGGAGTTGAAGAAAGCCTCGGAATTGAGATGAAGGTCAAAGATGAAGTGACCCAGGAAATCAAAGCCACGACGAAAAATGCTTTTAGGTAAGCGACCGTGCTTTTTAGGTTTGAGGGGATTGAGTTGAGCAAGCCAAAGCCCAGAAGAAAAAGCCCAACATAGAGCCAGAGTTAATAAA